>JAITWT010000017.1 GCA_031285125.1 Burkholderiaceae bacterium | reverse complement strand
TTGACCGGCGTCGTGCTGCTGCCGGTGCAGGTGACGGTCTGGCCGGTGGCGGGCGCGGTGGCCGGAACGCACTGGGCGAAGGCCGGATGGGCAACGGTCAGCGTACCCAGCGCAATCAGAGACGTCACCAGAGAACCGCTCAGCGCGGTTGGTGTAACCCTCCAAAACCCGCCTTCAGGCCGGAGCCCGGGCGTGCCGCGCCCCTTTGTCAATTCCCAAGCCGTTTGCCTGGTGCCGAGAAGACGGTCGAAAACAGCACGGTAACGATGGTTCATGGCTACGTCCTTCTTTATTCAAGAATTCCCTGCACGAATCCCTCGCCCTCTCCTAGAAAAGCTCCAGTTATGGTAGTGGCAGATCAAAATAATCGCAAACAATCGCAAGCAATAAATTTGTTGTGCTGCGCATGAGCGACGAGCCGGGTAGGAGGGGGAAGAGGGCGCGCGCGGCTGACATCACACAATAATCCCGCTATAATCGAAAGCTCACGACCAAACGGGCGGGTACACCGCCCGTTTTTTATTGGTTGATCCATTTCGAGCCTGTCCGGCGCCCAAGCGTCTGAAGCGCCCTAAGCGCCGCTGTTCAGGCAGCTTTGAACGAGCAAACGCACTACCGCAACACGTGACACTGCAGCAGACCGTGGAACAAACCGTGGCCGGGCTCGGCTACGAATTGGTCGAGATCGAACGCTCGGCAGGCGGTTTGCTGCGCGTGACGATTGACTTGCCTTGGCAGGGCGGGGCGCAGCACGGTCAAGGCGACCTAGACGGCGGCCCAGACAGTGAAAGTGCGAACGGACCGCTTCCCGCTGCGGCCGACGCCGAGCCTGCCGTCACGACCGATGATTGCGAGCGCGTCACGCGCCAGTTGCAATATGTGCTCGAAGTCGAAGGCATTGATTACAAGCGTCTGGAAGTCTCTTCGCCGGGCATCGACCGGCTGCTGCGCGGCGAGCGCGATTTCCAGCGTTTCGCGGGCGCGGTGATTGATATCGTCCTGAAAGAGCCGATCGGCTCGGCGCGTATGCAGGCGGCCACGCCATTGGCGGCCAACCGCAAGAAGTTTCGCGGCCTGCTCGAATGTGTCGAGCCGGGGCGTTGGCAGATCGTCTGGAGCGATGCGCCGGCGCCCAGCCCTGGGCGCAAGGAGGGCAAGAAGGCCAGCGCCAGGCGCGCGGCGCAACCGTTGCAGGCGCTAGGCTTCACGCTCGATGAATTGCGCGAAGCCCGTCTGGCTCCGATCGTCGACTTCAAAGGTCGCAAGGCCCGTAGCCAACCGGTTTTTCTGGATTTGAATGCTGCCGGCACTGTGTTGCCGGATTAATCGAGGAGTGTGGTGACAATGAATCGCGAAATGTTGATGTTGGTGGATGCGATCTCGCGCGAGAAGAACGTTGAGCGTGACGTGGTCTTTGGTGCAGTCGAGGCCGCCTTGGCACAAGCAACCAAGAAGCTTTATCCTGGCGAGGTCGATGTCCGCGTGGCTGTCAACCGCGAGAGTGGCGATTACGAAACATTCCGTCGCTGGCATGTCGTGCCGGACGAGGCCGGTCTGCAATTGCCCGATCAGGAAATCTTGCTGTTCGAAGCGCGCGAAGAGGTGCCTGATATTCAGGTCGATGAATATATCGAGGAGCCTGTCGAATCCGTGCCGATTGGCCGCATCGGCGCGATGGCGGCCAAACAGGTCATCCTGCAAAAAATCCGTGACGCCGAGCGTGAGATGCTGCTCAACGACTTCATGTCGCGCGGAGAAAAGATTTTCAGCGGTACGGTCAAGCGTTTGGACAAGGGCGATGTCATCGTCGAAGCCGGGCGCGTCGAAGGACGCTTGCGCCGCAGCGAGATGATTCCGAAGGAAAACCTGCGCACGGGAGACCGCGTGCGTGCGATGATCATGGAGGTCGATCTGACGCTGCGCGGCGCGCCGATCCTCCTGTCGCGTGCCGCGCCTGAATTCATGACCGAGCTGTTTCGCCAGGAGGTGCCTGAAATCGAGCAGAGCCTGCTGGAAGTCAAAAGCTGTGCGCGTGATCCGGGCAGCCGCGCCAAGATTGCCGTGCTTTCGCACGACAAGCGCATCGATCCCATCGGCACTTGTGTGGGGGTGCGCGGGACCCGTGTCAATGCGGTGACCAATGAGCTCGCCGGCGAGCGCGTGGATATCGTCCTGTGGAGCGAGGATCCGGCGCAGTTCGTGATCGGCGCCTTGGCGCCCGCCAATGTCAGTTCAATCGTCGTCGATGAAGAAAAGCACGCGATGGATGTCGTCGTGGACGAAGAAAATCTCGCTATTGCGATTGGCCGCGGCGGGCAGAATGTGCGCTTGGCTTCCGATTTGACGGGCTGGAAAATCAACATCATGGACGCCAGCGAATCCGCGCAAAAGCAAGCGCAGGAAACCGATACCAGCCGCAAGCTGTTCATGGAAAAACTCGATGTCGACGAGGAAATCGCCGATATTCTGATTGCCGAAGGTTTTACCAGCCTGGAAGAGGTTGCTTACGTGCCCTTGGCAGAAATGCTTGAAATTGAAAGTTTCGACGAAGAAACTGTCAACGAGTTGCGCACCCGCGCTAAGGACGCGTTGCTCACCATGGAAATCGCCAAGGAAGATACCGTCGGCACGGTTTCGCAAGACCTGCGCGATTTGCAAGGGCTCGATGCGGCGCTGATCCCGAAACTGGCCGCCGCTGGCGTGCACACGCGCGACGATCTGGCCGATCTTGCGGTCGATGAGCTCACCGAGATCACCGATCAAAGCGAGAGCGAAGCCAAGGCGCTTATCCTGAAGGCGCGCGAACATTGGTTCAGCGATCAAGAGTGATGTTATGGAGGCGAGAACCAGATATGTCCAGCACCACCGTTACACAGTTTGCACGCGAACTCAATAAGACGCCCGAACTGTTGATTGAACAGCTTAAGAGTGCGGGTGTGAATAAATCCGCCATCACTGATCCGCTGACCGAGTCCGACAAGCAGCGTCTGTTGGGCTTTCTCAAGGCCAGCCACGGCACGGCAGCGCCGGAGCGCAAAAAGATCACGCTGATGAAAAAGTCCACCAGTGAAATCAAGCAGGCCGATGCGACAGGCAAGGCGCGCACCATTCAGGTCGAGGTGCGCAAGAAACGTACCTTCATCCAGCGTGACGATGCGCCCGTCAGTGTTGCAGCGGCCAAACCGGTCGAGCCGCCGCCGATCGATCAGGCCGAGTTGGTCCGCCGCGAGGAAGAGGCGCGCCGCCAGGCCGAGTTGATACGCCGGCAGGAAGAAGATTTGGCTGAAAAGCGCCGCCAGCGCGAGGAAGCTGAAGCGCGTGCGCGCCAGGAGGCGCAGGCCGCTGAAGAGGCGGCTCAAGCCGCCAAGGCCGAATCGAAAGTCGAATCGAAAGCCGAGTCTATTGAGGCGGCACAAACGGCTGAAGCGGCCGTCGCACCGGCTGCCGGGCCGGTGCAGGATCAGTCAGGCGATGCAGAAATCGCCAAGGCTGCCAAGAGCGAGAAAGACGCTAAAAGCAAGAGTGCAAAAGAGCCGATGAGCGCAACGGATTCAGAACAAGTCGTCAAGGACGCGAAAAATACAGCACAAATCGCTGCTGAGGAGGTCGCCGCCATTGCTGCGGCCAAGGCACGCGAGCAGACCCGGGCCAAGGCGCAAGCGGATGCCAAGGCTGCGGCTGAAGCCCAAGCCAAGGCACGTGCGGCCGAAGAAGCCGCGCGCGAGGCCGCACGTGCGAAAGAGTTGCAAGAAAACCGCCGCAAGGCGTTGGCCGAGGCTGAAGCGATTCGCATGATGCTCAATGCGCCGACGCGCGTGCTCACCGCGCCCAAACCTGAAAGGGCGCGCAAGCCAGAGGCTGCCAAGCCCGGCGTCAAGGGCACGCTGCACAAACCTACTGGCGTAGGTGCGCGCTCTGCTTCTGGCGCCGCGGCAACAGGGGCAGCGGGCACTCCGGCTGGCGCGGGCAAGGCCGGCGCGGGCAAAGGCGGTCCGGGCAAGGCGAGCGTGGGCAAGGAAGTTAAATCGGTCAAGCTATCTTCCAGTTGGGCTGGCGATCCGGCCAAGAAGAAGGAAATCAAAACGCGCGGGGATAGCAGCGGCGGTGTGAACCGCGGCGGTAATTGGCGCGCGGGCCCGCGCGGCGGACGCCGCGGTGAGCGCGTTCACGAAGAGCAGCGCGCGCCAGCCGCTTTGGTGGAGGCGCGTGTGCTTGAAGTGCACGTGCCTGAAACCATTACCGTGGCTGAGCTGGCGCACAAAATGGCCGTGAAGGCCTCCGAAGTCATTAAACAGTTGATGAAGCTCGGCCAGATGGCCACCATCAACCAGCCGCTCGACCAGGATACGGCGATGATTTTGGTCGAAGAGATGGGTCACCATGCCGTGGTCGCGGCGCTGGACGATCCCGAAGCCTTTACCGACGAAGAAAAGCAGCAGGCGCAGGCCGATGCCTTGCCGCGTGCGCCGGTGGTCACTGTGATGGGTCACGTTGATCACGGCAAGACTTCGCTGCTCGACTACATCCGCCGTGCCAAGGTCGCTGCGGGTGAGGCCGGTGGCATCACGCAGCACATCGGCGCCTATCACGTGCAGACGCCGCGCGGCATGATCTGTTTTCTGGATACCCCCGGCCACGAGGCCTTTACCGCCATGCGTGCGCGCGGCGCGCAGGCCACTGATATCGTCATCCTGGTCGTGGCCGCCGACGATGGCGTCATGCCGCAAACCAAGGAAGCCATTCGCCACGCCAAAGCGGCCAAGGTGCCGATCGTGGTGGCCATCAACAAGATCGACAAGTCGGACGCCAATCCCGAGCGCGTCAAGAGCGAGCTGGTGGCCGAGGAAGTGGTGCCGGAGGAGTTCGGCGGCGATTCGCCGTTTGTCGAGGTCTCGGCGAAAACCGGGCTCGGTGTGGACGACTTGCTCGAACAAGTGCTGCTGCAGGCCGAAGTGCTGGAGCTCAAGGCGCCCGTGGACGCCGCGGCGAAGGGCCTGGTGATTGAGGCGCAGCTCGACAAAGGGCGCGGTCCCGTGGCGACCGTTCTGGTGCAATCGGGCACGCTCAAGGTCGGCGATGCTTTGCTGGTCGGCCAGACCTATGGCCGTGTGCGTGCCATGCTCGACGAGAACGGTCAGAGCCTGAAAGAGGCCGGCCCCTCGATCCCCGTCGAAATTCAGGGCCTCACTGAAGTGCCGCAGGCCGGCGATGAGCTGATGGTGCTGGCTGACGAGCGCCGCGCACGTGAAATCGCCACCTATCGCGCGGGCAAATTCCGCAATACCAAGCTGGCCAAGCAACAGGCCGCTAAGCTTGAAAACGTATTTGCCGAGATGGCCTCAGGCGAAGTCAAAACGCTGCCGATCATCATCAAAGCGGACGTGCAGGGCTCGCAAGAGGCGCTGTCGCAATCGCTGCTCAAGCTCTCGACCGACGAGGTCAAGATGCAAGTGGTGTACGCGGGTGTGGGCGGCATCAGCGAGTCTGACGTGAATCTGGCGATTGCCTCGAACGCCGTCGTCATTGGCTTCAACGTGCGCGCCGATGCGGGCGCGCGCAAGCTGGCCGAGGGCAACAACGTCGATATCAAGTACTACGGCATCATCTACGACGCCGTTGATGAACTCAAACAGGCGATGGCCGGCATGCTCGCGCCCGAACGGCGCGAGGAAATCATCGGCCATGTCGAGATTCGCACGGTGTTCGTCGCCTCCAAGATCGGTACGGTCGCGGGCTGCTACGTCACGCAAGGCCACGTCACGCGCACGGCGCATTTCCGCCTGCTGCGCGATCATGTGGTGGTCTATACCGGAGAGATCGAATCGCTCAAACGCATGAAGGATGACGTGCGCGAAGTCCGCGAAGGCTTCGAGTGCGGTATCAAGCTCAAGAACTACAGCGATATCAAAGAGGGTGATGAACTGGAAATCTTCGAGATCAAGGAGATTGCGCGTACGCTGTAAGCGCGCGCGTCTTCGAAATATCGGAAAAAGCCCCTCCCATGCCCGCCAAACACTCCACCCGGCCCAACCGCGCCTTCAGGATTGCCGACCAGATCCAGCGTGATCTGACGCAACTGATCGCGCGCGAGCTCAAGGATCCGCGTGTGGGCATGATTACGCTGCAAAGCGTCGAAATCACTCCCGATTACGCGCATGCCAAGGTGTTTTTCAGCGTGCTCGTGGGCGATCCGCAGGAAACCCAGGATGCGCTCAATCAGAGCGCCGGTTTTCTGCACAATGCATTGTTCAAGCGTTTGCGCATCCATACGGTGCCGACGCTGCATTTCCAGTTTGACCGCACCGCCGAGCGCGCGGCTGATCTGAATGCGTTGATCGAGCGCGCCGTCGCCTCGCGTGCCAAAGACGACTGAATGATGCAAGCGCCACGCACACGGGTGCAACGGCGCCCTGTGCATGGGGTGTTGTTGCTGGATAAGCCCATCGGCCTTTCGAGCAACCAGGCGTTGCAAAAGGCCAAGTGGCTGTTGCGCGCCGAAAAAGCGGGCCACACCGGCACGCTGGATCCGTTAGCCACGGGCGTGCTGCCGCTGTGTTTCGGCGCGGCCGCCAAGTTCAGCCAGCTCCAACTCGATGCCGATAAAACCTATGCCGCCGTCGCCCAACTGGGCGTGCGCACCAGCACCGGCGATGCCGAGGGCGCTGTCATCGACGAACGCGCGGTGCAGGTGGAGGCGCAGGACTTGGTGCGCGTGGCCGCTGAATTGACCGGAACGATCCAGCAGATTCCGCCCATGCACAGTGCGCTCAAAAAAGACGGCAAGGCGCTGTACGACTACGCGCGCGCCGGGATTGCGGTCGAACGCGCCGCGCGCGCGGTCACGGTGCACCGGTTGGACATCCGCCTGAGCGGACCGTGCACGATCGAACTTGTGGCGCGCGTGAGCAAGGGCACGTACATTCGCACGCTGGCCGAAGACATCGGCCAAGCGCTGGGCTGCGGGGCCCATCTCAGGAGCTTGCGGCGCAAGGCAACGGGCGCTTTCGATTTGGCGCATTGCGTGACGCTCGAAGCGCTCGAAGCGATGGACGAAGCACAGCGGCTGGCCTGTCTGCTGCCGGTCGAATCGCTGGTGGCTGATCATGTGCGCATCGATCTGGACGCGCAGGATGCCGGGCGTTTTCTCTCCGGCCTGCGGCGGCGCGGGCCATGGGCGGATGCCGCGGCGGCCGCCGTATTTGCGCCAGCGCCGGCACAACCGGGGCGAAATCAGGAATCCGGCCCCGGCGTTTTTCTGGGCACGGCACATATCCGATCCGGTGAGCTGATTGCGCAGCGCCTACTGAACCCTCTCGAAATTGAACAAACCCTGCAACAAAAAATTCTGGAACGCACATCATGAGCATCAGCACCTTACCCATCCGTAACATCGCCATCATCGCCCACGTTGACCACGGCAAGACCACGCTGGTTGACCAGCTTCTGCGTCAGAGCGGCACTTTCCGCGCCAACGAAAAGGTCAGCGAGCGCGTGATGGACAGCAACGATCTCGAAAAAGAACGCGGCATCACCATCCTCGCCAAAAACTGTGCCGTCAGTTGGCAAGGCACCCACATCAACATCGTTGACACGCCCGGGCACGCTGACTTTGGCGGCGAGGTCGAGCGTGCGCTGTCGATGGTCGATGGTGTGGTGCTGCTGATCGATGCGCAGGAAGGCCCGATGCCGCAGACGCGCTTCGTCACCAAGAAAGCGCTCGCGCTGGGCCTGAAACCCATCGTCGTGGTCAACAAGGTGGACAAACCCGGCGCGCGCCCGGACTACGTCATCAACGCCGCTTTCGATCTGTTCGACAAACTCGGCGCTACCGACGAGCAGCTTGAATTCCCGGTCGTCTATGCCTCCGGCCTGAACGGCTGGGCCTCGCTGCAGGAAGGAGCGCCCGGCGAACAGTGGGGCCCGGACATGTCGGCTCTGTTCGAAACCGTCCTTCGGCACGTGCCTGCGCACCAGGGCGATCCGGCGGCGCCGCTGCAACTGCAAATTTCCTCGCTCGATTACTCCACCTACGTCGGGCGCATCGGCGTCGGGCGCATCAGCGCGGGCACGATCAAGCCCAACATGGAAGTGCTTGTGATGGAAGGCCCCGAGGGTAAAAGCAACCGGGGCCGTATTGCGCAGGTGCTCAAGTTCGAGGGGCTCGATCGCGTGCAAGCCGACAGTGCCGGCCCGGGGGATATCGTGCTGATCAACGGAATCGAAGACATCGGGATTGGCGTCACTCTCACCGATCCGCTCGACCCCCGGCCGCTGCCCATGCTCAGGGTGGACGAGCCGACGTTGACGATGAACTTCTGCGTCAACACCAGCCCGCTGGCCGGCCGCGAAGGCAAATACGTCACCAGCCGCCAGGTCTGGGATCGCCTGCAACGCGAGCTGCAAAGCAACGTCGCGCTGCGTGTGAAGGAGACCGCCGAGGACGGCGTGTTCGAGGTCTCGGGCCGGGGCGAATTGCACCTGACCATTCTGCTCGAAAACATGCGCCGTGAAGGCTACGAACTGGCCGTTTCCAAACCGCGCGTGGTGTTCCGCGAGATCGACGGCGAGCGTTGCGAGCCGGTCGAACTGCTGACGGTCGACGTTCAGGACGAGCATCAGGGCGGCGTGATGCAAGCGCTGGGTCTGCGCAAAGCCGAGCTGGTCAACATGGAGCCCGATGGCCGGGGCCGCACCCGGCTCGAATACCGCATTCCCGCGCGCGGGCTGATCGGTTTCCAGAACGAATTTCTCAACCTTACGCGCGGCACCGGGCTGGCCAGCAACATTTTCGATGGTTACGAGCCGTACAAAGGCGAAATCGAATCGCGCAAAAACGGTGTGCTCATCAGCATGGACGATGGCGAAATCGTCACCTATGCGCTGGGCAAGCTCGACGACCGCGGCCGCATGTTCGTCAAACCCGGCGATCCGGTCTATGAGGGCATGATCGTGGGCATACACAGCCGCGACAACGACTTGGTCGTCAACGCCGTGCGCACCAAGCAGTTAACCAACTTCCGTGTCGCGGGCAAGGAAGACGCGATCAAAATCACCCCGCCGATCATCCTCACGCTCGAATATGCGGTTGAATTTATCGAGGATGACGAACTGGTTGAAATTACGCCCAAAAGCATCCGCCTGCGCAAACGCTACCTGACGGACCACGAGCGCAGGCGGGCGAGCCGGGAAGCCGCTTGAGCTTGCCCCTTGCGCTTGAATGGCCCGGAAAATCCCCCTGCCACGAGCGGGGGATTTTTTTACATCAGCCGCATCTTGCGCGCCGCCTCGCGCAGTTCATCGCGGAATTTGGGGTGTGCGATGTTGATCAGCGCCTGCGTTCGCTGAAACGCTGATTTGCCGCGCAATTGCGCGACGCCGTATTCGGTCACCACATAGTTCACATCGTTCTTGCTCGTAGAAATATGCGTGCCCGGCGTGAGCGTGGGCATGATGCGCGAAATGGTGTCGTTCTTGGCCGTCGATGGCATCACGATGAAGCTTTTGCCGCCGCTGGAACGATTGGCCGCCCGCGCGAAATCGGTCTGGCCGCCGGTGCCCGAGATGGGCGCGCTGCCCAGCGTTTCCGAGCCGCATTGACCGACAAAATCCACCTGCATGGTGGCGTTGATGGAGATGAGCTGGTCGTTGCGCCCGGCCAGGCAAGGGTCATTGGTGATGTCTACCGGGTGCATTTCCAGCATCGGGTTGCGGTGCATGAACTGGTAGAGCTTTTTCGATCCGAGCGCGAAAGTCGCATACATTTTTCCGGGGTGGGTGGTAATTTTCCGGTTGGTGACGACGCCGGCTTCAACCAGTGTCAGGATGCCGTCGCCGATCATTTCAGTATGTATACCCAGATCGCGTTTGTGCGTCAGTTGCATGACCACGGCATCGGGGATGCCGCCGTAGCCGATTTGCAAGGTGGCGCCATCGGGAATCATTTCGGCCACGTATTTACCGATCGCCTCCTGCACCGCGCCGATGGCGGGCAGGCCGACCGCGGGCAATTCGTCCTCGCTTTCGACCAGCGCGCCGACCTGCGAAATATGCACGCGGCACGCGCCCAAGGAATAGGGCACATGAGGATTGACCTCCAGCGCCACCACCCGCGCCTTGCTCACGGCGGCCAGGGTGTAGTCCGGCGCGAGCCCGAGCGAGAAATAGCCCTCTTCATCCATGGTCGAAGCCAGGCTGAAAACCACGTCCGCGGGCGTCAAACCGTCTTTGATGATCTTGGGCAGCTCGGAAAAATGCCCCGGCACATAGTCGATCCAGCCGGCCTGCCCGCCCGGGCGCGAAGGGCCGCCAAAAAAGTAAGCGGCCGGGCGCACGTTGCCGGCCGTCTCGGGGTCGAAGTAATCGAACTTTTTGATCGGCAGAATTTGCGAGACCCGCACACCATGGAAATCGCGCCGTTGCTCGGACAGCGCGCTCAGCAGGCGTGCAGGCTCGGCGGCGCCCGTGGGCACGATGATGGTGTCGCCATTGCGCACCAGGCGCACGGCATCGCCGGCGCTCATGCGCTTGCTTTGGTAGATCTGAGTGAAGGTCATGGTGCTGGGCTTTCTTGAGATCTTGGGTTGGGGGAATCTCGCTTATAGCCTTCCCATCCGCGTGCGCGCAACTGGCAAGCAGCGCAGGTGCCGCAGCCATAACCCCAGGGGTGGCGCAGGGTGTGGTTACCTTCGTAGCAGGTGTGCGTTTCTTGCACGATCAGGCGCACCAGCGCATCGCCGCCGAGCCGGTGTGCGAGCGCCCAAGTCTGGGCTTTGTCGATCCACATCAGCGGGGTTTCGATCGCCAGCGGGCGCTCCAGGCCGAGCGAGAGCGCCAGTTGCATCGCTTTGATGGTGTTGTCGCGGCAGTCCGGATAGCCGCTGTAGTCGGTTTCACACACGCCGATCACCAGCACATCCAGCCCGCGCCGGTACGCCAGTGCGCCCGCGAGCGTGAGAAACAGCAGGTTGCGCCCGGGCACGAAGGTGTTGGGCAGGCCGTCGGCTTGCATGGCGAAGGCGACATCCTGGGTCAGGGCCGATGTGCCGACCTGACCAAGCACGCGCGCGTCCAGCAAATGATCGTCGCCCAGGCGCGCGGCCCACTGCGGGAAGCTTTCGCGCAGACGCGCCAGCACGGTGCGGCGCACCTCGATTTCGATGCGATGGCGCTGGCCGTAGTCGAAGCCGAGCGTTTCGACGTGTGAATAGCGGCTCAGGGCATCAGCCAGGCAGGTGGTCGAATCCTGGCCGCCGGAAAAAAGGACAAGGGCATTACGGGACATGGTGAGGCCGATTTTGCGACAGGAGCGCGCCCGTCCATAGCCTCACCCGCCGTGGGCTGGCGCGGGTTGTTGCACCAGCGATTGCACGCATTCATCGACACTGAGTTCGCTGAACATGTCCGGGCGCAGGGTGTCATTGGCGGCGCGCGTGAGAACCCTCAGGGCGGCGGGCTTCAGGCGTGCCAGGATCAAGCGCTGCCCGCGTGCCGAACATTCATCGGCGAAGGTGCGCAAGGCTTCGATCGCCGAGCCATCCAGGTCCGGTGTTTCCTCCAGACTGAGCATGACGGCGCGGATGCCATGGCCCTCGCGCGATGCGTCTTGCTGGGTATCGAGCAGGGCGCGCACTTTGCCCAGCACGCGTTCGGTGTTGGCGAAGAACAGCGGCGTCTCGGGCCGCACGATCAGCAGGCCGTCGATCGGGTGCGCATCGGCGTGCAAAGCGGTATCGACGAAATCATGGCTGCTGCGCAGCCGGCCCAGTACGCACACCTTCGGCTCCGAAAGCTTGCGCAAGGTCAGCAGCAGACTGACGCCGATCGCCGCCAGCAGGCCATGCAATAGGCCCAGCGTCAGCACGGCCAGCAGCGCGGCGATGACGACCAGCCGGTCGCGCCGCCAGGTCCAGTACGGCTTGAATACCGACGGATGCAGCGAATGGCTGACGGAAAAAATCACGATCGCTGCCAGCACCGGTTCTGGAATGCGCGCCAGCAGCGGCGGGAACACGACGATGATGAACGCAACCACCGCGGCGGCGCACAACCCGGCCCGCCGCGTTTGCGCGCCTGCCGCCTCGTTGGCCGCCGTGGCCGAATAGCCCGCGCCCACCGGCGTTCCGTGCAGCAGGCCCGAGACCAAGTTGGCACAGCCGAGGGCGACCAGATCGCGGTTGGTCGAAATCGCATCGCCGTGCTTGAGCGCGAAGCCGCGAATCGAGCCATACGACTCCGCATACAGAATCAACATCAGCGCAAAACTCAGTTCCATGCTCTGCATCCACTGCATGCGGTCCATCCCGGGCAGGCTCAGGCTGATGTGTTCCAGGTTGATTGCGCCGACCACGGCGATGCCGTAACGAGACCAGGCGATCCAGTAGCCCGCCGCCAGCGCCAGCACGATCACCAGCAGCGTGGCCGGAACACGCGCCAACCGTTTCCAGCGCTCCAATGCGAACAGCGCGATCAGCGCCACTGCACCCAGCGCGGTGCTATAGGGGTTGGTGCGAGCGAGTTGGCCCGCCAGTTCGAATGCCAGATACAGGGCCGTGTGGTGGTGTGTCGTCAGACCGAAGACGGTGGGCAGCTCCAGGATGACGATCGTCAGCGCCAATCCAAAACTGAAGCCGCGCAGCACCGGCAGCGAGATGAAATACGCGATCGCGCCCAGCCGCGCCGCGCCCGCCAGGAGGAACAGCACGCCGGTGCTGATGACCAGCGCCGCGGCGAAGGTGTAGGGGGCGATATCCGGGGCGGACAGCGTGGCCGCCGCCAGCACCGCGGCTGAGGATGAAGTGGCCGAAACGATGGCAAAACGGCTCGATCCGATCAACCCATAAATCACCAGCCCCGCGAGCAGGCTGACCAGCCCGGCTTGCGGCGGCAGGCCCGCGATATCCGCATAGGCGATCGTGCTGGGCAGCAGCAGCCCGGTGATCGAGAGTCCGGCCAGCACATCGCGCCTGATGCTGCGCGGGCTGTGCGGGTTGTGCGGAAACAGCGTACGAAGTCGCGCACCATGCTTTGGCGGCGGCGATGCGGTCGCAGGCAGACGCGGTTCGGTATTCATGGGCGAGCGATCGGGGGGCTTCGATGCTGGGTTGCGTTAGATCGGACATCGTCGTCATTTTGCGCGGGCCACGCAATCAGCGCAATTCGCGTAATCCGCGCGCGCCGGGTGCGGCGGATCAGCACTGAAACCAGGCCAGGCCGCCGGTGCTATTTCCCCGTCAGCGCCGCAACCAGTTCCGTTTCTATTTCCATTTGCCGTCGTGGATCATCCAGTTCCGGGCCGTCAATCAGGAAGGTGTCTTCGACGCGTTCGCCCAAGGTCATGATCTTGGCCAGCTCCAGGTTCAGGTGGTGGCGCGCCAGCACCCGGGCAATGCCGTAAAGCAGGCCAATGCGGTCGCTCGCACTGATGTCCAGCAGCCAGCGCTGGGCCTTGTCGTCAGGCGCCAGGCTGGCCTGCGGCGTGACCGGGAAGCTTTTCACGCGGCGCGAGAGGCGGCCCCGCCGGGGCGGGGGCAGTTCACCGGTTTGTGTGAGCGCGTGCGCCAGGCCGGTTTCGACCGTGCGGATCAGTTCGCGCTCGGAGCTGGGCGTGAAAGTCGCGACCACCTGAAAGGTGTCGAGCGCATAGCCATTGCTGGCGGTGTGCACTTTGGCATCCTGAATGCTTAGCGAGGCCTGGTCGAAGTAACTGCAAATGCGTGCGAACAGATCGTTCTTGTCGGGGGTATAGACCAGCACCTGCAAGCCCTCGCCCAGCGGCGAGCGGCGCACGCGCACGATCGGCGCCGCATGACGGTCCATCGGCGTACCCTTGGGCGGTACGTAGTGCGACAGTTGCAAGGTGTGCCAGGCGATTTCCTGCGCATCGTGGCGCATGAAGTAGCTCACGCCGAGGGTGTCCCACAAGGCCGCGCGCAGCGGGGGCGGCGGCACGGGAACCGGCACCGGCAGCGGGGAGGACAGGCCAGGCGCGGAGGGTGAGGAGGGCAGGGCCGGATCGGCGGGCGCCGCGAGATTCGTCAAGGCGGCAAGCGCCTCGCGTTTGCGCGCTTCGACTTCGGCGCCGGGATCGGGCATGCGCCCGCCCAGCACGCGCAGGGTCGCGCGGTACAGATCTTCAAGCAGCTTGCCTTTCCAGGCGCTCCACACGTGGGGCGAGGTGCCGCGGATGTCGGCCACCGTCAGCAGGTACAGCGCGGTGAGGTAACGCTCGTTGCCGACACGGTGTGCGAAAGCGGCAATGACGTCCGGATCGCCCAGATCCTGCTTTTGCGCGACCTGGCTCATGGTCAGATGTTCGGAGACCAGAAATTCGATCAGCCGGGCCTCTGGCGCGGCAATGCCGTATTCGGCGCCGATCGCCTGGACGCTGCAGCGGCGGCAGAAGCGTTGCGCTTCCTGCGCGCCCAGGCGCGAGTGGTTACCGCCCCGGCCTTTGCCAATGTCGTGGAACAGGGCGGCCAGGTACAACACCCAGGGCTTGTCCCAGCCGGCGCCCAGTTGCGAGCAGAAGGGGTATTCGTGCGCGTGCTCGGCCATGAAGAAATGGCGCATGTTGCGCAGCACCATCAGGGTGTGCTGGTCGACCGTGTAGGCGTGCAGCAAGTCGTATTGCATCTGCCCGACGGTGCCCCGGAAGGCCCACAGGTAGCGGCCCAGGACCGAGGTTTTGTTCATCAGCCGCAGTGCGTGCGTGATGCCGCGCGGCTGCATCAGGATGCGCATGAAGCTGCGATGGTTTTCCGGGTCGCTGCGAAAGCGCGCATTGGCGACGTCGCGCGTGTTGTACAGCGCGCGCAAGGTGCGCGCCGACAGACCTTTGGCGCCAATGGTCTGCTCGTACAGCAGGAAGGTTTCGAGAATCGCGTGCGGCTGATGGCGGTACAGGTCGTCGCGGGTGACTTCGATCATGCCGTTGGGATCGAGCAGGAAGCGCGCATTGATCGGCGTTGCTTGCGCATGCACGGGCTCGATGCGCTCGGCGATGTTCAGCAGCAGGATTTCGCTGAGCTGGCTGATGGCTTTGGCAGCCCAGTAGTAGCGGCGCATGAGCGCGGCGCTGGTTTTGACAGCGTCGCCGTCCCCGCGCGGGGACTCGTCGAAGGCGGCGGCGACGGTGCTTTGCAGGTCGAACAGCAACCGGTCTTCGCGCCGTTTGGCGATCACGTGCAGGCGCGCGCGGATCAGGCTGAGCAGGGCCTGGTTGCGTTTGATTTGGCGCACTTCGAAGGCGGTTGCCAAGCCATTGCGTGCCAGATCATCCCAGCACTGGCCGAGCCCAGCGGCGCGGGTGATCCACAAAATGATGTGCAAATCGCGCAAACCGCCGGGCGATTCTTTGCAATTGGGTTCGAGCGCGTAGGGGGTGTCTTCGTGCTTTTGATGGCGGTAGCGCATTTCCTGCATCTTGGCCGCATAGAAGGTGGCCGGCTTGATCGAGGCGGCCAAACGCTGGCGCAATCGCTCGAACAGATCGTGCGAGCCAATAATCAGGCGGACTTCGAGCAGTGCCGTTTGCACGGTCAGATCCTTGGCGGCTTCGGCCAGGCATTGGTCTGGCGTGCGCACGCTGGAGCCGATCTCCAAGCCCGCATCCCAACATTGGCTGATGAAGCCTTCGATCATTTCGGTGGGGGCCGGATTGGGCCGGGCGGCGGCGTTTCTCCCGTGTTCACCGCCGCCGCCACCTTGGGCGGGGGGCTCAGGCAGCAAGATGAGGACATCGATATCCGAATAGGGAAACAGCTCCTCGCGCCCGTAACCGCCGACCGCCACCAGCGCCAATGGATCGCCGAGCCCGCATTGCCGCCAGAGTGCGCGCAGGGTTTCATCGGTGAGCGCGCTCAGGCGGCGCAGGGTGGCGCGCACCGAGCGGGTGCGCGGATCGCTGATGTTGTGCAGCAGCGCCTGCTTGCGGGCGCGGTACGAATCACGCAGCGCATGGGTGTCGATGTTGATTGCGCGTTCCATCACGGTTCACCCCCGCTCCTAAAAAAGCCCGGCGATGCCGGCCTTAAGAACCTGTTTACGATCTCAAATGACTCACGCAGAGGCCTTTTCGGGAGGGGATGCAAGGCGCGGCGCGCAGCCCATAGCCCGGCTATGGGCCAGCGTTGCAACGCCGCAGACCGCC
>JAITWT010000226.1 GCA_031285125.1 Burkholderiaceae bacterium | reverse complement strand
GGGGATGCAAGGCGCGGCGCGCAGCCCATAGCCCGTGCTATGGGCCAGCGTTGCAACGCCGCAGACCGCCCGAAAAGGCCTCTGCCCTTCGGGTTGGGCCGAAATCGGGCGATTGGGCGGCCCAACGTGAGCCATTTGAGATCGTAAATAGGTTCTAAGCGCCTGTTGTTGATCTCTCACGACATCTCATTCCATTTTTCGTTCGAAGCGATAGCAATGACCCCAATTCCATCGTTCCCGCAAAGCGTCGACTTGGCGCGCTGGCCTGTTCTTGCTGTTTTGAACGAGAAATCAAATCAAATGGCTCGCGCGGCCATCGTGCCCACCGCCGAAACAATCGCGCGGATGTGCTCAGGCGTCGTCCCGCAGCAGCCGCCGACGATGTTGACCAGCCCCTCAGCAGCAAATTCGTGCAGCAGGCGCGAGGTGACTTCGGGCGTTTCATCAAAGCCGGTTTCGCTCATCGGATTGGGCAACCCGGCATTGGGGTAGCAACTGATGAAGGTGTCGCCCGCCACGCGTGCGAGTTCTTGCAGATACGGCCGCATCAGCGCCGCGCCCAACGCGCAATTCAGCCCGACCGCCAATGGGCGCGCATGGCGCACGCTGTGCCAGAAGGCAGTGACGGTCTGGCCGCTGAGTAAGCGCCCGGAGGCATCCGTGACCGTGCCGCTGATGATCAGGGGCAGGCGCTGGCCGCTGGCCTCGAAGTATTCGTCGATCGCGTACAGCGCCGCTTTGGCGTTGAGGGTGTCAAAGATGGTTTCGACCAGCAGCAGATCAACGCCGCCTTCGACCAAGGCCTGCACCTGTTCGTAATAGGCCGCGCGCAGGGTGCTGAAGTCCACATTGCGCGCGCCGGGATCGTTCACGTCCGGGCTGATGCTGGCCGTGCGCGGCGTCGGGCCGAGCGCGCCGGCAGCAAAGCGCGGTTTGTCCGGGGTGCTGAATTTGTCGCAGGCGGCGCGCGCGATGCGTGCTGCCGCCCGGTTGATCTCAGGCGCCAGATCAGCCATGCCGTAGTCCTCCTGCGCGACGCACGTGGCGCCGAAGGTATTGGTCTCAACAATATCGGCGCCGGCGGCCAGATAGCTTTCGTGAATATCCTGAATCACGTGCGGCTGCGTCAGCGCGAGCAGATCGTGATTGCCTTTGAGGTCGCGCCCGAACGCACTGAAGCGTTCGCCCCGGCACTGCGCTTCGCTCAGACGCAGCCGCTGGATCATGGTGCCCATGGCGCCGTCCAGGATGAGGATGCGCTGAGCAAGCAGCGCGGGCAATTGCTGGGCGCGGGTGTAAATGAGGGGCTTCATAGGCGCTGATTGTAGAAATCGCGCCGTGTTTTTCAGAGCCTGTTTCGCAGGCTCTGTTTCGCGAGCGCACGCTGTTTCATCGCTTGGGCTGCAAGGGCGTGAACGCACGTTCGCGTTTACGTTTACGTTTACGTTTACTTACGTTTTCGGCGCCATTTAATAAACATACTTACAATTGCGCGCTTCATGAAATGGGATTTCAGTCAGCGCTTCGGCTTTCTCGTGAACGATGTCGACCGGCTCTACGGAGAACAGTTCGACCGCTTGGCGCGCGAGCGCATCGGTTTATCGCGCGCGCAATGCCGTGTGCTGTGCATTCTGGCGATTCACGGTGAGGGCCAGCCCCTGTCACAAACCGAGCTGGCGCGGCAGGTGAACCTGAGCACGATGGCTGTGGGCAGCCTGTGCGAGCGTTTGGCTGCCGCGGGCTGGGTCGTGCGCCAGCCCTGTCCGTCCGACCGCCGCGCCAATGAGGTGCGCTTGGCGCCGCGTGCGCGCGAGGCGCTGGCCGATGCGCTCAAGATCGGCGATGCGCTCAACACGCAAGCGCTGGCGGTGCTGGAGTCTGCTGAACGCGCGCAATTGTTAACGATATTGGCCAAAGTGCACGCGCGCTTGATCGAGATGGCTGATCGCTGAGTAACGGCAAAGGCCCCGGGGGAGGGCAATGAACGCAACATCGAATTCGCATAGTTTTCCGCATCGCGGAATGATCACGCTGTCCATCATGCTGGCGACGATCATGCAGGCCCTGGACACCACCATCGCCAACGTCGCACTGCCGCACATGCAAGGCAGCCTGCAAGCCTCGCAGGACCAAATCATGTGGGTGCTCACTTCCTACATTGTCAGTTCGGCGATTGCGCTGCCGCTGACGGGCTGGCTCTGTGGTCACTGGGGGCGGCGGCGCGTATTCCTCTACTCGGTGATCGGCTTCACGATCGCCTCGGCACTGTGCGGACTGGCCGAATCACTGCCGCAAATCGTCATGGCGCGATTGCTGCAGGGCGTGTTCGGCGCGGCGCTGGTGCCGCTGTCTCAAGCGGTGCTGCTGGATATCAACCCGGCTGAAAAAATCGGACAGGCGATGGCCGCATGGAGCGCAGGCATCATGGTCGGCCCCATTCTCGGGCCGCTGCTGGGCGGCTGGCTGACCGACAACATCAATTGGCGCTGGGTGTTCTACATCAACGTCCCCGTGGGGGTGATGGCGACGCTGGGCATCCTGCGCTATCTGCCGGAAAGCCGCCCCAAGAGCGAGAAACTGGACATTTTTGGCTTCGTCACACTCAGCCTGGCGGTCGGCCTGCTGCAAATGTTCCTGGACCGCGGCGAACAGCTCGATTGGTTCGGCTCATGGGAAATTCGTCTGGAAGCCGCCGGCGCACTGATTGCCTTCGCCTTCTTCGTCGTCCACACCGCAACCGTGCAAGGCACCTCCTTCCTGAACCGCGCCCTGCTCAAGGATCGCAACTTCATCACCGGCAGCATGTTCGCCTTCATCGTCGGCATGATTCTGTTCGCCACCATGTCCTTGCTGCCCGCGATGCTGGAGGGCGTACTCGACTACCCCGTGGTGTATACCGGGCTGGTCATGGCGCCGCGCGGCATGGGAACCATGCTCACCATGCTCCTCGTGGGCCGTTTGGTGCAGCGGATTGATGTCCGCCTAATCATGGCCCTCGGCTTCGCGTTGACGGCCTTTGCGCTGTGGGAAATGTCCCACATGACGCCGCAGATGGACAGCACCCTCATCATCACCACGGGCTTCATCCAGGGCATGGGCATCGGTTTCATCTTCGTGCCGCTGACCACCGCCGCCTTCGCCACGCTGCCCGCGCAACTGCGTCACCAAGGCACGCCCATATTCAGCCTGTCGCGCAACATCGGTTCGAGCGTGGGCATTTCGATCGTGCAGGCCATGCTGACCGAGGGCACCATCCGCGCGCACGCGAACATCAGCGCCCTCGTCGTGCCGGGCAACCCGGGCTTTTCTGATCTCCCCGCCGCGATGAGCCTAAGCACCTTGCGCGGACTGGCGCTGCTCAACGCTGAAGTCACGCGCCAAGGCGCGCTGGTGGGCTACATCGACGACTTCATCGTCATGGCGCTGATTACTGCGGCCACACTGCCGCTGCTGCTGCTGGTCCGCAGCCCCAAACGCGGCGCGGCGGCGGCGCGGGCGGGGGGATGATCCAAAGAGGGGTGCTCATGCCCCCTCAGACCCTTCGATTGGTGATCAGCACGGCGCAGCGATCTGCGTCAGCTTCACCAAAACGCAGGGTACAGAACTTTATGAAAGCAGCGCGCTCGGACACGGATAACGCCTGAACAGGGACCTGTTCCAATCCCTTTTGCGCTGGGTTCTGGAAACGCACTTGCAGGGAGGGTTGATGTTTGATGAACGGCGCCTACGAAACGCCGATTTCGTGATCTCCGACAATCCGCTCGACCCCCATAAAAGCCCACAAAATGCCCGAGCCGCCGATGCCTGTCAGCGCCAGAGCAAGGACGATAAAGATGCGTCGCTTCACGGGGCAGGCTCATCGTTTTTGAGCCCGACTCGCTCGTTCGCCATACGCTGTCTTTCCGCAAAAATCGCGTAGCAAGGTCTTTTTAGATCAAGGCCAAAACGTACCGCACAGTATTCAGCAAAGCTTGCACGATCCTCCTGGCTCATCAGATGCCACGGACGTAAATCACATTCGCCGCATTGGGCCTTATTCTTAAAAAATATTTTGAAGCTGGGCGTCTGTTTAGCAAAAAATTCATAGTCAGTTCTGTGCTCTCGGTCGATCCTCTCGATCCCCGTGAACGACCAAAGCAGCAAAACAAGGGTTGCGGCCAGACCAAGGGCAACAAATCGGCCTGTCATTTTTTAGGCACCCCGAAAGTGAGGACGATAAAGATGCGTCGCTTCACGGAGTAGACTCATCGCGCTTGACCCCAAGTCGCTCGTCTGCCATGCGCTGTTTTTCTGCAAAAATTGCGTAGCAAGGTCTTAACTGATCAAGGCCAAAACGCACTGCACAGTACTCAGCAAAGCTTACGCGTTCGGCTTGGCTCATCAAACGCCATGGCCGTAAATCACATTCGCCGCAATGAGCCGCATTCTTAAAAATTATCTTGAAACTGGGTGTCTGTTTAGCAAAAAACTCATAAATATTGGTATCTTCATGGCCGATCTCCTCGATTCCTGTGAACAACCACAGCAAGAGGGCCAGAATGACGGTCAGACAAAAGGCAATAGATCGGCCTGTCATTTTTTTGGTCCCTCGATCTTGTAATTCTGTCGCAACCTTTTCACAAGCATCATGCCCCAATAGCCAGGACAGGCACGCCCTTCACCATTGGCGATTTTTTGGAACTCTCGATGGCCGCCAAGCATGGTGATTGGAAAGAACTTCAGCAGGACCTCGACCAAGGCAAATAAGGCTTTTGTCATTTGGTCTGTTGGTTTTTGATTGGTGAGATCAATTTTATCCAAAGCCCACTCATTTATTTTTTTTATTTTTTCGAGCCACGGTTTGTTGGCGTACTCTTCTTTATAAGCCTCTCCACGGACACTCAAGTCGGCCAGCATGACGATACCAATCACCCCTGTGTTCCCGTCCTCAATATGCGCTCCCTTTTCCCTAATGTCGAGCGCCTCGTAAATCGTACCGTCGCAGGCAATGGCGTAGTGGTAGCTGATGTGTCCAAACCTCTTAAAGTCAATTCGTTCTGCTTGGCGAAGTTGATCTGCTTCGTTTGCATCGCATGAAAAACTGTTACCCGCATGATGCAGCGCGATGCCGCGGTAGTCCCAATCCAGGTCAGCCTTGACTTCGCCGGGTTTCGCCTTCCAATCGGAACGCGTCTCGAAAGTGAACCCCTTTTTTCGAAGCGCAACGATGATGGCTTGCCGGGTCGCCGCCCTGTGATTGACCTCGACCTGCACGGTCTTCACCGCCGCAGCCACCCCCTTGACTACCATCCCGGCCACGGTTTCAAAGTCGCTGATCTTGAGATCGTCGATGCGAATGTCGTTCATGCGGCCAAGTCCTCGCGCGTCATGGAATCGCCCTTTGGCGACTTGAACATGAAATGCACCTTGACTTGTTCCGGCCGCGTCGTTTCAATGACTTCCGTGAAACCGTCCTGATCAGCGGTGCCGCTGTGCTGAGCGCCGCTTGCTCTTGTCAAGAGGTAGTCGCATGCGGGAGAAGGCATCCCCGTGACCGGGTCAAGCGCTTGAAATCGAATCGCATAGACCTTGTCCTCAGCAGGCATTGAATCCGTCATCTGCGCAGGCGCTGCGATCCCTTCGGAAAGCGCAAGGGCAGCGTCTGCGCTGACCGGCGCAGTTTGTGCCATCAAAACCGCGCCACACGTCGTTTTATGCCCCTCCAATGCCCAGGGCAGCCCATGATCGGTGCAGTGCTCCAGGCCTTCGGCGATCACAAAAGTGTGCGGCGGGCATTGAGGGCAGTAAACCCTGTCCCCTTTGCGCGCGATCGGAATCCCATGCCAATCGCTGGTTGAGCTGCCAGAAATAACCACGCCGCCATGGCTGGTCATATCCCCAAGAATAATCTGGGATTTTCCAAAAATATTAGCTCTATCCGCCATATTCCCCCTCCTAAAAAAACAGTCAGCGCCCTATTAATCAGTTGGCTTTTGCTTCAACCTGTCTAACCTGCGCCTTGGGCTGCGTAGAAAATACCCCATGCTCAAGCACAGTGTTCGGCCCTCGTGCAAATACCATTTTTTTATCGACAAAAGCATCAATCGCCAAACCAATGCGCTCAAGCGCATCCGTCGCGGATGGGTTGAGTAAATCGAACGCTTGAAATTCGTGCGGCATATGCGGCCAGACATCTAACAACACGTCGGCTCCATGCTCGACCTGCTTCTGGGCGAAATCAGAAATCATGTCGCACATCACTTCCCGGTGGCCTGCTTGCAGATAGATGGGGGCGAGGCCTTTGTAATTGTGTGCAATGGGGGAGATTTCTGCGCGGTCAAAACGGCCGCCAGGATTGAGCCATTCTGAAAATTGCTTCATCATCCAGCCCTGAATCAGATCCCACCGGTTGTTGCCATACAGACTGGCGCCGCGCTCGCCCACATCCGTCCACGGGCACAGCCCGATGCAAAGCGCGGGCTGGGGCAAGCCTTCTTTTTTCAAATTCTGCAACAGGGTGAGCGCCATATGGCCGCCCGCGCTGTCGCCGACCAAAACCACATTTTCGGGCGGCGTAAAGGTGGTCACATAGCGCCAAGCGGCCAAGGCGTCTTCAGCCTGCGCCGGGTGGGGGTGTTCGGGGGTTAAACGGTAATCCGGAGCGAACGCCCTGGCGCCACAATGGTGCGCGACCATCGCAATAAAGCGCTTATTGACGGCGCCGTAAAACGTATAGCCGCCGCCATGAAGATAGAGCAAGGTTGCGTTGGAGCGAATCTTTTTCGGGATAATCCAGTGCCCCTTGGGCTGATCGCAAGATTCGACCGTGACATCGTAAACGTCTTTAGTCTCCGACAGGAGGCTATCAAAAGCTTGCCGCCCTTTGGTTATTTTAGAGTGGGTCATTCCCTTGGTGAATTGCCGCCGGAAAAAAAGCACGGCAATCTCTAATTCAGCATCCCAAGTCGGCTCCAGCCGCCGTCCAAAGGCGCGCCTGGCGTAAACCATCGCTCCAATTTTACCGAGCGCAAGAAGACTGGAGAGCCGCATTAAAAACGGTCCGCTAAACTCTAATTTAAATTTTATTAAAGACACCGGGCATCCCCTCCTTTAGAAAAACCAATACGAATTTTCTGTTTCATGAATTTGCCTCAATTTTCATGTGATACGGCGCGCGCAACTTTGCGCCGCGCGCGTCCAGTTCGCCTCCCCAAGATGCCTTGCTATGCGCTTTCGCCTCAGCAGAACTGACAGCGCGCGGTTTTTTAAAATGTCCCCGCACAGGAAAGCAGGACGTTTTTTACGGGCGGCCGGCGATCCTAAACGATTTTTTACGCGGTGCGTGCCCGCGTCACTTTTTCATATCGGCAGGGCCTTGCGCCCCGCCAGCAAGCCGCGGTTGTTTTTTCAAGGACGCGCGGGCTGTACCGGTGCGGATGCCGCAGGCGCAGGCGCGGATGCCGTGGGGCCCGGTGCTGCAGGGACGGGAGCCGGGTTGGAGATGACACGCAGTGCCTCAGGGCGGATCTGGTGCGTCAGACGCTGGGGCTCACGTTCGTTCAAGCTGTCCGGGGTCATTCCAAGACCCACGAACACACCCTGCGCCCAGGCGAAATAAAGCAGGTTGGCCAACACCAACACGGAAAAAAGCGTGACAAGAAAGGTGCGCATGGTTTCAGAATCTGCCCATGATGAACTGGCGTGCCGTCTTAGAACCTGTTTGAGATCGCAAACAGGTTCTTATAAAGGCCTGAATGATATGAAATCGCCCCTTCGCCCCTTCGCGCCAACGGCGGTGTTGCGAATTCTCGCAATGCCTCCGGATATTGCCACGGGTTGTGACGAGGATTGTTAGGCCTCATGCCTTGCCATAAGCGCCAAGGCTTCGATTTCATTTCATACCGAGGGTTGTGAACCGTCCCGGCTTGAGCCCCATTTCCGATTGCTAAGCAAGCGCACGGGGCCGCACGCTGATTTCAGCGCTGGTGACGGTTTGCATCCCCGCCGCAGTATGCACCAGCAATTCGCCGCGCGCACTCACCCCTGCGCAGCGCCCGGTCACGCCATCGCTCAGGCAGACCTCGCGCCCGCGCAATGCATCGCGCGCGGCATAGTCGGCCGCGAAAGCGCCGAAGCCCTCACGCGCGAAGCGCAGCAGCCCGGCCAGCAGCCCGGGCGCGACCATGCGCAGCAACTGCGGCGCGCTCGCCTCGGGGCGCCACTCGCGCACCCAAGCCGGCGCGGTACGCAGTCCATCGCCGGCCAGCGGCGCGATATTGATGCCGGCGCCGACAACCGTGTAGCGCGGCGCTTCGGCCCCTTCAGCAATCGCCCCCTTGGGCGCGCCGAGCGCGGTTTCGATCAGAATACCGGCCAGCTTGCGTTCCTGGCGCCACAGGTCGTTCGGCCACTTGATGCGCAGCGCGCCGGCGCCATCAGGATCGAGCGCCTGTGCGATCGCGCAACCGGCGGCCAGCGAAAGACCGGACCAGTCGCGCAGGGTGAGCGGCAGGCCGATCGAAAAGGTCAGCGCCGCCCCCTGCGGCGCGCTCTGCCAAGTCCGGCCCAAACGCCCGCGTCCGGCGTTTTGCCGGCCGGCCACCAGCAGTTGCGGGCAGACAACACCAGAGCGCGCGCGCCGCATCAATTCGGTGTTGGTGGAGTCGATCTGCGCGTGGTATTCGACCTCAAAGCCGGGATACAGCGCTTGCAGATCGCCGCGCAATGCGGCAAGAAAATCCGGCGCCCCGACAGGCGCCATGGCGGCGACCGCGGCAGAGCGGTTCTCGATCATCCCCGTCATGGCGCGGATTCATCCTTCTTTTGGTCTTTGCCTTTGTCTTTTTTCGCTTTCTTTCTGTCCTTTTTTTTCTTCTTGCCTTTCTTTTTCTTCTTTTTCCCCTTCGCGTCAGCGTCCTTGGGCGCGAGCAAGGTGCCGCGGCAATTTTTCGCGCCGCACCAACAAGGGAATTCGGACAGGAGCTCGGGGGTGTATTCCTGGTCGATGATCAAGCCGTAGTCGTAGCTGAGCTCCTCGCCGGCGGCGATGTCGCGCAGCGCCCGGATGAACACCCGGGTGCCCTGCACCTCGGCCTCGCAATTGGGATCGCACGAGTGATTGATCCAGCGCGCCGAGTTGCCATTGACGTTGGCGTCGATCACGTTCTTGTCGTCAATGTGAAAGTAGAAGGTATGGTTGGGCTGCTGCGGGTCGTGCGGATGGCGGCGCAGCGCTTCTTTCCAGCCGATGAGCTCGCCCTTGTATTCGATGACCGTTTCGCCCTCAGCAATGTCCTGCAGGGCAAACACGCCGTGGCCATGCACGGATGAGCGGCGGGTCTGGATGCGGCGCCCGCCATGCGGGTGGGATGAAGCGGATGAGGGTGACATCGTTAAGAACCTGTTTACGATCTGAAATGGCTCACGTTGGGCCGCAATCGGGATGAGTGGGTGGCCCATGGCGCGCCGCATGGGCTG
>JAITWT010000192.1 GCA_031285125.1 Burkholderiaceae bacterium | reverse complement strand
TGATGTATGACGACAGCACGCATACAAGCCTGACGCTGGGCCGTTCCGGTACGCCGGTGCTGCTCAGCAATGTCGCCAACGGCACGGTTTCTGCAACCAGCACCGATGCCATCAACGGCAGCCAGTTGTACGCGACCAACCAGAGCCTGGCCAAGGTCACCAGCACGGTCGAGTCGCCGATCACCTTTGCAGGCAACAGCGGCAGCACTGAAGTTGCGCTGGGTGGAACGCTCAAGATCAGCGGCGGCAACGCTACCGCCGGTGCTTATTCAAGTGCGAACGTCAACACCACGGTGGACGCGGATGGCGTGCACATCCAGATGGCCGAGAACCCGCAGTTCACTTCGGTGATCACCGGCAGCACCACGATGGATAACACGGGCGTGTCGATCAACGGCGGGGTTGCGAGTGGCGGGGTCACGTTGAACAACACCGGCTTGAAGATCGCCAGCGGCCCGAGTGTGACGACAGGTGGGATCAATGCGGCCAACCTGAAGATCAGCAACTTGGCTGACGGCACCGCCAATGGCGACGCGGTCAACCTGGGGCAATTGAACAGCGCCACTCAAGCCTTGACGAACAGCCTGGGCGACAAGCCCATGACCTTCGCTGGCAACAGCGGAAACACTGAAGTCGCGCTGGGCGACACACTCAAGATTAGCGGCGGCAACGCCACGGCGGGTGCTTATTCAAGCGCGAACATCAACACCACGGTGGACAGTGATGGCGTGCACATCCAGATGGCCGAGAACCCGGAGTTCACTTCGGTGATCACCGGCAGCACCACGGTGGATAACGCGGGTGTGTCGATCAACGGTGGGGTTGCGAGTGGCGGAGTCACGTTGAACAGCTCCGGTCTGAAGATCGCCAGCGGCCCGAGCGTGACCAGCAGCGGTATCAACGCGGCCAGTTTGAAAATCAGCAACCTGGCCAACGGTACCGCCAACGGTGATGCAGTCAACCTGGGGCAATTGAACAGCGCCACTCAAACCCTGACGGACAGCTTGAGCAGCCTAAGCAATCTGGGTGGCACCCCGATGAGCTTTGCCGGGAACAGCGGGACCACCCAGGTGGCGCTGGGCAACACCCTCAAGATCAGCGGCGGCAACGCTACCACGGGGGCGTACTCGGGCGCGAACGTCAACACCACGGTTGACAGTGATGGCATACACATTCAGATTGCCGAAAATCCGGAGTTCACCTCGGTGCGCACGGGAAGCACCACGATGGATAGCACAGGCGTGTCGATCAACGGCGGAGTTGCCAACGGCGGGGTCACGTTGAACAACACCGGCCTGAGCATTGCGGGCGGCCCGAGCGTGACGAGCAGCGGCATCGATGCGGCCAACCTGAAGATCAGCCACCTGGCCAACGGTGAAGTGTCTGCGAACAGCACCGACGCCATCAATGGCAGTCAGTTGTATGCGGTCACCCAAAGCGTTGACAGCTTGGTGTCGGGCACGCCCATCACCTATGCGGGTAACACGGGCAGCACGCAGGTTGCGCAGGGCGACACGTTGAAGATCACGGGCGATAAGTCGACGGCGGGCACCTATTCAGGCGCTAACATCAATACCACGGTGGACAGTGATGGCGTACACATCCAGATCGCCGAGAACCCGGTATTCAATTCGGTCATCACGGGCAATACCACGGTGGATAGCACGGGCGTGTCCATCAGCGGCGGGGTTGCCCATGGCGGGGTTACGTTGAATAACACGGGGCTGATGATCGCGGGCGGTCCGAGTATGACCGTCTCTGGCATCAGCGCGGGCAATCAGACCATCACCAACGTAGCGGCAGGTTTGAATGGCACTGACGCGGTGAATGTCAATCAGCTGGATCGAGCCATGAGCACTTTGAGTAACGAGATGCTCTCACTGGGTGACTCGGTATCGAACATCTTGGGCGGCGGCGCCAAGGTCACGCCGGACGCCGGTGCCGGCAGCAGCTCAAGCGCCTCCCCGACGTATACGGTTGGCGGGCAAACTTACAACGACGTGGGCAGCGCAATCAACGCGCTGGATGCCAAGCCAGCGTCCGCCGGTACGCCGTATTTTGGTGTCAATACGGGGGGGAAACAGGGCGGTAACTTCAATGGCGACGGTGCGGCAGCGACCGGTTCGATGGCTTTGGGCGCGGACGCGGCGGCCTCCGGCGCCAACAGTACCGCGCTGGGCAATGGCGCGACAGTTTCCGGCTCCAATTCAGTGGCTTTGGGCGCGAATTCAGTGGCGACGGGCAGCAATACCGTATCGGTGGGGGCGCCCGGCAGTGAGCGCACCATTTCCAATGTGGCCACGGGTGTCAAGGGTACCGATGCGGTGAACGTTAATCAGCTCGCCTCGGCGATCAGCGCCGTCAGTTACTACACCACCTACAACTTCCAGGCCTTACAAAATGCGATCAAGCATGAAAGCGCGCGTGCCTATGCCGGTGTCGCGGGGGCGATGGCGATGCCCAACCAGATGCCGTCCGCACCGGGAAAAACGGTCGTCAGCACGGGCGCTGCGGGCTTCGGCGGGGAAGGTGCCGTCGGCGTGGGGGTAACCCACAGGTCGGATAATGGGAGCTGGCTGCTCAACGGCGCGGTTTCGTCCACCACGCAAGGCGATACGGGGGTGCGCGTCCAGGTCGGCTACGAGTTCTAAATCCAGAAATGAAATAGGAGAATACTCATGAGGAAAAGGCTTGGCCTCGTCGCCGCCATGGTTGCGGGCGGGGCGGTGCTGTCCGGTTGCGGTGGTATGGCCCCAGCCGTAACGCCAAACAATTTGCCGGGGTTTCCGCCGCCTGAGGCTGCAACCCAGAAGGGGGGGCTGTTCATCGATCCGGAAGTCCTTCGTTTGGTCAGGCCAGGCATCACGAAAGCGCAGGTCTCTGCACTGATCGGTCCGCCGCACTTCGGTGAAGGTTTGGGCGGGGTGCATGTCTGGAACTATTTATTCAATGTCACGGCTTCGCCCACGGAGACGCTGGTGTGTCAGTACCAGGTTCAGTTTGACAAGAATATGGTGGCGCGCAGAGTATTCTGGAGGGGCGTGCCCCGGTGTGGCGTGATGCTTGATAGCACGGCAGGAGAAACAGCCAACCGCCAGACGCCGCCCGAGCCTCAAGTGCAGCAGCAGTCTGAAGCAGAACCAGCCCAGCCCGAGCCTCAAGTGCAGCAGCCCGCGCCAGCGCCGGCCCAGCCCGAGCCTCAAATGCAGCCGCCCGCACCGGCGTCATCTCAGTCAGAGCTTCAAATGCAGCCGCCCGAAGCCGCGCCGGCTCAGCCCGAGCCTCGAATGGAGCAGTCCGCACCGGCGTCATCTCAGTCAGAGCTTCAAATGCAGCCGCCTGAAGCCGCGCCGGCCCAGCCAGAGCCTGAAGTGCAGCAGCCTGCACCAGCGCCCGCGCAGTCCGAGCCTCAAATGCAGCCGCCCGCACCGGCGTCATCTCAATCAGAGCTTCAAATGCAGCAGCCTGAATTTCAGGGGCGCTCGCCTGAGCCGACGCCGCTTCAGCGAGCGCTTCAGATACAGCAACCTGGCGCTGTGATCAGGACGCCTGTTGAACAGCCAGAGGGTTCGCGGCTACAGCCGCCGTGGGTGCCGGCCATGCCGCCCCCTCAACTAGAACAGCCAAGACAGTAGGACAGTGGTAGCCCACGGGCCATCGCTGATACCTAAGAACCTGTTTACGATCTCAAATGGCTCACGCAGAGGCCTTTTCGGGAGGGGATGCAAGGCGCGGCGCGCAGCCCATAGCCCGGCTATGGGCCTGCGTTGGGACGCCGCAGACCGCCCGAAAAGGCCTCTGCCCTTCGGGTTGGGCCGAAATCGGGCGATTGGGCGGCCAAATCGCTTGCATGGGCATGTAGCCCATGCGGCGCGCCGTTGGCCACCCACTCATCCCGATTGCGGCCCAACGTGAGCCATTTCAGATCGTAAACAGGTTCTCAGGCGTGGCCCGGCGGTTTTGATCGTAAAACCCGTCTCGGTTTGAAAGCCGGTTTTGAAGCGTTGCGGCGAAATTCAGAAGCCCAGAAGTTCAGAAGAAAGGTCAACGGTGGCGCTGCTTCATTGCGCGCTCAACTTCGCGCTTGCCTTCGCGGTCCTTGATGGTGTTGCGCTTGTCATGCTCGGCCTTGCCGCGGGCCAGCGCAATTTCACACTTGACCTTGCCTGATTTCCAATGCAGGTTCAGTGGCACCAGGGTGTAGCCTTTTTGTTCGACCTTGCCGATCAAGCGGCGGATCTGTTGCTTGTGCAACAGCAGCTTTTTGGTGCGTACCGCATCCGGATTGACGTGAGTGGAGGCGTTTCTGAGCGGGTTGATCTGGCAGCCGATAACGAACATTTCGCCTTCGCGGATGACGACGTAGCCGTCGGTCAACTGCGCTTTGCCTGAGCGTAAGGCCTTGACTTCCCAGCCTTCGAGCACCATGCCTGCCTCGAAACGCTCTTCAAAGAAATAGTTGAAGGCGGCTTTTTTATTTTCGGCGATGCGGTTGTCGGTCTGGGGCTTTTTCTTGGTGGCCATGAGGGGAGGGGAAGGTGCGCGCTTGGAGCACATGTATGGCAAGCGCGGAATTTACAGGGAGAAGCGCTCACGCATCCGTAGGGCTTCAATACAATGCAACGCTCTGCTTCATTCGCATGTCATGTGTTGTTCCTTCTGATTTTAGGGAAGCTTGGCACATGTCAGGCGCGCTTGCTGCGGGCATTTTTATGAAAACCGTTCACAAATCCGTTTTGATTTGGTACAGCGCCCAGGAGATGTTCGATCTGGTCGTCGATGTGGCCCGCTATCCGGAGTTTTTGCCTTGGTGCGATAAGGGGCATGTGCTCGCACAGGACGGCGACGGGATGACCGCCGAGGTTGGATTAACCTTTGCAGGCCTGCACTATAGCTTCGTCACCCGCAACACCCATGTGCCGGGGCGCGAGGTGCTGATCAAGCTGGTGCGCGGGCCGTTTTCACATCTGGAGGGCCTGTGGACGTTCACGCCTGTGGGCGCCGAGGGCGAACGGGCCTGTCGCGTCGAGTTGAATATGCAATACGGTTTCAACAGCGCCGCGTTGCAAGCCGTGGTGGGGCCGGTGTTCGACAAAGTTGCCTCCAATCTGGTCAGTGCGTTTACCAAGCGCGCCGAGCAAGTTTATGGGGCTTCGTCTTGAGTGCGCGCGTGCGTTTTTAACGCCTAGGCCGGCGCCCATGATTCACGTGACTTTGGTTTGTGCCTTGCGCGCGCGCGAGGTGTTCGAGACCGCGCTCAAATTACCCGAAGGGAGCTGTCTGCTCGATGCCGTGCGCGCCAGCGCTTTAGCCGCCGGAGACGACGCTTTGTGCGTGCAGACGCTGACACCAGGTATCTGGGGGCAAAGGGCTTCTTGGGAACAGGTGCTGTGCGATGGTGACCGGGTCGAGTTATGCAGACCGTTACGGGTCGATCCCAAAACAGCGCGCCGCAAACGTTTTGCACGCCAGGGCGCAGGGACGGCCGGACTGTTTGCCCAGCGGCGCCCCGGGGCTAAACCGGGTTATTGACCGGGCTGACCGGGTGCCATGGAGGCGGAACCTCTGCACGCATCCATCGCGGCGGGCGCATCCTGGTTTTGGGGAACGGCTTCGTTGCAAATGCGCACGGTGGCACCAGGTATCGCTGCGCTTTGCGCCTCGCATTCCATGGCAAATCCAGGTCCGCACGCTTGTGCCAATTCGCCAACAGATTCTAAAAGGGGATTGCAAGCGGGAAGGCGATAAGTCCAACAATGCCTCCATAATGCCGGCTTCAGAGCCGTGGCCGAGGCTCGGATTCCTGTACGGCGGCTCCTGGAACCAGAATAGGTATCAGAGAGGATACGGATGATCGCCGCCCTATACGAAGATGAATTTTCATGCAAGAGATGTAAAAAAGATCGGGGGTTGCCGTGATTCATTGGTTTTTTGGTTGGCCGCGTCGTGCCTATGCGCTCATTGCCGCCGTTTGCGTGCTGATGTTGGCTTTTGCGCTCTATCTTCAGCATGTCAAAGGGATTGAACCCTGTCCGATGTGCGTTGTGCAACGTTATGCGCTGATTGGGGTCATGGTATTCGCTTTAATCGGCGCCTTGAGCAGCAAGCGTGGATTCAGTGCGCTGTCTGGCGTACTGGCGCTGCTGTCGTGCGCGGGCGGGGCCTTTACTGCCGCGCGGCAAAGCTGGATGCAATGGCATCCGCCCACATTCGCCAGTTGCGGGCGCGATATTTACGGCATGATCGAAGCCTTCCCGCTCGAGCGCGTCGTGCCGATGATCTTTCGCGGCTCGGGCGATTGCTCGAAGGTGGACTGGAGTCTGTTCGGACTTTCGCTGGCGAATTGGTCTTTTATTGTGTTCGTTGTGTTCGCGCTACTGTGCCTTGCGCTGATCGTGCGCCCGCCGCCACGGCGGGCCCGGTTTGCCAATGAGTTCTGAAAACCCGCCGCGGTTTTCATCGTTTTCTGGCGCAACGCGCGCATGACCTTTGCCGGGGCTTTCCGGCAAGGTGCGCGCGGGTATTATCAATCCCCTGGCTCGCAGCCTGGGTTGCGAGAATTTCTTTTCGAATCAACGCGTTGGGAGTGTTTATCTCAACCTGCGTAATTCCTGCACTTTCCATTCGCCGTGCGTCTGAATTCCATCAAGCTCTCTGGTTTCAAGTCTTTCGTTGAGCCGACCAATTTCATGCTGCCTGGGCAACTCGTGGGGGTGGTTGGGCCCAATGGTTGCGGCAAGTCCAACATCATGGATGCGGTGCGCTGGGTGCTGGGTGAATCGCGCGCCTCCGAGTTGCGCGGCGAGTCGATGCAGGATGTGATTTTTAACGGCACCACCGCGCGTAAGCCGGCCAGCCGCGCCAGCGTGGAGCTGGTGTTCGACAACACCGACCACCGCGCCGGCGGCCAGTGGAGCCAGTTTACCGAAATCGCCGTGCGGCGCGTGCTCACGCGCGAGGGCGCCAGCAGCTATTTCATCAACAGTCAGCCGGTGCGCCGGCGTGATGTGCAGGACGTGTTTCTGGGCACCGGCCTGGGGCCGCGCGCCTACGCGATCATCGGGCAGGGCACGATCAGCCGCATCATTGAATCCAAGCCCGAGGAGCTGCGCCTGTTCCTTGAAGAGGCGGCCGGGGTTTCCAAGTACAAGGAGCGCCGCCGTGAGACCGAAAACCGGCTCGGCGATACGCGCGAGAACTTGACCCGTGTCGAGGACATCCTGCGCGAGTTGAATGCCAATCTGGAAAAGCTCGAGCACCAGGCCGAGGTCGCCACGCGCTACAACGCGCTGCAGGCCGACGCGACGCGTAAGCAGCATCAATTGTGGTTTCTCAAGCGTGCCGAGGCCGAAGCCGAACAGGTGCGCGTCAAGGTCGAGGCCGACCAAGCGGTCAACAGTCTGGAGGCGCGCACGGCCGACTTGCGCCATATCGAGGCCGAGCTGGAGACCCTGCGCCAAGCCTATTACACGGCGGGTGAGCAGCTCAGTCAGGCGCAGGGCAAGCTCTACGAGGCGAATGCCGAGGTGGGCCGGTTTGAAAGCGAAATCCGCCATGTGGTTGAAAACCGCCAGCGTGTCGAGCAGCGCCTGACGCAGTTGCGCGAGCAGATTGCGCAATGGGAAAGCCGCCGCGCACAGGCCCAGGCTGAAATCGAAAATTTGACCGGGCAGGGTGTCGATGTCCAAGAGCAGGCCGAATTGCTGGCCGCACAGATGGAGGAACACGGTGCGCGCTTGCCTGAGCTGGAAGAGGCGTTGCAACGCGCGCAGGGCGAAGCCGATGCACAGCGCGCACAGGTGGCGCAGGTGCAGCGGCAGCTCGAAGTGCTTGCCGCCGATCAGCGCAACGTCGATGAACAATCGCGCCTGCTGAGTCAGCGTGCCGAGCGCCTGCAAGGTGAGCAGCGCGCCTTGACCGAGCCTGACGAAGCCCGCCTGGCCAGCTTGCAGGAACAATGGGCCGTTGCCCAGGAGTCCGCCAGCGCGGTCGAAGCGCGCCTGCACGAGTTGCAGGAAGCGGTGCCGCGTCTGGACGAAGAGCGCCGCGCGCGCCAGAGCGAAGTCAACACCGAAAGCGCGCGCCACGCCGAACTGTCGGCGCGCTTGGACGCCTTGCGCGCTTTGCAGGAGAAGGTCAAGAGCGACGGCAAACTGGTGCCCTGGCTTGCCAAACATGGGCTGGATCGCCTGCAAGGGCTATGGAGCCGCATCCACATTGAATCCGGTTGGGAGAACGCGCTCGAAGCCGCGCTGCGCGAGCGCATGGGCGCACTCGAAATCAGCCGTCTGGAGATGGTGCGCGGTTTTCTGGGGCACGAAGGGCAGGATGCGCCGCCCGCCCGGCTGGCTTTCTATACCGCGCCCGCGGGTGCAAGCGCAAGCGCGAGTGCGCCGGGGCCGCTGGCGCGCCTGTCGGATTTGCTGCGTGTGGGCGATGCGGGTTTGCAGGCGCTGCTGGCGGATTGGCTGCACGGCGCCTACACGGCCCTCAGTATCGAGGAGGCGTTCGCGCAGCGCGCCCAATTACCGCCGGGAGGGGTGATTTATGTGCCCAGCGGTCATGCCGTCTCGCACCATGGGGTGAGCTTCTATGCGCAGGATTCCGAGCAAGCCGGTTTGCTCGCGCGTGCACAGGAAATTGAAAACCTCGATCGCCAGTTGCGCGCGCAATCGCTCATCAGCAGCGAGGCGCAGACGGCGCTGGTACGCGCCGAGGCCGCATACAGCGAGCTTGTGCGGCAATTGGCCGGCACGCGCACCGAGGCCGGGCAAACGCGCACGCGCGCACACGAATTGCAGGTCGAAACGCTGCGCCTGTCGCAGCAGGCCGAACAGGCGCGCGCGCGCAGCCAGCAATTGAACGCTGATGTCGACGAAGTGCAGGCGCAGCTGGAGGCGTTGCAGGAAAAACGCATGACCTTCGAGGCGCGTTTCGAGGAACTCGACATGCAGCTGGCCGACAGCCAGGAGCGCCATGCACAACTGCAAGAGCGCGTGATTCAGGCGCAGCGCGCACGCGATGCGGGCCGCGAGCAGCACCATGGCCTGGAATTGCAAGCGCACAAGAATGCCTCGGCGCGCAGCGCGTTGGCGGAAAAGCGCGCCGGATTCACCCGCGAAATTGAAACCGCCACGCAGCAGTGCAGCCACTTGGCGCAGGACAGCGCGCGCGCGCAGGACGATCTCACGCGCTTGTCGGACGCCAGCGCGCAAACGGGTCTACAGGATGCGCTGGCGCTCAAATCCGAGCGTGAGGCGGCGTTGGGGACTGCGCGCAGCCAGCATGACGATCTTGGCGCGAAGATGCGCGCGGGGGAGGAACGCCGCCAGCAACTCGAATTCGAACTCGAACCGCTGCGCAAGCGCATCACCGATTTCCAGCTCAAAGAACAGGCGGCGCGTTTGGGCGTGGAACAGTACGCGCAACAGCTCGTCCAGGCACAAGCCGATCTCGACGCGGTGGCCGCTTCGATCGAGGCTGGCCCCGTTCGGCTCAGCGGTCTGCAAGAGGACATTGACCGTTTGCACAACGAAGTGGCTGCGCTGGGCGCGGTCAACCTTGCTGCGCTTGACGAACTAACCAGCGCACGCGAGCGCAAGAATTTTCTGGATGCACAGTCGGTCGACCTGAATGAGGCCATCCGCACGCTTGAAGACGCTATTCGCAAAATCGACGCCGAAACGCGCGAGCTGCTCGGCGCGACCTTCGATACCGTCAACCAGCATTTCGGACGCATGTTCCCCGAGCTCTTCGGCGGCGGTCATGCCAGGCTGATGATGACGGGCGACGAAATCCTGGATGCCGGCGTGCAGGTCATGGCGCAACCGCCGGGCAAGAAGAACCAGACGATCCACCTGCTTTCGGGGGGGGAAAAAGCCTTGACGGCCATTGCGCTGGTGTTTGCTATCTTCCAGCTCAACCCCGCGCCGTTTTGTTTGCTCGACGAAGTCGATGCTCCGCTGGACGACGCCAACACCGAGCGTTACAGCAAACTCGTCTCCAGCATGAGCGATGAAACGCAGTTTCTATTCATCAGCCACAACAAAATAGCGATGGAAATGGCCGAGCAACTGATCGGTGTGACGATGCAGGAGCAGGGCGTTTCGCGTATCGTGGCCGTGGACATGGAGGCCGCGACGGCGATGGCCGAGGCGGAGGGCTAGTACGGCAATTGGGAAGTATCGGAACCTGTGGAGTCTGGCGGTGCAAATACCCGAGTGAAAGCGAATTGATACATTCACGTGGATTGGAAGATGCAAGCGGCGGCAATAGCCGTGGGATTGCGAGGATGGGCACGATGCCATCGTCGCGGCGAGGTGCGGTTTTATTTATGTATAGGTTTATGTATAGGTATTTGTTAGTCGGATCACTAGAAAACAGAAAGGAGCACGGATGAGCAGCCTGACTTTCGCATTGGCGATTCTGGGTGGCCTCGTGTTGGCTGCCTTCATTGCCTGGAACACGTGGATGCTGCGGCGCAATGCGCCACGCCAGCCGTCCAAAGAGAGCAATGCGTGGCCCGCGCAAGAAGATGAGGATCCGGATGTGGACGAGCCGATCGATCCGCCGCCGGCCGCCGGCGCCGGTGCAACCCTCTCCGGTACGCCCGACTTAGCCGGCGAGCGCTGTGAGCCGTTGCTCGATTCTGATATTCCGGTACCCGGTCCCAGCGCCAGCCCTGTCACGGGTTCTGGCGCGCGTGGCGGCCTGGATGCGTTGATCGATGTGATCGTGCCGATCGCACTCGATCTTCCCGTCTCGGGCGATGCCGTGCTGTCGGCCTTGCCGGCCACGCGACGTGCCGGCAGCAAGCCGGTGATGATCGAGGGGTTGAGCCGGCGTGATGAGCCCGGCCAGAGTCAGCCGCAGTGGGAACCGCCCGCCGCGGGCCAGCGGTACTACGCCCTGCAGGCGGGCATGCAACTGGTCAATCGCGCCGGTGCGCTCAACGAAATTGAATACTCCGAATTCGTCGTCAAAGTCAACGCTTTTGCCGACGCGCTGGGCGGAACGCCCGAATTTCCCGAGATGCTCGACCAAGTGGCGCGCGCACGCGAGCTGGATCAGTTCGCCGGTGCGCACGATGCGCAATTGAGCTTCGTTTTGCGTGCGCGCCATGCCGCGTGGAGCCCCGGTTATGTGCAGCAAGCCGCTGCGCGCCTGGGTTTCACGCCAGGGGTCATTCCCGGCCGCTTGGTGTTGCCGGCCGTACGCGCGGGCTTTCCGCCGATATTGGTTCTGGCTTTTGATACCCAGGCCGCGTTGGCCGACGATCCGGCGCAGTTCGCGATCCGCGAGCTGACCATCAGTCTGGATGTGCCGCAGGTCGAACGTGGCGAGCGGCCCTTCGAGCGCATGCGCGAAATCGCCGCCGCGTTGGCGCACGAGATGGACGGCGCCATTACCGACAGCGATGGCCAACCCTTGCGTGAGGACACGATCGAAATCATCGGCGCTGATCTCGAGCAGCTTTACGACACGCTCGAAGCGCGCGATTTGGCCGCGGGTACGCCGTTGGCTCGGCGTTTATTCAGTTGAACTTAAAGACCGTCGATTGCTTTGCTCTCTCCGGAGCGCTTTCTGAAAATTGATCCGGCACTTCTTCGCTTGCCATGGTCTCAGGGGCGTCATTCACGTGGGTATCCGGAGCCGGCTGCGGCAATGGATCGTGCAGCGCGCCGGACCAGCCGCCGCCCAGGTTGCCGATCAGCGCGGCCGTGCCAAGCAGCCGCTTTTGCAAAACCCCCAGTGCGGATCGCTGCGTATTGAGCTGCGCCACCTGCGCTGTCGCGACCGTCGCGTAGTCGATGGTGCCCGCTTCGTATTGGTCGTGCGCGATTTGTGTGCCGTGCTTGGCGTGGCGCACCGCGCCATCCAGCGCCTCGGCCTGTTGCGCCAGGGCATGCAAGCTCGAAAGATTGTCCTCCACGTTTTGGAACGCGCGCAGCACGGTGCCGCGGTAGTTGGCTACGGTGGCGTCATAGTTGGCGCGTGCGGCCTTCACTTTAGCGCTGCGCATGCCACCGTCGAAGAGCGTTACCGTGGCGCTTTCGCCAAGCGCCCAGGTGTAGCTTTTGGTCCGCAGGATTCTGACCACCGGCGCGAGGGTCACACCGTCTAACACCGAGGACAGCGAGATCGACGGAAAGTAGGCCGCTGTCGCCGCGCCGATGGCGGCGTTGGCCGCCGCCATTTGCCGCTCGGCCGCCGCGATGTCCGGGCGGCGCTGCAGGATCGTGGAGGGCACGCCCGCCGGGATTTTGGGCAATACAGGCAGGCGCACGCTGTGCGCAATACGAATCTCTTCGGGATTGCGCCCGGCCAGCACGGCGATGGCGTGTTGATATTGCGCGCGTGCGACGCCCAGTCCGATCAGCTTGGCCTGGGCCGACACCAGTTGCGTGCGTGCCAAGACGAGGTCCGAGGGAGGGATCATGCCGACCTGATCCTGGTCGGAGACGACGCGCAGAAAGTCTTTGTAGGCGTCAACGGTCTGTGTGAGCAGATCAATATTGGCGTCGGTCACGCGCAGATTGATCACGGCATTGGCCAGCGCGATCTGTGCGGAGAGTGTCGCGTTGATGAGCGTCGCTTCGTCGGCCTGGGCGGCGGCCGACCGTTGCTCGATCTGGCGCAGCACCTGGCCCCAGAGATCAGGCGCCCAGTTGATGCGCATTTGGAGCGCTTGGGTCGTACTGTCGTTATAAAACCTGACTTCGTAATCGCTACTGTGGTTCAGGCCTAAAGTCCAATGCTGGGCCGTATTCGACACTCCCCCGGCCAGACCCAGGGTCGGGAAAAGTCCTGCAGACGCTCGATCTATGGCGGCCAGCGCCTCCTGATAGTTCGCATAGCTTTGCCGCACGGTCTGGTTGGAGACCTCGATCAGCGGCTCAAGTTCGTCGAGTAGCGGATCGTGGAATACGCTCCACCAGTCGCCCTTGGGCGCCTCGGCGGCAGGCTCGGCCTGTATCCAGTCTGAGCGTTCCTTCCACTGCGCCGGCACCGCCATTTGCGGGCGATGATAGACGGGGCCGATCATGCAGCCGCTGGCGAGAACAGCGAAGGCGGCTGGAACCAAGCGTAGGCTTAACGCGGTACGGCTAAGGAACCTCTGAACAACTCCCTCGCGGCGGTCGCATCCCGTATTCGGGCGGTCTGCTTCGTTGCAAATGCTCGCGATACCGCCGGGTATCGCTGCGCTTTGCGCCTCGCAGCCCATCCCG
>JAITWT010000178.1 GCA_031285125.1 Burkholderiaceae bacterium | reverse complement strand
GATTTCGGCCCAACCCGAAGGGCAGAGGCCTTTTCGGGCGGTCTGCGGCGTTGCAACGCTGGCCCATAGCCGGGCTATGGGCTGCGCGCTGCGCCTTGCATCCCCTCCCGAAAAGGCCTCTGCGTGAGCCCTTTGAGATCGTAAACAGGTTCTCAGCAGCGGCTGCGCAACAGCGCTTCAGCCCATGCGAAATCCTCGGGGTAGGTGACTTTGAAGTTTTGCGAGCTGCCCGGCACCAGCCGGGGCGCCAGGCCCAGCGCTTCGATCGCGCTGGCCTCGTCGTTGACGCGCTCGCCCGTGCGCTCCAGCGCATCGAGCAGCGTGCCGATGCGAAACATCTGCGGCGTTTGCGCCAGCCATTTGTCGGCGCGCGCCAGCGTTGCCGCAACGCGGCCTTCGGGGCTCGCGCATTTGAGCGTGTCGGCCAACGGCAGCGCGAGCAGGCCGCCCACCGCATCGTGTTCACAAGCGCTAATCAGCGCCTCGATCTGCGCCGGCTGCACCAGGCAGCGCGCCGCATCGTGCACCAGCACCCAGTCGCGCGGCTGCGCGCCTTCTTGCATGCGCAGCGCCTGTAATCCATTGCGCACCGTCGCTGCACGGCTGGCCCCGCCGACGCGCAGCAGACGCTCCCCTGAAAACGCGCGCGGAAAGTCAGGCAAGGCCTCGCCAATGGCCTGATCGTCCGGCGCGACCACGAGCGCCAGCCGCGCGATCCGTTCCCCCAGCGCGCGAAATGCCTGCACCGTATGAGCCACCATCGCGCGCCCGGCAAGCCGCCGGTACTGTTTGGGGGCGCCAGCGCCAGCGCGGCTGCCGTGACCGGCACAGGGGATGAGGACGTGCAGTGGGGTGGAGCGGGCAGCGGGGCGAGTCATGTCGAGGGAGGCAAAGGAGCGATTGAACCTGGAAACGGCCGTTGGGCAGTTGAATACCCTCGCCCAAAAGGTGAAAGTCAGCCAAGCAGCGCAGGTCAATATTCTCCATGCAGCATCCATGAAGATAAGCAAGCGGTCAACGGCCGTTTCTAGGATATTCGATTGAACATGAATTGGTATAAGAGCCTGCTTATGGACGCACCTTCTCACATCGCTATCGCCATCTGCGCCGACGATTACGGCCTGCACCACGGGGTCAATGAGGCCGTGCAACGTCTGGCCGGACGCCGTATCACCGCCGTCAGTTGCATGGTGGGCGCCCCCGCATGGCAGCAAGGCATCGCCGCGCTGCGCGCGCTCGACCCAGGGCGTATCGACATCGGCCTGCATCTGGATTTGACCGAATACCCGCTGTGCCTGCCGCCGCAATCGCTGCCGCGCTTGATCGCCACCAGCTATGCACGCCTGCTCAAGCCCGCCCAGGTGGCCGCTGAGATCGACGCGCAGATCGACGCTTTCGTGCAAGCGCTGGGGCGCGCGCCCGATCATGTCGATGGGCACCAGCACATCCACCAGTTGCCGGGGATACGCACCCCCTTGGTTGCTGCGCTGCAGCGCCGTTTTCCCAATGCGCGCCCCTGGCTGCGCAGTACGCGGCGGCCGACCCTCCCCGCGGCCACCGCACGGCGCAAAGCCTGGTTGATCGAACGCTTGGGTGAGCGCTCACTGCGGCGCTTGGCTGAACGATACGGTTATCCGCAAAACCATGCCTTCCTCGGGATCTACGGCTTCGATGGTGCCGCTGCCGCTTATGCGCAGCATCTGGCCGGCTGGCTCCAGCACGCGCGTTCCGGCGATCTGCTGATGTGCCATCCCGCCGCGCCTGTCTCATCCGCTGCGTCAGCGGTGACTGCTGACCGTGCGCCCGTCGATGCCATTCTCGCGGCCCGGCATCACGAATTTGCGGTACTCGATGACCCTCGCTTCGATCAACTTCTGGCTTCTCACCGGATCACATTGGATACGTTAACGCGGATACAACGGTGACTCAGTGCATAACGCAATATTCGAGCCTGCTTTTTCCTAGGGAAGCTCTGAACAACTCCCCCGCGCGTGGGCGCGCCCGAATACGGGATGCGACCGCCGCGCGGGAGTTGTTCAGAGCTTCCTTAGGGTTGGAGAGACCCCTTACCGGGAGGGTGGACGCGCGTCGCGCGATGCGGCGGTATTCGGAAAATATTTCACACGCAGGCGATCAATATAAAAAACTAGGGCCTCTTCACCCATTGGCGTTGTTTCCATAGAGACACTGTTGTCTGCCGCCAAATAGCTCATTGAACTTAGTGCGGTTGACGTATTTCAGCTTCTGATTGCAGCGCAAATGTTCGGAGCGACGTCTACGGATATTGTTATTTACATTTTGTATCTCTGATTCTGTACGCGAACATAAGCTTATGCTTATTCAGAGGAATAACAAAACTTTTCATCATCGTAATGACCGGTGCTGATACCACAATATTTGATTGAGTGTCGCAACATACTTGCAAAGTTTGTAACGCATCCTATAATGAAACTGCAGTTCTTCAGAGAAGACCCCTGAAGGAGACCTAACAGAAAGATAAATTAGTTCAATATAGTTAATCATAAGTACTAATATTCCATAATTTTAAACGGGAATTGTTTTCAATAGGACTACTTTATTCTGTTAGCCAGGCTGGTCCAGATTTATAAGGTTAGTTCACAATGACGCAACTATCAGTACCGCCCGCCAATCAGTCAGACAAAATCCTGGTTGTCGATGACGATGTCCGTATTCGCGATTTGGTGCGCCGCTATTTGACGCAGGAAGGTTTCGAGGTCAGCGTGGCCGAGGACGGCAAGGCCCTCGGGCGTACCCTGCAGCGCGAAGTGGTGGATTTGATCGTGTTGGATTTAATGCTGCCCGGGGAAGATGGGCTGTCGATCTGCAGGCGCTTGCGCACGGCGCGCGATCACACGCCAATCATCATGCTCACGGCCAAGGACGAAGATGTCGACCGGATCGTCGGCCTGGAAATAGGCGCCGACGACTACCTGGGCAAGCCCTTCAATCCGCGCGAACTGCTTGCGCGCATCCATGCGGTGTTGCGGCGGCGCCCGCAGGTCGAAGCGCCCGGCGCGCCGTCGCCGAGCAACGAAACCGTTCGCTTTGGCCCCTTCGTTTTCGATATGGGCTCGCGCATCCTGCACAAAGGCAGCGAGGAAGTCGCGCTGACCACGGGCGAATTCGCCATGCTCAAGGCGCTGGCACGTCATCCGCGCCAGCAGTTGTCGCGTGAGAAACTGGCCCAATTGGCGCGCGGGCGCGGGTTTGAGCCGTTTGATCGCAGCTTGGATGTGCAAGTTTCACGCTTGCGCAAACTTATAGAGCCCGATCCGGTACAGCCGCGCTACATCCAAACCGTGTGGGGCGTGGGCTACGTTTTCATACCCGACGATGCCTGAGAACCTGTTTACGATCTCAAATGGCTCACGCAGAGACCTTTTCGGGAGGGGATGCAAGGCGCGGCGCGCAGCCCATAGCCCGGCTATGGGCCAGCGTTGCAACGCCGCAGACCGC
>JAITWT010000124.1 GCA_031285125.1 Burkholderiaceae bacterium | reverse complement strand
CGATGAAGTTTTCACGCTGCGTAGTTGACGATTGGGTCTTGGAAGTAGTTTCGGACTCGCTGGCAATTGGCTGCGATGAATCGCATGTGCTCATCGGCAGCGGCACGCAATCTGGCTTTTGTACGCACGGCTACCTTGGAGCCAATGGCGTGCTTCAAATCGGCGTTTAGCCGCTCATCGGGGTTCAGTTCGGGGCTGTAGCTGGGCAGGTAGAACACCTCGATATCGTGTCGGTGCTCGGCCAGCCATGCCTTCACGGGCTTGCAGTGATGCACGTCCAGGTTGTCCGTCACATCGCAAAAACCTCTTGCGCGCACTGGAAGATCATGAAAAAAGAAGGGCGCTCAGTTGAGATTGAGCTTAACATTGCAGCCAAGCGGACGCACCTATGGCGCGCCGCTTACTTTATCCGTTATAGAGGGGTTGAAAAAATCTATTTTTGGCAGTGCGTCTACCAATAGAATCAACAGGTTACGCGCTGACGCGTCTTGAAAAATGAGGTTTTGCAGACCTTCCCTAACCGGATGACTGCTGCCAAGAATGGTGAGACATAGATTGGGAGTATCACATGAAAAATTGGCAAGAAGATCTTCTTGACATCATGCAGCATAATACAACATGCGAGAACGATATATTCAAACGCATTCAAGATGTAGCGAATACACTTGAGTTTCAGTATGTAGCCTATGGTTTTCAAGCGCTACTACCGCTTAGTAAACCGAAAGTTATTCTTTTGAATAATTATCCTCAATTCTGGAAAGACCGCTACGCTCAAGCGGGGTATATACAGATTGATCCAACCATCATACATGGACGCCGATCACAGGAGCCCATCCTATGGACAGATCAGGTCTTTGCAGAGGCCCCAAATCTTTGGAACGAGGCAAGAGCGCATGGGTTAAAAGTCGGCTGGGCACAGTCCAGTCTGGATGGTCTCGGTGCCGGCGGCATGCTCACGCTCGCCAGGTCTTGTCAGTGTTTAACACGTCGGGAGCTCGATGCTAAACAACTAAAAATGCGCTGGCTTGTACAAGTAACTCATTTTACAATTTCCCGGCTCCTTCGGCGCAATTCGATAACAGGCGCTCCTGCTCTTTCGGACAGGGAGTTAGAAATATTGAAGTGGTCGGCCGATGGAAAATCCGCGCAAGATATTGCGGATATTCTGAAGTTATCAAAAAGCACGGTTGATTTTCATATTAAAAATTGTATAGTGAAAATGAAAGTGCCCAATAAAACAGCGGCAGTGGTGAGCGCCGCATTACTGGGGCTGCTTAATTAAATGTTTTGTATATTAGAGATGCTGCTGGGGTTTGAGTTTATACCGATACGTTTATGCTAAGCCAGCAAAAAAGAAATGGCGATCCAATCAAATATTATAAATTTTATTTCACGTTGTTGATTAATAGATTTACGGCGAAACTAATCAATAAGATGCCCATGCCTCTCTCTATCCAGTGTCCAATGTTAAAAAATCCTCTCCTGATTGCATGAGAAGAAAATAGCAGGCTTACGGCAACGAACCATCCTATGGCAATCGCACACATCCATAACCCGTAAATAATCTGGATTTCTATTGGAGTCTTTGCTGCAACGATGGTCATGAACACTGCTAGAATTAAGAGTGTTGCTTTTGGGTTGGTTGCATTAGTCAAAAAACCAATAATAAAAGAGCGTAGCGGCGAGGGGTGCATTTTTTGATTGATGGCGGTTGTATTTAAGCCGCTTATTTTAGGTTGGCTCCGAATGAACTTCACGCCTAGATAGAGCATATATGCTGCGCTAATAACCTTTACGATGGAAAATAGCGTAGGCTGAGTGCGCAAAAGTACGCCAACACCGATCAGTGTATAAAACACATGCACAGAAATACCAGATCCAATCCCGATTACCGTAATTACACCTGTGCGCTTTCCGAAACTCAAACTTTGCCGAATCGTTACAGCAAAATCTGCGCCTGGCGCCATGATGCCAAGCAAATAGATCAAGGTTAAGCTAAGAAGCTGTTGGAAATAAAAAGTGTGCATGAAATGGATTATGAATATTTTGGTTTTTGTGATAATATTCGTACTATTGCGGTCTTATTTTTAAAGATTATAAATTAAGTTCTATTGCCAGAGAGGTAATTGGCGTTTGATGATATTTCACCGGTCTTCCAATGCGTTGTGCATTAATGCCATTTATCCTGAGCAGACGTTCCATGCTGACTGGAGATACGGTAACTAACATGCGAGCACCCCGGCTGCGGGCGATCTGCGCTACACTTTGAAAAAACAGCGCGGCATGTTTTGACGACGCTTGATGCGATGGCGCCATGCAATCATTTAAATCTAATGCCGCGAACCGGGATAATTCCCATATTTCCTTGTCATGGGGCAATTGTTTTTTCCCATAGAAATGGGAATATTTTTTCAAGTAAATAAGGTTCAGTCGTCGGCAGTAATCTTGCAACTCCATTGATTAGGCCATTTTCATTGTGAGAGGAAACATAGACTGCGTTGGGACCATCAAACTCATCTAATTCAACCTCATCAGAGGAAGGGAGAGGCCAACCCAGGTGCTTAACAAATACCTTGTATCTATAATGTCCTATGTTTTTCGCAAGGCGCGGAAGCAATTCGTCTCTTTTGCTAATAATGCAAAGCATATATTCGCATCCATTGTAAAAAGAGATTATTATCCCAAGGTCTAGAATCGTGTAAACTAATAAAAATAGTAGTTGATCTGATGGGTTGCGCGCGGCATTGCACCGGAATTTGTTACGTCCGGCAGTAGCGGTGGAGAAGGCGTACTTTGCCGTTGTGTTTTCGCGCACTGTTCCCTGGATTTGGTGCTCCATCTTCACGCGCGCCAGTTCGGTTCCCGTCCCTGTTAGGGATGCTCTTCACGAATCCCGTCCAAGTGAGCTGATGTACTGAAGCGCCCGAATGCAGACAATTTCCTGTGCCCGCGGACTCCAGCGCGGTACCCGTGCAGGCGGCGTGCTCCCTTGAGCCGCTCGCAGGGTCTTTTGGGGCGATCCATGCACCTTTGGGGCGTACTTTGCTCGCCGGCATGTGCTGACCATCCATAGGGTGCTCAGCACAAATAGGGTCTTGAGCTGTGCCGTGAGCAGACGCGGCGAATGTCAAGAAGTGGGCGCGTCGCCCGGACGATCGGCTTCATATCGGCGATTGGCGCGTGATCTAAACGCCGGATTCCGGGCGGCGGGACATTCTCGTGCTGGAGATTGGTGCGAGAGGCGGTATTTACAAATGAGCCAAGCACAAGTGATCGAGCCAGGCGGAAAGCCTGTGTTCTACGGGGTGCCCGCGTCTGTGTGGCACAAAGCTCGTGGCAAGGAGGAGGGCATCGAGGATGAGGGGCTCTATGACCAGGCCGTGGCCAACGGCTTTCCTGCACCGGTGGCTTACGTCATTGCGGACGAGGCGCATGCGGTGCGCGCATGGCGGGAATATCGTGGGATGACTCAGGATGCTCTCGCGGCCGCCGCGGGCCTCAGCAAGCCGTTCTCAGTCAGATTGAAAGCGGTAAGCGAGACGGTCGTTCAGTGAGCACGCGCAAGGGGATCGAGGAGGGGGCTCCGGGTATCGCTCTGTTAATGCGTTGACGTGAATAAATAACGATGCGATCCAAATGGCGTCTAAAGTGCGAGCTGCTGGTTTTGCGTCAAACCTTGTACTCGCAGATGGTTTAGGGCCTGTTCACACTATTTCCACAGTCGCGAAGGGCAGTATTGGCCTGCCCATGCAAGGAGCGTAACGCCCAAGGGCGGGCCAATGCCGCCCTTCCCTTCGGGTGCACAACGCGACTGCGGAAATAGTGTGAACAGGCCCTAATTCGATTTCTCGTTCAAAACAGCAAGAGCGGACTTGGCGCGCTGGCTTTTCTCCTTCCCCTTTTGGGGGAAGGCAGGGATGGGGGTTTGCGGCGCTTGGAAATACAGGCAGCGCCCATGCCCAACGGCGCGCGGCCCACACACCTACCGTTCCCCCAGCAGGGGAGGGAGTCAGGTAAGCGCGCCCAATCGATGTTTTTCGGAAACGATGGAATCGGGGTTATTGCTATCGTTACGAACGAAAAATGGAATAAGGCAGCGACTGAACTGATTTCTTGTCGGCTTCAAAAAATCCACGCGCTCACCCAATACGCAAGTGCCGCGACGATCGCCGCCGCCGGGATGGTGAAAATCCACGCCCATACGATGCTGCCGGCAACGCCCCAGCGTACCGCGCTGGCGCGTTGGGCCGAACCAACGCCGACGATGGCGCCGGTGATGGTGTGGGTGGTGGAAACGGGTATGCCCAGCAACGTGGCCGTGAACAGGGTCAGGGCGCCGCCGGTTTCAGCGCAAAAGCCGCCCACGGGTTTGAGTTTGGTGATTTTCTGGCCCATGGTCTTGACGATGCGCCAGCCGCCGAACATGGTGCCCAGCCCCATGGCGGTGTAGCAGGCGATGATGGTCCACATCGGTGGTTCGGGGGCCTGGGCCGAGGTGTAGCCGGTGGTAATCAGCAACATCCAGATGAGGCCGATGGTTTTTTGTGCATCGTTGCCGCCGTGGCCCAAGCTGTAGGCGGCGGCCGAGACCAACTGCAAACGGCGAAACCAGCGGTCCACGCGCGAAGGGCTGAAGTGGCGGAAGATCCAGGCCACGGCCACCATCATTAACGCGCCCAGCACGAAGCCTTCCAGCGGAGAAATGAAGATGAAGGCGACGGTTTTGAAAAGGCCGCTGGCGATTAGCGGGCCGGTGCCCGCTTTGGCCATGACGGCCCCTACGATACCGCCAATCAGTGCGTGGGAGGAGCTGGTCGGCAGGCCGTAGTACCAGGTCAGAATATCCCACGCGATGGCGCCGATGAGCGCGCCGAACACCACATGGATATCAATAATGCTGGGATCGGCAATGCCTTTGCCCACGGTGGCGGCGACGCCCAGGTGAAATACGCCGATGGCCAGCAGGTTGAAAAAGGCCGCCATCACCACCGCTTGGCCGGGCCGCAGTACGCCGGTGGAGACCACGGTGGCGATGGAGTTCGCCGCATCATGAAAGCCATTCATGAAGTCGAACAGGATGGCCAGCACGATAAGCATTACCACCATCCAGAGATTGGCGTGCATTGTTGCCATGATTGCCGCCTGCTCAGGAGTTTTCGAGGACGATGCCTTCGATCACGTTGGCCACGTCTTCACATTTGTCGGTAATGGTTTCCAGCAGCTCGTAGATGGCCCGCAGTTTCATGACTTCGCGCACGTCGGGCTCTTCACGGAAAAGTTTGCTCATGGCGGTTCGCATCGCGCGGTCGGCGTCGGATTCGAGCCGGTCAATCTCCTCGCAGGTTTTGATCACCGCCTCGGCTGTCCCCGGGGAGCTAATTTTCCCCAGGTGCAGCACGGCGTCCTTGACTCTTGCGCAGCAGCGCACGCTCAATAAGGTCAGGTCCGTGATTTCGCTGGTCATCTGCCGGATGTCGTACAGCGACATGGCCTCGGCGCAATCCTGGATCAGGTCGGCAACGTCATCCATGGTGTTGATGAGCTTGTGGATCTGCTCGCGGTCGATCGGCGTGATGAAGGTTTTGTGCAACAGCCGGTTGACATCATGCGTAATGCGGTCAGCGGCGCGCTCGGCATCGTCAACCTCGCCGATGTGCTGTTCGCGCAACTGCGGATCAGCGTAGTGTTCGACCAATCGCTCGAAAGCGTGTGCCGCCTCGACGATGCGCTCGGCGTGTTGGTTGAACATTTCGAAAAAATTTCCCTCGCGGGGCATGAGTTTGCCAAACATGACGGGGATTCCTTGTGTTGGTTCCTGGTGTTGGAACCTGTTCGTGATCCTAAAGGGCTTGCGCGGATGGCTTTGTACCGATGAGGTACAAGGTGCCGCGCGTCGCTTTCATCGCCCGTGCCATGGGCGAGAGCAGTAATGTAAGAACGCCCGTAAAGGGATTTGCGCGAGACATTTAGGGTCGCAAACAGGTTTTGAAGGTATTGCGCAGCGGAGCAACCGCCCGCGCACGACAGGCTCAATTGTGTCAGTAACAGGAGCGCCCCCATTCGCCTTGTCTGACGGGGCGGGGAAAGAAGGCAGGGTTTAACCGCCGCGAAAAATGAAATACACCGCGCCCACCATGCACAGCCCCGCCCACAGGTAGTCCAGCCGCAGCGGCTGGTGCAGGAAGAAGACCGCGAAGGGCACGAACACGCTCAGCGTGATGACCTCCTGAATGATTTTCAGTTGCCCCACGCTGAACCCGGCTTGCGTGAAGCCGATGCGGTTGCCCGGCACTTGCAGCAGGTATTCAAACAGCGCGATGCCCCAACTGATGAGCGCGGCGGCGTACCACGGCGCGCTGGCGAGCTTGCGCAGGTGTCCGTACCAGGCAAAAGTCATGAAGATGTTGCTCATGCAGAGCAACAGCACGGTTTGCAGGCCGGCAGGAATGGGGATCGATAACATAAAATTTTTCAATCAATTCTTGCGAATGAATGATTTTTAATTAGCCTAGAAACGGCCGTTGAGCGCGGCACTGACGGGTGCGTAGCGCCCTCACTGCAAAAGGTGAAGGTCAGCGAAGCAGCGCAAGTCCATATTTATAAGAACCTGTTTACGATCTCAAATGGCTCACGCAGAGGCCTTTTCGGGCGATTGGGCGGCCAAGTCGCTTGCATGGGCATGAGCCCATGCGGCGCGCCATGGGCCACCCACTCATCCCGATTGCGGCCCAACGTGAGCCATTTCAGATCGTAAACAGGTTCTAAGGCTTGTATGAAGATAACAAGCCGTCAACTGCCGGCTAGTGTTCCCGCAAGCGCCGTAACAGCCCGGCCGTGGAAGCATCCAGCCCCTGCATATCGCCACTGGCCAAGCGCGGCTCCAGTGTTTGGGCGAGCGCTTTGCCCAATTCGACGCCCCATTGGTCGAAACTGTCGATGCCCCACAACGCGCCACTGGTGAATACCCGGTGCTCGTAGAGCGCGATGAAGGCGCCCAGCGTTTCCGGTTTCAGACGCTGCCAGACGAAGAAGGTGCTTGGGCGGTTGCCGGGAAAATCTCTGTGTCCTCGCGTATCGGGCCGGCCGAGCATCAATGCCTGGGCTTGGCCGAGCGCATTGGCCAGCAGTTTTTCGTGGTGACTGGGCAGTGCGTGCGCGGCCTCACGCACGGCGATGAACTCGACCGGCACGCGCTGCGTGCCCTGGTGCAGCATCTGGAAATAGGCGTGCTGGCCGTTGGTGCCCGGTTCGCCCCACAGCACCGGCGCGGTATCCAGGCCCGGCGGTAGCAGCGCGCCGCTCTGATCGACGCGCTTGCCGTTGCTTTCCATCTCCAACTGCTGCAGGTACGCCGGCAAACGCCGCAGCGCACTGTGGTAAGGGGCGATGCAGCGGCTGGAAAAGCGGTGAAAGTTGCGGTACCAAATGTCCAACAGCGCCAGCCGCACCGGCAGATTACGCGCCAACGGCGCGGTGCGAAAGTGCAGGTCCATGGCATGGGCGCCTGCCAGGAGCGCCTGGAAACCGTGCGCGCCAATGGCAATGGCAATGGGCAGGCCAATGGCCGACCACATCGAATAGCGCCCGCCGACCCAGTCCCAAAAATCAAAGATGGTTTCGATGCCGAAGGCGTGCGCCGCCGCGGCGTTGGCCGTAACGGCAACGAAATGCCGGGCCGTGCCATGCGCACCGGCAGGGAGGTCGTGGCTATGGGGATCGCCGCTGGGGCCGCCGCTGTTGTGCTCGAACCAGCGCCGCGCCGCGTTCGCATTGGTCATCGTCTCGGCCGTGCTGAAGGTTTTGGAGGCGATGATGAACAGCGTGTTTTGCGGGCGCAGCCGGCGCAGCACCGAGGCCAGCTCATGCCCATCGACGTTGGCGACGAAGTGAAAACGTTTGCCCGCGAGCACGAATTCATCGAGCGCAAGCACCGCCATGTGCGCGCCGAGGTCGGAGCCGCCGATGCCGATGTTGACCACGTCGGTAATCCCCGCGTCGGCGCGCACCGATTCGGCGAACGCCAGCATGGCCTTGCGCGTGGCGTGTACCTGCGCGGCCTGCGCTTGCAGCCCGGGCGGCGTTTGCGGGTCACGCAGCAGGACATGCAGCGCCGCGCGGCCTTCGCTGCGGTTGACCTGCGCGCCCGCGAACATCGCATCGCGCTGCGCCTCCAGGCCGCACTGCACGGCCAATTCGAGCAGCAATTCTTCGGCGCGCGTGTCGATCAGGTTCTTTGACAGATCGGCGTACAGGTACGGCGCTTGCTGGCTGAAACGCTGGAGGCGGCGGACATCGGCGGCGAAAGCCGTGCGCAAATCGAAGTCGCGGCCCACGGCGTCGAAATGCGCCTGCAATTTGCCCCAAGCCGGAGCGCGGTCGCAGCGCAAGGGCGCGACCGTATTCATATCAGTCATATCAGGGCTTCGAGTTTGATCGCATCCGCCGCGAAGGCACGGATACCCTCGGCCAGCTTTTCGGTGGCCATCGCGTTCTCGTTGAGTGCATAGCGAAAGCCGGCCTCGGTGTAGTGCACCGGCGCCATCGTCAGCGCGCGCGCGGCCTGGGCATCGAGCGCGCGCGTCAGCGGCGCATCGCTGGCCTCGAGTTCACTGAGCAATTCGGGGCTGATGGTCAGCAGATCGCAACCGGCCAGCGCGCCGATTTGACCGGTATTGCGAAAACTCGCGCCCATCACCTCGGTGCGGATGCCGTGACACTTGTAGTAATTGAAAATTTCCCGCACCGAGCGCACGCCCGGATCGTTGGCGCCCGCATTCGCGGCCTCATCCCACTGTGCGCCCGCTGCCTTCTTGTGCCAGTCGTAAATACGGCCCACGAAGGGCGAAATCAGCCGCACCTGCGCATCGGCGCACGCCACGGCTTGCGCGAACGAAAACAGCAGCGTCAGATTGGTGTGGATGCCGCGTTGCTCCAGCGCGCGCGCAGCCTGGATGCCTTCCCACGTGGCGGCGATCTTGATCAGCACGCGCTGGGCGGTGTCGATGCCCTCGGCGCGGTACAGCGCCACGATACGTTCGGCGCGCGCCACCGTCGCGCCGGTATCGAAGCTCAGGCGCGCATCGACTTCGGTCGATACGCGTCCCGGAATGATCGACAGAATCTCCGTGCCAAAGCGCACCAGCAGCCGGTCGATCACTTCGTCGCGCGCCTTCCCCTGGTGCGCGCGGACCGTTTCATCGAGCAGCGGCCGGTACGCCGGCTTTTGCACCGCCTTCAGAATCAATGAGGGATTGGTGGTTGCATCTTGCGGGCGGAACGCGCCCAACTGGCGGAAATCGCCCGTATCGGCGACCACGGTGGTCCATGGCCGCAGGGTTTCAAGTTGGTTCATCGGCGCATTATCCGCAACGCGCCGGGTTTTCAGAGGTTCAAGCCGCGTCCGGACGCGGCTTGTGCAAGCACTTCAGCGTTTTCTCAAAGAACCTGCTGCGCCAGTTCGCCGCGTGTGTACCGTGCGGCCATGACTTGCAGCGTTTCGCCCTTGATTTTTGCGCCCTGGCCTTCGCAACCAAATTCGATGTAGCGCTGCTTGCACAGCTGTTTGGCGGCCTCGCGTGCGGGTTTGAGCCATTCGCGGGCGTCGAACTTCTCGGGGTTTTCGGCCATGAACTTGCGCGCCGCGCCGGTCATCGCCAAGCGGATGTCGGTGTCGATGTTGATCTTGCGTACGCCATGTTTGATGGCTTCCTGAAGCTCCTCGACCGGCACGCCGTAGGTCTCCTTCATCTTGCCGCCGTACTGGCGGATGATCGCCAGCAGTTCCTGCGGCACGCTCGACGAGCCGTGCATCACCAAGTGCGTGTTGGGCAGACGGCGGTGGATTTCCTTGATACGGTCGATCGCCAAGATGTCGCCCGTGGGTTTGCGCGTGAACTTGTAGGCGCCGTGGCTGGTACCGATGGCGATGGCGAGTGCGTCGATCTGTGTTTGCTTGACGAAATCGGCGGCCTGCTCGGGGTCGGTCAGCAGCTGCTCGCGCGTCATGGTGGCATCCGTGCCGTGGCCATCTTCCTTGTCGCCGCGCATGGTTTCGAGCGAACCCAGGCAGCCCAGCTCGCCTTCGACCGTGACGCCGACCTGGTGCGCCATTTCGGCCACTTTTTTGCTCACATCGACGTTGTAGTCGTAGCTTGCAATGGTCTTGCCGTCGGCCTGCAGCGAGCCGTCCATCATGACCGAGGAAAAGCCCAGGTCGATCGCTCCCTTGCATACATCGGGGCTCTGGCCGTGGTCCTGATGCATGACCAGCGGGATGTCCGGGTACGCCTCGACCGCCGCCAGAATCAGGTACTTGATAAAGGACTCTCCCGCGTACTTGCGCGCGCCCGCGCTGGCCTGCAGAATGACCGGCGCGCCAGTTTCCTTGGCCGCTTCCATCACAGCCTGCACCTGTTCCAGGTTATTGACGTTGAAGGCCGGAATGCCGTAGCCGTTGGCAGCGGCGTGGTCGAGCAATTCGCGCATTGAAACTAGAGCCATGGAATACCTCGCTGATGAGATGATGAAAAAATAAAACTTTTAATCTAAACAGCAGTAGCACGTACTCCCCCCTCCACGGCGAAGTTTGCCCAAGCTGGTATCTATGCGACTTCCCTGAAGGTTATTCCCGTTCCCTATCAAGCGATCACTTCGTTGGCGTCAGCTACGGTGCTGCAAGCACGGTCTGCGCTTGGCCTTCGCGGATTCGCTGGGTCTGAAAAGGGAGTAACACGCGGTCAATGGCTGTAATTCTATCGGCAGGGGACGCGCGCAATCGGCATGATTGGGGTGAGAAGGTGTAACGAATGGGCCATGCCCGTGCTTCAACCCCAATGCGCTTGACCCTGAGAATCTGTTTACGATCTCAAATGCCTCTGCCCTTCGGGTTGGGCCGAAATCGGGCGATTGGGTGGACGATTGGGCGGCCCAGTCGCTTGCATGGGCATGAGCCCATGCGGCGCGCCGTTGGCCATCCACTCATCCCGATTGCGGCCCAACGTGAGCCATTTCAGATCGTAAACAGGTTCTGAGCGCAAAGGCCTCGGTTTTATTCGCGCCTTTTGAGCGCTCTCGCGTCCGTGTCAAGCCCCGGCGAGCGGGGCCGCCGGCCAGACGGCAAACGAGCCGGCAACGCTGGCGATAAACCCGGCGACACGACGTGACGCATGGGCGGGCGCTATCGTGCATGCCAAGCGCTGCCGCGAGAGCCAGGGAAAATTAGCCCCCCAGATACGCTTGGCGTACGCGGTCGTTGGTCAGCAGGTTGGCGCTGGTGTCGGCAAGCACCACACGGCCGTTCTCAAGCACGTAGCCGCGGTCGGCGACCTGTAATGCCTTGTGCGCGTTTTGTTCGACCAGGAAGATCGTCACCCCTTCCTCGCGCAGCGTGCGGATGATTTCAAAGATCTGGCTGATGATCAGAGGCGCCAGCCCGAGCGTGGGCTCGTCCAGCAGCAGCAGGCGCGGGTGGCTCATTAGCGCGCGGCCAATCGCCAGCATTTGCTGCTCACCGCCCGAGAGCGTGCCCGCGCGCTGGTTGGCGCGTTGGGCCAGGCGGGGAAAGCGCTTGAAGGCGTCATCCAGCCGCTCTTCGATGGTTGAGCGGTCGCTGAAGAAGGCGCCCATTTGCAAGTTTTCGCGCACGGTCAGTTGCGCAAACACGCGCCGCCCTTCGGGCGAGATCGACAGCCCCAGACGCATGACGGCGGACGTCGCAAGCGTGGTGATGTCGGCGTCCTCGAAGAAGACCTGGCCTGAATAGGCGCGCGGGGTGCCGCAGACCGTCATCATCAGCGTGGTTTTGCCGGCGCCGTTGCTGCCGATGAGGGCGACGATTTCACCGCGCCGCACTTCGATGGAAACCCGGTCGAGCGCTTGCACGGCGCCATAACGGGTGCACACTTGTTCAAGCCGCAGCATCACTCGTCCCCCAGGTAGGCTTTAATGACGCGCTCGTCATGGCGCACCTGTGCAGGCGTGCCGGTCATGATCGGCCTGCCGTGTTCCATCACGAGGATGCGGTCGGATACACCCATGACCAGCCCCATGTCGTGCTCGATGAGCAGAACCGCGATGCCGCATTCGCGCCGCAGCTGGTCGATGAGTTGTTGCAGTTCGATTTTTTCCTGCGGATTCAGGCCGGCTGCCGGTTCGTCGAGCATCAGCAGGTACGGGGTGGTAATCATGCAGCGCGCGATTTCCAGACGGCGTTGCAGGCCGTAGGCAAGCGTGCCGGCTGGGCGATTGGCCACCGCGCTCAGGTTCATGCGTTCGAGCCACTGTGCGGCGCGCTCGAGTGCGGCGCGTTCGGCGCGGCGGTAGCTGGGCGTGGCCAGCAGACCCGATAGCAAATTACCGCGCACCTGGCGGTGCTGCGCGACTAGCAGGTTTTCCACGACCGTCAGTTGTTTGAACAGGCGAATATTCTGGAAGGTGCGCACCAGGCCGGCACGCGCGATGCGGTGCGTGGGCCAGCCGGTGATGGAACGGCCTTCGAGCAGGATCTCACCGCCGCTGGGTTTGTAGAAGCCGCCGACGCAGTTGAACACGGTGGTTTTGCCGGCGCCGTTGGGGCCGATGATGGCGAACACCTCGCGCGGCAGTACGTCGAAACTGACGTCGTCGACCGCCAGCAGGCCGCCAAAGCGCATCTGCAAGGTGTTAACGCTAAGCAAGGGATGGCTCATGTCGATGACTGGGTTGGCAAGGTCACCTGGTTGCGGCGCATGGGCAGCAGGCCCTGCGGGCGCCACATCATCATCAGGACCATTACCAGACCGAAAATTAGCATCCGGTACTGGGCAAAATCGCGCGCCAGCTCGGGCAGCACCGTCAGGATAATTGCCGCCAGCGCGACACCCAGCAGCGAGCCCATGCCACCGAGCACGACGATCGACAGGATCATCGCGGACTCTATGAAGGGGAAGGAATCGGGGGTGACCGAGCCGAGCCGCGCGGCAAAAATGGCGCCCGCCACGCCGGCAAAGGCGGCCCCCAGGGTGAAGGCCCAGAGCTTGATGCTGGTGGGGTTCAGCCCGAGTGAGCGGCACGCGATTTCGTCCTCGCGCAGCGCTTCCCAGGCCCGGCCAATGGGCATGCGCGCGAGCCGCCCCGTCACGAAAAGGGTCAGGCAGACCAGGGCCAGCGCGACCAGGTACATGAAGATCATCATGTACATCCCGTTGTACGGGATGCCGAGCAGCTCGTGGAGCGTGTGAGCGCCATCCTGGTGGGCGATGCGCCCCATTTCGATCCCGAACAGGGTGGGTTTGGGGATGCCGTTGATGCCGTCGGGCCCGCCGGTGAACGAGCTCAGATTACGGGCCAGCAAGCGGATGATTTCGCCGAAGCCGAGCGTGACGATCGCCAGGTAATCGCCGCGCAGCCGCAGCACCGGAAAGCCCAGCAAGAAACCGAACAGCGCCGCCATCGCTGCGGTAATCGGCAGGCAATCCCAGAACGACAGGCCAAAGTACTGGTTAAGCAGCGCGTAGGTGTAGCCGCCGATGGCATAAAAACCCACGTAACCCAGATCGAGCAGGCCCGCGAAGCCGACCACGATGTTCAATCCGAGGCCGAGGATCACGTAAATCAACGCTTGCGTGCCGATATCGACCGCGCCGCGCGAACCAAAGAACGGCCAGATCAACCCGATCAGCAGCAGCGCTCCCAGGACCCAGCGCTGTGCGCGCGCATCGATCGGGGGCAGTACACGCCAGCGTACGGCCTGCGTGGCGCGCGCGAATGCTGGGCGCAACAGCTGGACCACGAATACCGCGACCACCGCGACCAGTGCCAGCAGCCAATGGGGCTCCAGCGCCAGTTGATAGTCGACGAAATGCAGTTGCAGACTCAGGATCGGCACGATCAACACGGCCGTCAGGAGTGCAGCGAAAGCGGCAGCGCGTATGCCGCGCAGGTTCACAATTGCGGAAACTGCCGAGGACATCAGACCTTCTCCACTTCAGGCTTGCCGAGCAAGCCGGTTGGGCGAAACAGCAGCACCAGGACCAGCAAGCCGAAGGCGACGATATCTTTGTATTCAGCGGGCATGTAGCCTGAGGCCAGCGTTTCAACCAAGCCCAGCAGGATGCCTCCGAGCATCGCGCCTGGGATGCTGCCAATGCCGCCGAGCACGGCGGCGGTGAACGCCTTGATGCCGGCGATGAAGCCGATGTAAGGGTTGATTTTGCCAACGTGCAGCCCGATCAGCACGCCGGCGACAGCCGCCAGCATGGCGCCGAGCACAAAGGTGAAAGAGATCACGCGGTTCGTATCAATGCCCAGCAACTGCGCCATTTGCATGTCTTGCGCGCAGGCGCGGCAGGCCCGTCCCATGCGTGAGCGCGAAATGAACAACGTCAGCGCCACCATGAGCACCAGCGTGACACCGATGATGATCAGACCGGTGTACGGCACCATCACGGGAAAATTGGCCGCCGGATCGAGCTTGAACTCCAGCCCGCCGGAGATCAGCACCGGCACCGCCACATCGCGCGCGCCTTGCCCGATCTGCACGTAGTTTTGCAGGAAGATTGACATGCCGATGGCCGAAATCAGCGGCACGAGACGCGGCCCGCCGCGCAAGGGCCGGTAAGCCACGCGCTCGATGACGTAGCCATAGCAGCCGGTGATGAGCACCGAAAGGATCAGCGCCGCGGCCAGCACCAGCGGCAGCGGATAACCGGCTTGCGTGCCCAGGCCCGTGATGACGATCAGGCCGGCGTAAGCGCCGATCATGTAGATCTCGCCATGGGCGAAGTTGATCATCCCGATGATCCCATAGACCATCGTGTAACCGATGGCGATGAGTGCGTAGATCGAGCCCAGCGTCAGTCCGTTGACGATCTGCTGGATCAGGGGGAGAAAATCATTCATCCTGGAAACGGCGGTTGAACGCGCTCGCCAGGCAAGGCGCGAAGGTGCGGCAGGGGCACATGGCCGCGGCACAAGCCAGCGCGGACAAGCGATGCCGCGTGGCTGGTCGCGCACGAGGCACGGTGACCCGCGGGGTGAAGGTTGACGAGACGATCGAAGTCAATGTTCACGAGGAGGCTCTCTTGAGGGGCGCAAGCGGTCAACGGCCGTTTCCGGGATCGCTCCCGGGAGATAAAACGGCCCGACAAATTGCCAGGCCCCCATGGGCAAGTACAGCGCTCCCGCCCATCCCGACATTTCGCAGCAGCAACAGAGGAATGGGCCAGGGAATGCATGCGGCGCGCCAGAGGGCACGCCCAGTTAAATCTTACTCAGGGCGCAGGCGTTTTAGTGGCGTCTTTGTGCCAGACAAAGATGTCAAACTTGAACGCCTTCAGGTCGCCCTGCTTGTCGTAGCTCACGGTCCCGATGGGGGTTTTGAAACTATGCGAATGGATGTAAGCGGCGATTTTGGCCGGGTCAACGCTGCGTGCGCCTTTGATCGAATCGGCGATGATCACAGCGGCCGCATAGGCAGGCATCTGGAACGCCCCGTTCGAATCACGTTTCTTGGCCGCAAATGCTTTGACCAGCGCGGCGTTGGCCGGATCGGCGGAAAAGTCCGCCGGCAGTGTGACCAGCATGCCTTCAGAGGCCGGCCCGGCGATCGCCGTCACCCCCTTGTTGCCCACGCCTTCGGGGCCCATGAAGGCAGCCTGCAAGCCCTGCTCGCGCGCTTGGCGCAGCAGCAGACCCATCTCGGGGTGATAGCCGCCAAAATAGACAAAATCCACATGGGCTGTCTTGAGCTTGGTAATCATCGCCGAGTAGTCCGTATCACCCGCATTGATTCCTTCGAACAGCGGCACGGGGATCTTGGCGGCTTCGAGGTCGCGCTTGACCGAAGTGGCGATGCCTTCGCCATACGTCTGCTTGTCATGCAGCACGGCAACCCGTTTGGGCTTGACCTTATCAAGGATGTAGCGCGCCGCTGCGGGCCCCTGTTGGTCGTCACGGCCGATGGTGCGGAAGATGAAATGGCGCTTCCTGCCCTCGGTCAACACAGGGGAAGTTGCAGAGGGCGTGATCATCACGACGCCCTCGCGCTCGTAAATATCGGAGGCGGGGATCGTGGCGCCCGAACAGACGTGACCAATCACGAAGTGGATGTTTTCGCTGACCACCCGGTTGGCGACGATCGGCCCTTGTTTGGGCTCGCAGGCGTCATCCATCATGACGGCTTCCAGCTTACGGCCGTCTACGCCGCCTGCATCGTTGATTTGCTCGATTGCCGTAAGGGCACCGGCCTTGACCATGTCGCCGTATTGAGTGTTCGGACCACTCATCGGGAGGGCTAGCGCGATCTTGACGGAATCTGCCGCGTGCGCGACGCCCAAAGCGGCGAACAGCGCTGCCACGCAGGCAGCAACGCGGAGGGTGCGATAAGACGATTTCATGATGAGCTCCTGTTGGTTCCTATTAGTACGGAGTACGGCGGTCAATCTTCAAATCCGAGGAAAACGCTTCCCACAGCGTACGATGATCAAGTCATCGGCGGCGAGCCGATCGCATGCAAATGGTGTGCTCCTCGTCATGTGTGGGTCGCTTTCTATCCTGGTGTCCGGCGCCGCGCCGGGCGATGCGAATTATGGACAGGCTCCACAAGGCCGTGCGCTCGGGGAAAACCCGGTTTCTGTTTGCATCGCGGGTCTTTTTTGCATGAGCGTGTGTTCACCCGGACAAGCGCACGAAGCCCGGACAAGGGCTCGGGCTCGGCGACGGGATCAATGATGTTTCTGCCGGTATTTCTGCAAAGCAGCAATCTGCGCAGCCATGATGGCCAATTCACTCTGCGCATGGGCGATGTCAACGCTGCTCTTGGCGTTGCGCAGCGCTTCTTCGGCGGCGTGCTTGGCCGTGTTGGCTTTTTGCTCGTCGAGGTCTTTGCCCCGGATGGCGGTGTCCGAAAGCACGGTGACACGATCGGGCAGAACCTCAAGGATGCCGCCGGCCACGAAAACGAATTCCTCCCCGCCCCCAGCCATCCGGATGCGCACCGCACCCGGGCGGATGCGGGTAATCAGCGGCGTATGGCGCGGGTAAATGCCCAACTCGCCGGCTTCACCGGGCAAGGCGACGAAGGTGGCCTCGCCGGAAAAAATCGCCTCCTCAGCGCTGACCACGTCAACGTGAAGGGTGCTGGTGCCTGCTGGCATAGGGACTACTCCTTGGATTCTTGGGCGCTCAAGCGACCTTCTTGGCCTTCTCGATGGCTTCGTCGATGGTGCCAACCATGTAGAAAGCCTGCTCGGGCAGGTGGTCACATTCGCCGTTAACGATCATCTTGAAGCCGCGAATGGTTTCAGCCAGCGGCACATACTTGCCCGGTGAGCCGGTGAACACTTCGGCCACGTGGAAAGGCTGCGAGAGGAAGCGCTGAATCTTGCGTGCGCGCGCCACGGCCAGTTTGTCCTCGGGGGCGAGTTCGTCCATGCCCAGAATGGCGATGATGTCGCGCAGTTCCTTGTAGCGTTGCAGCGTGCCTTGCACGGCGCGGGCAACGCTGTAGTGCTCCTCGCCGACCACATGCGGGTCGAGCTGACGGCTGGTGGAGTCCAGCGGATCGACCGCAGGGTAGATACCCAGCGAAGCGATGTCGCGTGAAAGCACCACGGTCGAATCCAAGTGCGCGAAGGTGGTTGCCGGGGAGGGGTCGGTCAAGTCGTCGGCAGGCACATAAACGGCCTGGATGGACGTGATGGAGCCCACCTTGGTCGAGGTGATGCGCTCTTGCAGCTTGCCCATTTCCTCGGCCAGCGTCGGCTGGTAGCCCACGGCCGAAGGCATGCGGCCCAGCAGCGCGGAGACCTCCGTACCGGCCAGCGTGTAGCGGTAGATGTTGTCCACGAAGAACAGCACGTCGCGGCCTTCGTCGCGGAAGGATTCGGCGATGGTCAGGCCCGTCAGCGCCACGCGCAGGCGGTTGCCCGGCGGCTCGTTCATCTGGCCATAGACCATCGACACTTTCGACTGGCTCAGATCTTCCTGGACCACGACCTTGGATTCGGACATTTCATGGTAGAAGTCGTTGCCCTCGCGCGTGCGCTCGCCCACACCCGCGAACACCGACAGGCCCGAGTGCGCCTTGGCGATATTGTTGATGAGCTCCATCATGTTGACGGTTTTTCCCACGCCGGCGCCGCCAAACAGACCCACCTTGCCGCCCTTGGCGAACGGACAGACCAAGTCAATCACCTTGATGCCCGTTTCAAGCAACTCGGTCGAGGGGCTGAGCTCCTCGTAGGCGGGGGCTTTGCGGTGGATCGTGGACATTTGCGCAAGGTCGATCGGGCCGCGTTCATCGATCGGATTACCCAGCACGTCCATGATGCGCCCCAGCGTGGCTTTGCCCACGGGAACCGTGATAGGCGCGCTGGTGTTGGTCACCATCAGACCGCGGCGCAAGCCGTCGGACGATCCCAGCGCGATGGTGCGCACCACGCCGTCGCCGAGCTGCTGCTGTACTTCCAGCGTCAGACTGCCGCCCTCGAACTTGAGAGCGTCATAAACCTTAGGCATCTGGTCACGGGGGAATTCCACGTCCACCACGGCGCCGATGCACTGAACAATTTTTCCTTGAACCATGACCTGTCCTTTGTAAATCGAATCCAGTATTAGCAGTATTACTGTTAAATCTTTGTTGAATTTCAGTCGCCCGTAGCCGCCGCCGCACCGGCGACGATCTCGGAGAGCTCTTTGGTGATGCCCGCTTGCCGCGTCTTGTTATAGACCAGCGTCAGCTCGCTGATGAGGTTGCCCGCGTTGTCGGTGGCCGCCTTCATCGCGACCATGCGTGCGGATTGCTCGGAGGCCATGTTCTCAGCCACGGACTGATAGATCAGCGATTCCACGTAGCGCACCATCAGGTTGTCGATCACGCTTCGTGCATCGGGCTCGTAGATGTAGTCCCACGAGTACTGCCCTTTGTTGGGCTGGAGCGATTCAGGCGCCAGCGGCAGCAGGCGATCGACAATGGCTTCCTGGCGCATCGTGTTGATGAACTTGGTGTAGCACAGATAGATCGCATGCAGCTTGCCTTGGGCATACTGGTCAAGCAACACCTTGGCGGGGCCAATGAGCTTTTCCAGATGGGGTGTATCGCCCAACTGTGTGGTGTGCGCCACCACGCGCGCGCCGATACGGTTCAAAAAGCCCAGTGCCTTGGCGCCAATGGCGACCACGTCAATCTGATTGCCGGCCGTCTGCAATTCGTGCAGCTTGGCGGTGACGGCACGCAACATGTTGGTATTGAGCCCGCCGCACAGCCCCTTGTCGGTGGAGACGACGATCAGGCCGACCGCCTTCACGTCGTGTTCCTTCATGAAGGGGTGCGTGTATTCCGGGTTGGCTTGCCCGAGATCCGCCGCGATGGAGCGGATCTTTTCACTGTACGGACGCGCCGTGCGCATCCGATCCTGCGCCTTGCGCATTTTGGAGGCGGCTACCATTTGCATGGCCTTGGTGATCTTCTTGGTGTTTTCCACCGATTTGATCTTGCCGCGTATTTCCTTGCCGACGGCCATAAGTCCTGGCTCCTAAACGTCAGTACAGTTAGTACAGAAGGGTCTCGCTGTTCAGGCGAAGGATTTCTTGAATGCTTCGATGGCGGAGACCAGCTCGGCCTCGGCGTCGATGCACAGCTTCTTGAAGGCTTTCTTTTCGTCGCTGTCAGAATCCTTGGCCGGCTTGACATCCCACTTGGCGCCGTTTTTCTCGATGGTTTGGAGCAAAGCGGCATGCTTGTCCTTGAGCCAAGCGTGCAAACCCGCTTCGAACGAGAGGATTTTTTTGACCTCCACGTCGTCCATGTAATCCTTGTTCACCGCGAACAGCGATGCGCCCATCAAGCTGATGGGCAGCGGGGCGTATTGCGGCTGCTTGAGCAACTCCGTCACGCGCGCACCGCGGTCGAGCTGTTTGCGCGTCGCCTCGTCCAAATCAGAGGCGAACTGCGCAAAGGCCGCCAGTTCGCGGTACTGCGCCAAGTTGGTGCGGATGCCCCCCGAAAGGCCCTTGATCCAATTGGTCTGCGCCGCGCCGCCTACTCGCGAGACGGAAATACCCGCGTTAATGGCGGGGCGAATTCCGGCGTTAAATAGGCCGGTTTCCAGAAAAATCTGACCGTCGGTAATCGAAATCACGTTGGTCGGCACAAAGGCCGATACGTCGCCAGCCTGCGTTTCAATGATGGGCAGCGCCGTCAATGAGCCCGTCTTGCCTTTGACTTCACCTTTGGTGAACTCTTCAACATAGTGAGCGTTCACGCGCGCGGCGCGCTCGAGCAGACGGCTGTGCAGATAGAACACATCGCCTGGGTAGGCTTCGCGGCCCGGTGGGCGGCGCAGCAGCAGCGAGACTTGGCGATAGGCGACGGCCTGTTTGGACAGGTCGTCATAGATGATGAGCGCGTCTTGTCCGCGATCGCGGAAGTATTCGCCCATCGTGCAGCCAGCGTAGGCCGAAATGTATTGCATGGCCGCTGATTCGGACGCGGAAGCGGCCACGACAATGGTGTACTCCATCGCGCCAGACTGCTCAAGCGCGCGCACCACGCTTTTGATCGACGACGCCTTCTGACCGATGGCGACGTAGATACAGGTCATGTTCTGACCCTTCTGATTGATGATCGCGTCAATCGCGACGGCGGTTTTGCCGGTCTGGCGGTCGCCGATGATCAACTCGCGCTGACCGCGTCCGATCGGCACCATCGAGTCGATTGATTTCAGGCCGGTTTGCACCGGCTGAGAGACCGATTGACGCGCGATCACGCCGGGGGCGACTTTTTCGATCACGTCGCTGAGCTTGGCGTTGATCGGGCCTTTGCCGTCGATAGGCTGGCCCAGCGCGTTGACCACGCGGCCAATCAATTCGGGACCGATGGGCACTTCCAGAATGCGTCCCGTGCATTTGACGGTATCGCCTTCGGAGATGTGCTCATACTCGCCCAAAATCACAGCGCCGACCGAATCACGTTCGAGGTTCAGGGCCAAGCCGAAAGTGGGCGTGCCATCCGCGGTGGCCGGGAATTCCAGCATTTCACCTTGCATCGCATCGGACAGGCCGTGGATGCGCACGATGCCGTCGGTGACCGAGACCACGGTGCCTTCGTTGCGGACGTTGACGCTGGCGCCAAGACCCTCAATGCGGCTCTTGATCAGCTCGGAAATTTCTGCGGGATTGAGTTGCATGACTCTTTCCTTGTCTTTCTTTCAGATGCCAACCGCCTCAGGCGGCCAGCGCAACTTTCATTTGTTCCAGACGCGCCTTGACCGAAGTGTCCAGAACCTCGTCGCCGACCACGACGCGCACGCCGCCGATCAGATCGGGAGCCTGCTGCACCGAGAGTTCGAGCTTGCGGCCAAAACGCTTTTCGAGCACGGCGCTGAGCTGGGTCAGTGCGGCAGCGTCGATCGGGAAGGCGCTGAACACCAGGGCCTCGGCGACGCCGCTTTGTGCGTTCGCCAGCGCGTGAAACTGGCGTGCGATTTCTGGCAGTGCCTGAAAGCGTCCGTTTTCAAGCACCGTGGTCAAGAACCGTGCGGCTGCATCGGGCAGCGCGCCGCCAGCCACCCCGGAGATCACGCCCAGCACCTGGCCGGACGTGATTTTGGGATCGTCGGCGTAGTGCTGCATTTGAGCGTCGGCGGCAATGGCGGCGACTGGGTCAAGCCAGTCGGCGGCACTCGCGCCGCAGGCCTTGAACAGCGCCTCGGCGTAAGGACGTGCAATGGTGGCGATTTCTGCCATGGCGTTTTCCCGTGCAGCCTCGTCAGAGTTCAGTCTGCAAGCGGGCCAGCAGATCAGCATGCACGCTTGGGTTGACTTCTTTGCGCAGGATCTGCTCGGCGCCCTTGACAGCCAGCGCGGCCACTTCTTCGCGTAGCGCCTCGCGCGCCTTGAGGGCTTGCTGCTCAGCGTCCGCGCGGGCAGCGGCGACGATCCTGTTGCCTTCCTGCGTGGCGCGCGCCTTGGCTTCTTCGATGATTTCCTGCGCGCGTCGCTCGGCATCGGCCAAGCGTTGCGCGGAGTCGTTGCGCGCCTGGGCCAGTGCGGTTTCAACGCGCTTGTTGGCTGCGGCCAGCTCGCTTTTGGCGGTATCGGCTGCGGCCAGCCCGTCGGCAACCTTCTGGGCACGCTCGTCGAGCGCCTTGGCGATCGGCGGCCAGACGAACCTCATCGTGAAGGCTGCCAGCAGCAGAAACACAATGATCTGGATGATGAGGGTAGCGGTGATACTCACGTGTCAACCTCTCTTGGGACGATGAACCCGCGGACGCAACGTGCGTCCAGGGATCGGAACCGGATTGCCGGATTACTTGGCGCCGCCAGCGGCAGCCAGCGCGCCCGCGATTTGACCCAGGAACGGGTTGGCCGTCGTGAACCACAGGGCAATACCGACACCAATAATGAACGCCGCGTCGATCAGGCCGACCAGCAAGAACATCTTGGTTTGCAACTCGTTCATCAACTCGGGTTGACGCGCAGCCGACTCCAGATATTTGCTGCCCATGACGCCGATGCCGACGCAAGCGCCGCAAGCGCCCAGGCCAATAATCAGGCCGACGGCTATGGCAACATAGCTGATAACTTCCATGGTGACTCCTAAAAGAAAAGGACTTGGGTTGATGAGAAAAGAAAAAGGAAACTCTTCGTTGAAGAATTAATCCACCGGTCAGTGGTGGTCGTGTGCTTGGCCGATGTACACCAGCGTCAGCATCATGAATACAAAGGCCTGTAAGACGATGATCAAAATATGAAATACCGCCCAGGCCCAGCCCGCGACAATTTGTAGCAAGGCCAGTGTCAGCCCCCCGCCAATGCTGAGGCTGCCCCACGCGCCGCCCATCAAGGCCAGCAGCAGGAACAGCAATTCACCCGCGTACATGTTGCCGAACAACCGCATCCCGTGCGAGACGGTCTTGGCGACGAACTCGACGATTTGCATCGCGAAGTTGATGACGCCCAGCAGGAGGGCGAAGATGGGGTTGCGGCTGGTGCCAAACGGGGCCGTGACCAACTCATGCGCCCAGCCGCCAACGCCCTTGATCTTGACGTTGTAGTACAGACACAGCAGCAGCACCGAAATCGACAAGCCCATGGTAACCGACAGATCGGCGGTGGGCACCACGCGCATGTAGGCGTGCGGGTTGCCCGTGAGCTTTTGCCATACGAGCGGCAGCAGGTCAACCGGCAGCAAGTCCATCGTGTTGAGCAAGATCACCCAGATGAACACCGTCAGCGCCAGCGGCGCGACGAACTTGCGGCTTTGCGCGTTGTGCACGATGCCCTTGGTCTGCCCGTCCACGAATTCGACCAGCAACTCCAGCGCCGCCTGCAAGCGCCCCGGCACGCCCGAGGTGACCACTCGGCGCGCTATCAGCCACATCACCCCGCAGGCGATGACGCCCAGCAATACGCTCCAGAACACCGAGTCGATATTGATAACGGAAAAATCAAGAACACTGGCAGGTTTGTGGTTCTGCCAGAACGTCAGGTGGTGCAGGATATATTCGCCTGGGGTCAAGCCATGCTCAACGGCAGACTTGGCGGCTTCGGTGGCGATTTCAGCGGCCATTTGTGAACGTTATCCCGGTTGATCAGTTTTTACCTGCGGACGCTGTCTAGACTTTACTGCCAGCGCCGCCCAATACACCATCAGCGCGAGGGCCATGCCCGCCAGCAGCGCTGGCCAACTCAACCCCCGCACCAGCTTTGGTGCAGCCATCAACATGGCTACAGTCAAAGCAATTTTGACTATTTCCCACAGTAGAAACCCGGCAGCGGCCGTCACGGCGTTGACCGAGGCGATGCGCCCCTTCAACCCGCGCGCGAAAACGGCGGCTGGAAGCAATACTGCCAGCACACCGTATCCGGCCGACCATGCCGTGCTTGCTTTTCTGGTCAGCAGTCCCAAGACGACTGCCAATATCAAGCCGGCCACTGCCTGCCATCCAAGCACCCGCCAAGGCGAGAGCATTGGATGAGCTTCGCGCCATTGGCGCGCCTGTTCGGCGCTCAACGGCTTGAAGTCTTTCCAAGGATCGCCATCTGCGTCTTCGACAGTCATCTTGCGTTGACAGCAGTCCGAGGTTTTTGGTTGCAACTGTAAAGATCGCGGATTATAGAGGATACCGGTGTGTCAAATTTGATGCATTTTGAATGCCGCGACCCGATGGCCTGTTTTTTGTTCATGCATCATGGCTGTATTACCGTGTCTGATTGTTCTTGCTTTGTTCCCGCCTCGTCGATATGACCCCTCCTGACGCCCATCCCACGCCCGCTGACGCGCAACGCGAATCGCTGATCAAGTACCCTTGCAAGTTCCCCATCAAAGTGATGGGCGCGAACGAGGCGGGCTTCGTGCACGCCATCACACAGCTTGCGCACGCGCACGATCCGGCGTTCGATGCGAAAACCATCGAACTGCGTCCAAGCAAAGGCGAGCGCTACCTGGGCGTGACGATCACCATCACCGCGACCAGCCGTGCGCAACTCGATGGCCTGTATTGCGCGCTCAGCGCACACCCGATGGTCAAGGTGGTCCTCTGAACGTGAACGCTACGAGCACCGCGAATGCGCTGATGCATCGGGCGCCTCCCGCGCCCCTCCAGCCCCAATGGCTGGGCCGCGTTGACTATGCGCCCACCTACGCTGCGATGCGTGAATTCACCGGCGCACGCACCGCCGCCACGCCCGATGCGCTGTGGTTGTGCGAACACCCGCCGGTCTATACGCAAGGGTTGGCCGGAAAGGCCGAGCATGTGCGCATGCCCGGCGCGATCCCCGTGGCCGCCACCGACCGGGGCGGTCAAGTGACCTACCACGGCCCGGGCCAAGTGGTGGCCTACCCCTTGCTTGACTTGGGCCGCGCGGGTTACTACGTCAAGGAGTATGTTTACCGGCTCGAAGAGGCCGTACTGAGCACGCTCGCCTATTTTGGCGTCACAGGCCATCGCGTCACGGGCGCGCCAGGCATCTATGTGCGGCTCGACGATCCGTTTGGACACACCGCGCTCAACGGTCCGGCGCCCGCATCCGATCGATTCCGTGGTCTGGGCAAGATCGCTGCACTGGGCATCAAGGTCTCACGCCACTGCGCTTACCACGGCGTGGCGCTGAATGTGGCGATGGACCTTGAGCCCTTTACGCGCATCAACCCCTGCGGCTATGCTGGATTGAAAACGGTGGATCTCTCAACCCTCGGCGTTGCTCTCACCTGGGACGAAGCCGCGCAGGTCTTTAGCCAGAAACTCCAGGCCTACCTCGCGCCCCGAGCGCGCCCATAAACACGAGCCCTCCCATGAACACTCCCGAAGTTCTCCGCAGCGCGCAAAGCACGCAAGACTACAACCCGCTGGCCAAGCAAAAAGCTGCGGCCAAGCTCTCGCGTATCCCGGTCAAGGTCGAGCACGGCGCCGAAGTGCTGAAAAAACCCGAATGGATTCGCGTCAAAGCAGGCAGCCCCAGCACGCGCTTTTACGAGATCAAGCAAATCCTGCGCGGCAACAAACTCCACACGGTCTGCGAAGAGGCCTCTTGCCCCAACATCGGCGAGTGCTTCGGCCACGGCACCGCCAGCTTCATCATCATGGGCGACAAATGCACACGCCGCTGCCCTTTTTGCGACGTCGGCCATGGCCGGCCCGATCCGCTCGATCCCGATGAGCCGCACAACCTCGCGCGCACGGTCGCTCAACTGGGGTTGAAGTACGTGGTCATCACCAGCGTGGATCGTGACGATCTGCGTGACGGGGGCAGCCAGCACTTCGTTGACAGCATTCGCGCCGTCCGCGCGCAATCGCCGCAAACGCAAATCGAAATTCTCACGCCCGATTTTCGCGGCCGCGACGAACGCGCGCTCGACATCCTGGGTGCCGCGTTGCCCGACGTGATGAACCACAACCTAGAAACCGTGCCGCGTCTGTACAAACAGGCCCGCCCCGGCAGTGATTACCGCTTCAGCTTGCAACTGCTGCAGAAGTTCAAGATGCGCTACCCGCAGGTGCCGACCAAGAGCGGCATCATGGTGGGCTTGGGCGAAACCGACGAAGAAGTGCTGCAAGTGATGCGCGACATGCGTGCGCACGGCATCGATATGCTCACCATCGGCCAATACCTGGCGCCCAGCCGTGCGCATCTGCCCGTGCGCCGTTACGTGCACCCCGATCTCTTCGTGATGTACGAGCGCGAAGCGCGTGCCCTGGGGTTCACCCACGCCGCCGTCGGTGCGCTGGTGCGCTCGAGCTACCACGCCGATCAGCAGGCCAAGGCGGCAGGCGTCGGTGTCAAATCAGTGTAGTCAAGACGAAAAAACCGCGCGCCCTTCTCCTGATGGAAGGCGTGGATTTTTTCATCGATCCCGCGCGCAAGTTCGGCTTTCGCGCACCCGCTGTTCAGGCAATGGAGGCCAGATAGGCATCTCCATCATCAATGCCCAGTTCGATCCACATCGGCAAGTGATCGCTCATGCGGTAAGTGCGCCAATCCTTGAAACTGCGTCCAGGTTTCTGCGCGCGCTCCTGAGCGTACAGGCTTTCGTCTTCCAGCCGATAGACCTGCTCGTAGAAATCGAACACGCCAGCCCAGGCCGGTCGGCTTGATCCGGTTCAGTTTTTGGTGATACGCGATCTGGTCATAGTGCTTGTTCTTGTCGACGTTCGAACCCGGGATGGTCTGCAACGCCTCGGGCACCACAAAACCGGCCTGGGTGATGGCCTGCATGGTCGCATCCTTGCTGTTGTAGATATTGAAGTCCCCGAGCATGATGAGGTTGTCTGGCACAGGCGGCGTGCCCGGAGCGTATTGGGGCGAACTTGACAGCTTGTTGGTGTTTTTGGCCAGCGTCTTGGCGAATGCCGTGATTTCTTCCAGGCGGCGCGGATCGACGGCAACACCCGTGCCGTAATAGATGTGGACGGTGGCCAGTGTCAAGTAAGCCCATCCAGCGCGGAATCCCGCAACGTAGGGCGAGCGCGCCAACTGCAAATTATTTTCTGGAGGCAAGACCAACTCGGCGGCCAGTCCCGTGAAATTGACCTTGCGGCGATCGTACAAATAGGCCAAACGTTCCGAATTACCCGCCGTCCCCAAGGTGACGTCGGTCACCAGAAAATCCCACCAGCTGCCAAGCAGGCGTTGCAGGGTTTGCAGCGGATAGAGCCCATCGCGCACTTCCTGGATGGCGATGAGATCGAAGCGGCTCAGAATTTCAGCGATGTAGTAATAGGCTTCCTCTGAGCGGTAGCCGTATTTTCCCGCGTCAAATTCGCGTATGTTCCACGTCGCCGCAAGAGCGTGCTACTGGACAAACGTGCCGGGATTGCACTGCTCAAGGCTTCGCGCAGCCTTTGCAGGCCCGCAATGGTACGGTGACGCGTGGCTTCGTCTTTGATCTGTTTGATCCCAGCATAGTAAGGCATGAGCTTGCTCCTGATTGTGGTTGAAATTCCCTCCAGGGTAATGTGTCGACACCGCTGTCCAGCATCAAAGCTGGCACAACTATAAAAGCAAGTAATCTATCACTTATTTTTTGTTATCTCAGGCGATGAAGAGTCTGAGAGAGCGCTATTGCAGCGAATAAACGGGCGAAATCACGCATGCTCTTGCGACTTCCATTTCCGGCAATCTGAAAGTAGCGTTCTCCTCGATCAGTCTGCCCACATTGATATTCGGCAATTGATGGGGGCAGTGGGTACGAAGGGCCGTCCGCTCACCGGTCTTCCTTGGAAAAACCCTGCGAAGCGGCACGCTCGACTTCGCTCTGGCCAAAGAATTGGCCTCCCTATCCACGCGCGCTAACTTCGCTAAGTTTTCGCATGGGCTGCGCTAAGGAACCTCTGAACAACTCCCTCGCGGCGGTCGCACCCCGTATTCGGGCGGTCTGCGGCGTTGCAACGCTGGCCCATAGCCGGGCTACGGGCTGCGCGCTGCGCCTTGCATCCCCTCCCGAAAAGGCCTTTGCGTGAGCCATTTGAGATCGTAAACAGGTTCTGAGGGAGCCTGGGAGCGGCGTTTGAGCGGCTGACAAGCCGCCTGCCGGCGGGGGGATCTGGGCCTGTTTGCGCTGTCCAAAGGGGCGCAGGCGCCTTTGGAGCTATAGCGTTCTCCTTGCCCGGCGCGTCGAGCGCGACACTGGCAAGCGCGTTCAACTGCCGTTTTTAGGGGTATTTATTCTTTTGTAATTTTCATAAATCATGACAATGTTTCAGCATCCTTGCTTGCTGAATACAGAAGTCACTTTTTTAATGTCGTGATTTATGAAAAATCAATGCTTATCAAGCAAAATGCGAGGCAGCCGGTACATCCCGAACTGCCGGACACCGGCCCACCCCAAGAGTCATCATGGGATGGGCGAGCGCCGGAAGACCTCATCTAGACCTCATCTACAAAGGGCCTGCGGCCCGCGAGATGGGTTGGCGTGAAGAGCGTTGGATATCGCCAGACGTGGGCGACCCAGGACGCAAGAACGACCGACAGCCTGAATCCACAGGGATGCAAGCAAGCTTGACCGGCTTCCTGGACGGATCAGGTCTTCAAAGAAATGGATGACGGATCGCGGGATGGCGGCGCTTGCAAACAAAACCACCCAACCCAGAAAGGGGCGAAGCCCCATCCGCCAGAGGCTCCCAAGTACCTGCTTAGTACTCGCTACCGCCGCTGCTGTTATTACCGCCGCCGTAGTTACCGCCGCTGCTACCGAAATTGCCGCGTCCGCGCGGGCCGCTGCCGTAGGGGCTGCGGAAGCCGCCCTCACTGCGACCGCCGCCGCCATAGCCGCCGCTGCGGTTGCCACCGCCATAGCCGCCGCCACGGTTACCGCCATAGCCACCGCCGCCCCGGTTGTCATCGCCGCCGCCATAGCCGCCGCCGTAGTTATTGCGCGGCGGGCGCGCTTCCATCGGCCGCGCTTCATTGACAACCAGACTGCGGCCGCCCAGGGGCTGACCGTTCATACCACTGATGGCTGCTTGCGCCTCAGCGTCACTGCCCATCTCAACGAAACCGAAACCCTTGGAACGGCCAGTGTCTCGCTCCATCATTACTTTCGCGCTAGTCACGGCACCGAATTGGCTGAATGCCTGTTGTAGATCACCGTCGCGCACAGAGTAAGGCAGATTGCCGACGTACAGTTTGTTGCCCATCGAAGGGACTCCTATAAAACACATCAAACGAAAGCGACGGAGTCCCGAAAGCATGACCCACGCAACGTTGCTGCCGCCCGAGCCCCATGAAACTGTCCCATCACCACTAAAGTTGCCCCGCCCGATCTAGCGCGGGGCCCCTATATTATCAGGGCGATTGGGGAATATGAAACGAAAATATTGTCAATCAAGTCAAAAATTTGTCACAAAGTCGCATCAGGGGGGGTGTTTTTGTGAACGTTGACGTGCTGCATGAATCCAAAATTGTGAAGATAATCCGATTGTCATAGTGCCTGTTGCTTCTGATTTCTTTGAGCAAAAATTTGGATTAAAAATTATATTTATATTGCGCTGATTTGGCTTTGTTTATAGTTCAAAAGACTCTCTTTTTATAAAGATCAATCCTTTGTTTGGAACCTATTTTTCTGACTTTCCAGGCGGCTGTCGTTCTAACGCCTGTGCGATCAGATTACGCAAAACGGCTTCAATTTCAGTGCAAAGTTCTGGCGCCATTGCATCGATCTGACGCTGTACGGCCGCCAGGATGGCCGTCTTGAGTTGCGTATCAATCTGAAAATCAATGCGTTGCAAAATGCGCCGCGCAAGCTCCTCCTGAATTCGGGCAACTTGCTCCTGCCACAAGGCCGAGGTCAAAACGCTCTGCGGGGGTAGGGAATTAGAAGGCGGGGCAGGCGGTGGCGGCGTGGGCGGGGCTGCCAGGGGGGGGGCGGGAGTACGGGGGTTGATTTGAGTTGAATCGACGACTTCAGTCAGCGTGGGCAGGCGCTGCAATTGCGCAGAGGACTGTACCGAATTGCCGGAATCATATTGTGTTATATCAACCACCTCGGTGAGGGTCGGGACGACGTTCGGCGGTGTGCGGGGGGGCGTTGCGCTCACGTCGATTCCCCTGCAGGTGCACCGGCTTGACCAGACGGCCCGGCCTGGGGCGCGGCCAGGTCGACTTGGCTGATTGCATAGCCGCGCCGGCTGTAGTGGCGCCAACGCGCGCGCGCTGGGGCGCGGTCGGTTTGATCCCGTCCAACCAGTTCGAACAAGCGCATGAAACGCTCGAAGCCTGCGGGCACCGAAGCGCCGGAGCAGCCCAGGTGCACGAGGATGTCACACGGCGGCAGATCGGCATCGGCACGCGGCGCAAGAATGACTGGCGAGCGCGCACGCACAGCGGCCGGGGCATCACTGCGGCAGTGGGCCAGAAAATCACTGGGGGCCGTTTGCCAAAGCGCAGCATCGATGCGATCCAGATCCGGCGTATCGGCCAATATCAGCATCCGGGTCTGACCGTCTGTGCTTGTGTGTAACGCTTTACGCACCAGGCGGCAGACGTGATGCACCTTGTCGGTGACGTTGAAGTGGAAATCGATACGAGTCACGTGCGGGGGTGTCCTGTCTCTTGTGTCTCTTGAATTTTGGACCATGAAATCACGCTTGCGCACGCAAGCGGGCGGCGTTGCGTTGTATACATGGGGTCATGGCGCTTGACTACGGCTGCGGTTTGCGGCTTTGCCGTGGACGCGTCGTCCCATGTTACACAGGTTCTAAGAACCTGTTTACGATCTCAAACGGCGCGCACCAACCCGGCGCGCCTGAGCGAGCCGCCCAAACGCGCACGAAAACGCGCTCAAAACCCTGGGGGTGCGATCCTCAAATCGCGTGTTCGTCCTGCTCGCCCGTGCGGATGCGTATCACGCGGTCAATGCTGGAGACGAAAATTTTCCCGTCCCCAATTTTGCCGGTGCGCGCGGCTCCGATGATCATGTCCACGCAACGATCGACCTCGCCGTCCTGCACGACCACTTCAATCTTCACTTTCGGCAGAAAATCGACCACATATTCAGCGCCGCGATACAGCTCGGTGTGGCCTTTTTGACGGCCAAAGCCCTTGATTTCGGTGACGGTCAATCCCGTCACGCCCACCTCGGCCAGCGCCTCGCGCACGTCATCGAGCTTGAAAGGTTTGATGATGGCGGTGATTTGCTTCATGGTTTTCCCTTGGCGGTTTCAGTGAATCGATTGGTAATAGGGTAACGCCAATCTTTGCCAAAACTGCGGTGCGTCACCCGGATACCGGCAGGGGCTTGCCGGCGTTTGTATTCGTTAATTTTCAACAAGCGTACCACGCGCTCGACCGTGGCAGGATCATAGCCCGCCGCGATGATCTCATCGACGCTCTGGTCTTCTTCCATATAACGCGAAAGAATGCCGTCAAGGATATCGTAAGGCGGCAGGCTGTCCTGATCGGTCTGATCCGGGCGCAGTTCCGCGCTCGGCGGCCGCGTAATGATGCGTTGCGGGATCGGCTGGGCACCGCGGCCATAGGGATCGTTCTCGTTGCGCCAGCGCGCCAGCTCGAACACGGTGGTCTTGAGCAGATCCTTGATGACCGCAAATCCCCCCGCCATATCGCCATAGAGCGTGCAGTAGCCCGTGGCCATCTCGCTCTTGTTGCCGGTGGTCAGCACGATGGCGCCGAATTTGTTGGATAGCGCCATCAGCAGCGTGCCGCGGATGCGCGCCTGAATGTTCTCCTCGGTCGCGTCCTCGCTGCGCCCTGCGAACTCCTGCGCCAGGCTGGCTTTGAAGGATTCGAAAACCGGACGGATGGAAATTTCGTCGTAGCGCACGCCCAGCCGGCGCGCCATCTCGCGCGCATCCATCCAACTGATGTCGGCGGTGTAGGGCGAGGGCATCATCACCGCGCGCACCTTGTCTGGGCCCAACGCATCGACGGCAATCGCCAGCACCAGGGCCGAATCGATCCCGCCCGAAAGCCCGAGGATCACCCCCGGAAAACGGTTCTTGCCAATATAGTCGCGCACGCCGAGCACGAGCGCATCCCACAACTGCGCTTGGCGCGGGCGCGGCGCCGGGATGACGCTGGCCTGCGCATCAACGCGCCAGCGTACGGCAGCCGCGGGCGGTGAATCCGCCGGGGAGGCATGCGCTTGCGCGCACGCGGGCTCAACCGCCTCGACGTACACCAGCGCCTCACGAAAGCTGGGGGCCTCCATCGCCAGGCTGCCATCGGCCTGCAAGGCGAAAGAAGCGCCATCGAACACCACTTCGTCTTGCCCGCCAACCAGGTGCGCATACACCAGCGGCAGCGATTGCGCGCGCGCGCGCGCGGCCATGCGTTCGATGCGCTCGCCTTCTTTGCCGACGTGGTAGGGCGAGGCGTTGATGACCGCCAGAATCTGCGCACCGGCCGCATGCGCCAGTTGAGCGGGCTCGTCAAACCAGGCATCCTCGCAAATCAGCAGCCCGATACGCAGACCGCCGGCCTCGAACACGCACACGCCCTTGCCGGGCGTGAAATAGCGCCGCTCATCGAACACTTGGTAATTCGGCAATTCGCGCTTGGCATGGGTGGCAATCACCCGGCCCGCGCGAATCACGCTGGCCGCGTTGTGGCGCAACGGCACCCGCCGCGAACGCTCACGCACATCACCGCCGACCGGATGACCGACCACCACCGTCATATCGTCCAGATCGGCCAGCGACGCGGCCACCGAATTGACGGCATCATTACAAGCCGCAATGAATGCAGGACGCAGAAACAGATCCTCGGCAGGATAGCCGCAGATCGAAAGCTCCGGTGTCAGCAGCAGGCGCGCGCCCTGCGCATGGGCGCGGCGCGCGGCATCGATGATTTTTTGTGCATTGCCGGCCAGGTCGCCGACAACGAAATTACTCTGTGCAATAGCAAGCTTGAGCGTCATACATCAAGAAAAAAGTCTAGAACCCAATGTCCTGCTTCACCCCGGCCCCGGGCAAACGCACCGTGCTTAGAACCTGTTTACGATCTTGGCGTGAGGTGTGCGGGAGGCGGATGGGGAAGGGCTGCAAGGCGCAAGCCGCAGCCCATGGCGCGTGCCATGGGCAAGGGTTGCAACGCCGCAGACCGCCCAAGCCCGCGCCCGCACGCACGCGCCGGGATCGTAAACAGGTTCTTAGCCCCGCAAGGGCAAGCGGCTTGCTCAAACCATGAATGACTGTTTTCATGGAGCTCTACATGAAGGAAGACAAGCGTTCAACTGCCGTGTCTAAGTCGCTTGATTATGCTATCCGGGTTCTGCCCGCCGTGGCGGACGTGCCCGCGGCCGATTGGAACGCCCTGCTGGCGGCCCAGGGCGATCCCTCGCCTTTCATGCGCCACGAGTACCTGGCCGCGCTCGAAACCAGCGGCAGCGCCGCACCGGCGACGGGCTGGGTGCCACGCTTTATCACGCTATGGCGCGGCGCACAGCTTCAGGCCGGCTGTCCGCTGTACCTGAAAACGCACTCCTATGGCGAATACGTTTTCGATGGGGCCTGGGCGCAGGCCTACGCCGAGCACGGATGGGACTACTACCCCAAGGCGCTCGTGGCGGTGCCTTTCACCCCCGTGCCCGGCGCGCGCCTGCTGGCGCGTGACGCGGCGGCGCGCGCGGCGCTTGCACGGACCCTCGTGCAATGGTGCGGCGCGCACAAACTGCCCTCGCTGCACCTGCTGTTTTGCGCCGACCAGGACCTCCCCGCCTGCACCGGCGCCGGGCTGATGCTGCGCCACGCGGTGCAGTTTCATTGGCGCAATGCGGGCTGGTCTGATTTCGAAGCCTTCCTGGCCGCCCTGTCTCAAGACAAGCGCAAAAAAATCCGCCAGGAACGGCGCAAAGTGCGGGAAGCGGGTGTGCGCTTCCGTTGCGTCCGGGGCGCCGCCATCAGCGCCGCCGATTGGAATTTTTTCTACCGCTGCTACGCACGCACCTACTGCGAACACGGTAACCTGCCCTACCTCAGGCGGGACTTCTTCAAGCGTGTGGCCGACGCGATGCCGCAGACCTGGCTGCTTTTCATCGCCGAGCGCGCGCAACAACCGATCGCATCGAGCCTGATCGCCCTGAACGCCGACTCCAGCATCGCCTATGGCCGCTACTGGGGCGCGTTGGAGCGGGTCGACAGCCTGCACTTCGAGGCGTGCTACTACCAGCCGCTCCAATGGTGCATCGCGCACGGCGTGCACCGTTTTGAAGGCGGCGCGCAAGGCGAGCACAAAATGGCCCGCGCACTGATGCCGGTGCGCACCACCAGCGCGCACTGGCTCGCGCACCCGGCTTTTGCCGGCGCGGTCGAACGCTTCCTGGCACGCGAGGACATGCACATCGCGCATTACCTCGATCACCTCGGCCAGCGCTCGCCATTCCGGCAAAGCGGTTGAACGCCTGAGGTTCTAGACATAGGGCATCTAGGCCGTCAATGCCACCTTGATCTCGGCGGCGAGGCCGACCAAGAACAAGTCGGGCCAACGCGCCCCCCAGATGCACCAGACCAAGAAGGGCCATCAGTGGTACTTCGGCATGAAGGCCCACATTGGCGTGGACGCTCAATCTGGCCTGGTGCATACGGTGCGTGCTACGGCGGCCAACGTCAACGACGTGGTGGCGGCCAACGCCCTGCTGCACGGTCAAGAGGAGACGGTCTTTGCCGACTCCGGGTATCGCGGCGCCCACAAGCGCGAAGACGCCAAACCCGGCGTGACCTGGCATATCGCGCGCGGGCCAAGTTCGCGCAAGGCGTTGAACAAGAGCACAGAACTGGGTGCGCTGATCGACCAGGTTGAGCGCTTGAAGGCCCGTGTGCGTGCCAAGGTGGAACATCCGTTTCGGGTGATCAAGCGCCAGTTCGGTTACGTCAATGAAGACTTGGCGCTCGCCTTGCGATGCACCGATAAGCAAATAAGCGATTTCCTCAAGTGCTCTATGCGGGCGGAGTAACTCAATACCGGTATCATTCCAGTTTGTAGACGAGGAGAAAAATTCATGGTTGCCGATATGTATCGCGCACTGCGTGGGCTTGTGCTGGCTGCGATATTGGCGGGCTTGGGCGGTTGTGCAGCTTTCTATGTGGATGGCAATGTTCCCGAAGTGCCTGCTGCTCAATACCAAAAACCAGCCACGCCCACTGATGTGCAACTGATTTGGGAGTTCCAGACCAAAGGCGTGGCAAATGCCAAGGCAACGGAATTGCTAAAAACCCAAGTATCCGACCAATTGAACGCCAGCGGCCTGTTCGCGAAAGTGAGCGACGCACCGGTGAATAATGGCGCGCTGCTCTCCATCACGGTCAACAACGTGCCACTGACGGATGACGCGGCCAGCAAGGGCTTTATTGCCGGCCTGACCTTTGGTCTTGCAGGCCAGACCGTAGGAGATGGGTACGCGTGTACGCTTCGCTATCTGCCTGGACGCCGTGGCGCTGCGCCGCTGATACATAGCGGTAAGCATGTGATCTACACCAGCATTGGCACCGGCAGCCCACCCTCTGGCGCACAAAAGAAAGAAAGTGCCGATGAGGCTGTTTTCACGATGCTCCGTCAATTAATCAGCCGTACTTTGGATAACCTTTCACGGGATCCCGCATTCCCATGATCCGGCTTGCGCTTCGATGCATTCCATTGCTTGCCGTGCTTGCTGTTGCCGGTTGTGCAAACGTTCAACTCGACGCGACAAGCCCTACGCCTGCCACGGTGGAAAAATTGCGTATGGCCAATCTTTCCCCGGCGCAAGCCGGTGCGTTCAAACTCGCTCCTGGCAAAAATTCCGCGATGGACACCACGCTTGGCGGATTGCGGGGGAGCACACTGGCGCCTGCCAAGGGACGTTGGTCGCAATTTCTGAAAGACACGCTGGTCACCGAACTCACCGCAGCAGGGCTATACGATTCAGTATCGCGCTTCGTCATTGAAGGTCAACTGACCGACAGCAAGGTTGACGCTGCCATCGGTACCGGCACCGCCCGCTTGGCCGCGCGCTTTATCGTGACTGACCGCGGCAAAGTGGTGTTTGACAAGAAACTGGCGGCCAATGCGAGTTGGGAATCATCGTTCTACGGCGCGGCAGCAATCCCTGCGGCAATGAACCAATACGGCGCCCTCTACAAAAAATTGGTCTCCAATTTGATCGATGACCCAGATTTCCGGCGTGCACTGGCGAAATAGCCCGCGTAGATAGGTGGAGCGCAAGCGATACCCATCCTACGGCGCTTCAGTGCTTCCGCTGGAACGCCTTGTTAGGCGCAGTGCGCGATCTGCATATACGCTCAAGGCAGTTTTAAAGGGGAGAGAGAATCGCTTCTCAACAAAGATATGCACAGCGTACGCTAAAGCCACAGCAGAAATTATTGTACCCCAAAAAAGCAAATGCGCATTAACAACGGGATACCAAGCATTAAAAATAATAAATCCTATATTTTGATGAAGCAAGTATAGAGGATAAGTAAGAGCACCGGCTAACTGCCAGCGGTTTTTCCCAAGTGGCCCTGTGCGTCTCAACGAAACCAACATCATTGCAATAAAAAACATTGTGATAATTACGGCAACAGCCTGGCCGCTCATAGCGGTGTGGTAGTGATTTTCAAAATCTCGCAACTCCTTTATTGACTGGAATACCGCCAGCCCCCATGAAACCACTACTATCGCAATCCTTATTATTGACAAACCTCTTGACCAAATCAAGAAGTACGTCGCGCCGGCAATAAAAAAGGCAGAATAATTAGTAATCAGCAAGTCGCGCAGCGTGCGGACGGGAATAACCTCTAGAATTATCGAGACCACCAACCAAATAAAAACAATTTGTTCAATCCGATGAATTTTTCTACTGATCAATACAATAGCCACAAGTGCGTAGAATTTTATCTCTACAAACAGCGACCAGTAGGCCCCATCAATTGAGGGCACGCCTAAAAAGCCGCTCAGCATCGTCATATTTATCAGATATTGGGGAACGGACGCTGAGTAACGCATCCCCCCAAACATAACAATTGCAGCAAAGGTTATGGTACAGCATGCCCAGAATGCCGGATAAATCCGAACAATCCTTGAAATAACAAATCCTCTTAGGCTCCCGCTAGCTGCAGTCATCAGGATCACAAATCCGCTAATCATGAAAAATAGTTCAACTCCGAGGTAGCCATATTTTGAAACGGAGTCCAGTAGCGGGTATGGCATGACAGACATATTGTCCGCCGCATATCCCCTGAATGAATAGTGAAAAAAAACAACTGACAACGCCGCAATAAATCGCAGCAAATCTATTTCGTTGACTCTGGTGTTTGTCATGTGTGATGAGAACCTAACGCCTGAAGTAACCGGCACACGTTAGCAAGCGTAGGGCAGGTGGAACGCAAGCGATACTCACTATGGGATACTGGTAAATTATGGGTATCGCTACGCTCAACCCATCCCACAGTCCTTGTTTATATGATTTGAGAGCGTAACCACAAATGTACGCAACTCTTCTAAGGAACCTCTGAACAACTCCCCGCGCGTGGGCGCGCCCGGATTCGGGATGGAATGCAAGGCGCAAAGCGCAGCGATACCCGGTGGTATCGCGAGCATTTGCAACGAAGCAGACCGCCCGAATACGGGATGCGACCGCCGCGAGGGAGTTGTTCAGAGGTTCCTTAAGGTAGGGGCCCGCAGCGTAAATGACGATGCCCAACGCCACCCTCCCGCCCATCGCCCGCAACCTCGTGCACTTCGTGCGCGTGCTGCGCGGCGCGGGGATGCCGGTTTCGTCCGCGCAGGCGGTTGACGCGCTTACCGCGCTCGGCTGGATCGACCTGGCGCGCCGCGATGACGTGCGCGCCGCGCTGGCCGCTTTGCTGACCTCGGCGCCCGACGAGCGCGCGCTGTTCGACGCAGCGTTCGACACCTTCTGGCGCGACCCGGATTGGGAAAACAAACTGCGCGCGCTGCTGCTGCCCAAGGTCAAGGCCGGCCTGCCGCCGCCGCGCCGCAACAACCGGCTGGCCGACGCGCTGGCCGCCCG
>JAITWT010000120.1 GCA_031285125.1 Burkholderiaceae bacterium | reverse complement strand
GGCGATTGGGCATCCCAGTCGCTTGCATGGGCACCAGCCCATGCGGCGCGCCATGGGCCACCCACTCATCCCGATTGCGGCCCAACGTGAGCCATTTGAGATCGTAAACAGGTTCTTAGCGCCGAACACTGCATCAGGCGCGAGCGCTTGACCAGACGCACGCATTCGATGGTTCTATCAAACGATGACTGCGGATGACTGTGTCCGCTTCGCTTGTCGTGCTACCGCTTTGTTTGTGCAACGCCATTTCGCGTATGCGCTCGATCTGAAAATGGAATCAGCGGTTCTCTAAAGTGGGATGCTGGTAGTCGAGGGCGCGCTGCTTTTCTTCTTCGCTGAGAAGGCGTTTGGCGAGCACCACTCTCATGCTGTCCACAGCGCGCGGCGTACGGAAAATTTCTTCGTCATTCACGCCGCGCTGGGCCAAGTCTTCACCGATGGGGCTGAACAGCAGGGTCAATTCGACCAGGGTAAAGCGTGCGTTGTTCCAGCCCAAGTACCAATGCCAATCGGTGTAGTAGAGCCAACTGCGTTCGTTGAAAGCGCGAATATGCGTCGGGTCCTGCCATGCACCCCAGGACAAATCAAAGGGCACGAGAATACGCATTAAGCCGCCTGGGCGCAGCAGTTCAAGACAACGCGTCATCAACCCCGTCAGATTGGGCACGTGCTCGAGTACATCGTGCGCCTTGATTTCATCGAATTGGCCTTGTTCCAGGCGCATCAGACCATATTTCGAGCTGAAAAAAATCCGATTCAAGGCGGTGGGTGCGGAAATATCACAGAGAATATCAGGCCGCCATCTTGGATCAATATCTATATTGAGGTAGGCCGGATCATAAGCTTTGCCGCTGCCGAGGTTAAGTTTGCGTGGCAAAGGCTTGATCAGTGCGGGCAGTATTTGCGCAAGCAGCATGGCTTGGTTGCGCCGCGTGAATATCTCAAAGGCTCGTTTTTCGGCGCTGTGGCGTTGCGCATCGTCATGCACCAGCGTCACGCAAGTCTCCACAACTTTTTCGTAAGGGACGGAAACTAAGGCCGCGCGTACATCTTCATCGATTTCTGTATCCGGCGCGCATTCACTCACCACCGCTTTGCTGTTGGCCATCAGGTAGGACGTACGCGCGAGCTCGTGAATTCTGTCTCCGTAACAATGTACGTTGAGAACGATCTTACTGCGCGCAATCCAGTCGTCACGCTCTTTGCCGTAAGTGCCAAACAGGGTCTTAATGGTCAAGCCGGCATCGATCAATCCATGTAATATTTTTTGGCGCCGGTCATTAATGACGCCATAGAATAATACGTCAATATCCTGTTGTGGTGCAGATTTTATGCGTGCAACTTGGGGCATTGCCCCCATTTTGAAAAGATAGACATGCGGGTTGCCGGTCAATTGCCGAATTCTCTCAGCATTGCGCGGAGAGTAATCGAGTACCGGATGGCGTTTGAGGAACTCAATATAGTGCGGATAAATAGCCTTCGTGGCTAAAACTTGTTCAAGGTTGACGATAATTGAATTTTGCGGAAGTATGACGTCTGGCCGGAGTAAATGGGCGCCGAAAATAAAATTGATGCCTTCTCCATCCAGCAGGTTGTTAAGTCCTCTGTCGACCTGCGATCCGAGTGCTGACAGCGCCAACTCGAACAGCTCCATCGTTTCGTCAAAGGCATGGCTGTACGCGAAATTCTTCGGCTGAATCATGACGAGGCGTACACGCTCGAACAGACGGAGAGGCGCAGGAGAGTTTATGGTCATGGACGAACCCAAGCGGTGTTCAATGGCGAAAATTTTTTACGCACAGTAAAACGCGCTTTAATCACGAAAATTATTGAAGCTTAACGGCAGATCAGGGAATTGTTTTTTGATGAGCGCCATGGCTGCTTGCAAATCATCGCGTTTGGCGCCGCTGACGCGCACAACCTCGCCCTGAATGGCCGCTTGCAACTTCATTTTGCTGTCCTTGATCGCGCGCTGAATTTTTTTGGCCTGCTCGGACTCGATTCCACTGCGCACCTTGATCACCTGCTTGACCTTGTCGCCGCCGATTTTTTGTACAGCGCCCTTGTCCAGAAAGCGCACATCGACGCTGCGCTTGGTTAACTTGTTGCGCAGGATGTCTTCAATTTGGACAAGCTGGAACTCCGCGTCACCCAGCAGGGTGATCTCTTTGTCCTTGAGCTCGACGGCGGCAGCGGTGCCCTTGAAATCGAAGCGCGTGGTGATCTCTTTGCTGGTGTTGTCGATCGCGTTGCGAACCTCGGGCAGATTGGGTTCACAAACGGTATCGAAGGATGGCATGGCGGGACTCCTGGACTCAAAACTGGTGAAGGTGCCTTCTTGAGCAAGTCCGTCACGGCGGGCGCATTCCGGCTGCGGGCCGCCTGCGGCGTTGCAAGTGTTCGTGATACCGCTGGGGGCACTGTGCTATGCGCTGTGCATCTCACATTCCGAATCCGGGCGCAATCGTTCGCGCGGGCTTGTTCAGGGGCTTCTGAATGCGACAATTCTCCCATGTTCGTCGAGTCCAATGTTTCGCTGCAGCCGTACAACAGCTTTGGTATTGCTGCGCGCGCGCAGCATTTACTGCGTTTGCACGGGGAGGAGGATGTCCGTGCGCTACTGGCCCATCCGCAATGGCGCGATGCGCCCAAGTTCGTGCTGGGCGGCGGCTGCAATACGGTGTTTACGGGCGATGTCAAGCCGTTGGTGCTTAAAGTCGAGATCGCCGGGCGGCGCTTGGTTGAAGCGAGTGCGCGCGCCTGGATCGTCGAGGCGGGCGCGGGCGAGTACTGGCACGAGATCGTGCGTTGGACGATCGAGCAGGGCTGGCCTGGGCTGGAAAACCTCGCAGCCATTCCGGGCACCCTGGGGGGGGCGGTCGCGCAGAACGTTGGGGCTTATGGTGTCGAACTGCAAGACCGTTTTGAGTCGCTCGACGCGATCGATCTGCAGACGGGCCGGAGCTTCACGCTCAATGCCGCGCAGTGCGCTTTTGGTTACCGCGATTCGGTTTTCAAGCACGAGGCGGGCGGCCCCAACGGCTTGGGCTTGGCCGGTCGTGCGCTGATTACCCGCGTACGCCTGCGGCTGCCGCGCCCGTGGAAAGCTGAACTGGACTATCTTGACCTGGAGCGCAAAGTGGCTGAAACCGGCATCGACACGCCCGATGCGGGCCAGGTGTTTGATTGGGTTTGCACCATCCGCGCCGCCAAATTACCGGACTGGCGCGTGCTGGGTAATGCCGGCAGCTTTTTTAAGAACCCGGCCGTCACGCCTGAACAATGTACCGACATCATCGCGCGCGAGCCGCGCATCGTGTATTACCCATTGGCCGATGGCCGGATCAAGCTGGCGGCGGGCTGGCTCATTGATGCCTGCGGCTGGAAGGGTAAATCGATGGGGCGCGCCAGTGTTTATGAAAAACAGGCGTTGGTCTTGGTCAACCGGGGCGGGCGCGAAGATCCTGTCACCGGCGGCGAAGTCATGACGCTGGCCAAAGCGATTCAAACCAGTGTCTATGAGCGCTTTGGAATCCAGCTGGAGCCCGAGCCGGTGGTGGTCTAGGTTTTAGTCTAGGTTCCAGCCAGCCAGACTGCGCGCTGTTTCACGCGGATTCATTGAAGCTGCAGGCGCTGCACTTCAGGCTTGAATCCGCATACACCTGCCTATTCAGCGGCGGCCGTGGAAACCACCGTGGAAACCGCCCCCAGGACCGCTGTGGAAACCGCCCCGAGGGCCGCCGTGGAAACCGTTGTAGAAACCGCCGTTACGAAAACCGCCATGAAAACCGCCGCCACGCCAGCCCCTCGCCCAGCCGCCGTAATAGCCTACGCCGATGGCTAGGCCGATGGGCACGGCGTATGCGTAGGGATAACAGTAGGGAGAGTAGCCATAGGAACAGTAGGAATAGGGGGAGGGCGATGTCACATAAACCGGGGCGGAGGGATAGGCGGGCACCCCGATCGCCCCTGCCGGGGGGGCGGCCACAGGTGTGCCATCGGCGGACACAACCACGCCTTGCTCAGGCGCGACGGTGGTCCAAGGTGTGGGATCGGCAACTGGGGGGCCACTGTCCGCTGGGTATGAAGTCACCGTTGTATCGAACGGCTCCTGCGCATAAACGGGCATGGAGATGAGTGCGCCGAGCGTGGCGGCCAACCCCAGGGCAATGAGGGATGAATGGGCAGAGCGGATCATGATCAAGGTTTCCTGTGCATGTGATGGCTTGATGGCTTATTGGATACCGCCGATCGCCAACAGTTCACGAGCCTGACCCGGGATTGCGCTTTGTCAGCGCAGCGCAGGTTGAGCACAGGTGTGGTCGATCAGGCCAAGGAGCCGCATCATAGGGCGGGCGATGGAAGACCAAATTTTGGGGGCATCGCCAGCCATCGACGCGTTGTCCGCCGCGTCTGCGCGACAATTATGGGAGCCATGTTACCCGCTGTTCCCTCTTCCGTCTCTCCGCTTTCCGATTGGCTCACATACGCCGAGCGCTTGCACAGCAAAACCATCGAACTCGGCCTTGAGCGCGTGCATACCGTGGCACAAAGGCTGGGTTTGCGGCTGGACGAACCGGTCGTTTTTACGGTAGCGGGCACCAATGGCAAGGGCTCGACTTGCGCGATGCTGGAGTCGATCCTGTTACAAGCGGGCTACCGCACGGGCGTCTATAGCTCGCCGCATCTGGTGCATTTCGAGGAGCGGCTGCGCATTCTGGGCGCGCCGGTGGCCGCCAGCGCGCTGACGCCGTATTTCGCCGAAGTCGAGGCGGCGCGCCTTCAGCACACAGAGGTGCCGCTGACTTATTTTGAATTCACCACGCTGGCCATTCTGTGGTGTATGCAGGCGCAGCGGCTCGATGCGGCGATTCTGGAGGTGGGCATGGGGGGGCGGCTGGATGCGGTCAACATCATCGACGCCGATTGCGCCATCATCACCGGCATCGACCTCGACCACATGGAGTTTCTTGGCCCCGACCGCGAAAGCATCGGGCGCGAGAAGGCGGGTATTTTGCGTGCCGGGCGGCCCGCCATCGTCAGCGATCCCGTGCCGCCGGCCAGCGTCATCGACCGTGCCGTGGCGATTGGCGCCGACCTGCGGCGGCTGGGGCGCGATTTTAATTTTTCCGGCGATCGCCAGCAGTGGGTTTGGACGGGGCGCGAGCGGCGCTATGCGGGGCTGGCGTATCCGGCGCTGCGCGGGGCCAATCAATTAATGAATGCCGCAGGGGTGCTGGCGGCGCTGGAAGCGCTGCGTCCGCGCCTGCCCGTCATGGCGCAGGCGGTGCGCAACGGACTGGCGCGGGTGCAATTGCCGGGGCGCTTTCAGATTGTGCCGGGCCAGCCGGCGCTGGTACTCGATGTGGCGCACAACGTGCATGCTGTGGCGGCGCTGGCCGAGAATCTCGACGCGATGGGCTTTTACCCGGTCACGCATGCGGTATTTGGTGCGATGGCCGACAAGGCGCTCGATCCGATCCTGGCGCGCATCAATCCATTGATCGACCACTGGTATTTTTGCGATTTACCCACCCCCCGCGCGGCGCGTGCGAGTGCACTGATGGCGCGCTGGCAAGCTCTCAACACCCGTGCCGGCGTGAGCGCCAGTGTTCACGCCGGACCTTGGGAAGCGCTGCACGCGGCGGCGTTGCAGGCTGAACCGGCTGATAGAATCGTCACCTTTGGATCGTTCTTCACAGTCGGTGGCGTGCTTGCACACGGAACGCCCCGCTTACAAGCCGGAAAGCCGGTCGCCGTGGTTTTAACCTAAGCCAGTACTGCAACCCGGAAGTATCAAAACATGAAATTGCGCCTAGTCCTGGATGCGAATCCGCCGGTTTCATTCGGGTCCGATACTTCCAAGTTGTCGTGGTAGCTTTAGCGCTGTCTTTAGTCCAATCCAACGCTCATGGTGTTTCTCAAATTCCGCTCACGCCACCCTGAAAGCGGCGACACGCGCGGTAGCGCAGCCAACGTCGATGCCGCGCCAGCTGAAAGCATGGAGGCGATGCGCCGGCGCGCGAAGTATCGCTTGCTGGGCGCGGCGGTGCTGGTGATCCTCGGTATCGTCTGCTTTCCGTTGCTGTTCAACACGCAGCCGCGCCCGGTGTCAGTGGATACCCGGATCGAAATTCCTGACAGCAAAAAGATGGTGTCGCTTGCGCCACCTCCTGCATCTCCGGCATCAGAAGGTTCGGTCGCGCCGGTGGAACCCAAATCTCCCCCTTCCTCAGGCGCGGTGCCTAGCGTTGCCGGGCGGGTGACCGAATTGCCTGGCCGCACACAGCCTCCCGCGGCGGTGGATCAGCCAGCAGCGCCGGCAGATTCATCAGCCAAACCCGTCACCGAGCCGGTGGCCGAGCCCGTAGCCCGCCCAGAGCCCCAGCCGCCGAAGCCGCAAAGCAAACCGTCAGCGCCGGTCAAACCACCGGCTCCAGCCAAACGGCCCGCCCCGGCCAAATCGCCCGCGCCAGCCAAGCGGCCGGCTCCTGCCAACCCAGCCGCATCGGCCAAGCCGTCTTCTGCTGCATCGGCAGCGCAGTCCGCGGCTGCGAGCGATGACCCGATTGGCGCCATCGTCGAGCGCGTCAGTCATGCGAACCGGTCGACGCAGGCGGCCAAAGAGGCCAAGGCGGCCAGCAACAACAGCCGTTTCATCGTCCAGGTGGGCTCTTTCTCCGATCGAGCCCGGAGCCGCCAAGTCGGTCAGAAGCTCGAAAGTGCCGGGCTGAAGCCCTGGGCTCATGTGGTGAAAAACGAAAACTCCGGCGGTGAGCGCATCCGCATGCGTTTGGGCCCATTCAACACGCGTGCTGAAGCCGACAAGGCTGCAGCCCGGGTCAAGGCCCTGTCGTTGCCCGCAGCGGTGCAGAGTTTTTAAAGCGTAGTCCGCCCAGGTGCGCCGTGGCTCCGCTGGACATTATCGTCGTTGCTGTTCTTTGCCTGTCGGCGTTGGCGGGACTGTGGCGCGGGTTTCTGTACGAAGCGCTGATGTTGCTGGGTTGGGGGATTGCCTTCCTGGTCGCGCAGGCTTTTGCATCCCAGGTTGGGGGCTGGTTACCGCTGGGTGGGCTGGATGCCATGTGGCGTCAGACGACGGGGTTTTTGCTGGTCTTCGTGGTCGCCCTGTTTGTCGTCGGCATACTTGCTTCGCTGATACGGCGTCTGGCTTCGGCGGTCGGCGCACGGCCTGTGGACCGTGCTCTGGGTCTGTTGTTCGGACTGGCGCGCGGCGTGCTGGTGGTGCTGATTGCCGGCGTGGTGGTGCATATGCTGACGCTGGAGGATCGGCCGTGGTGGCGGGGGGCTTTCAGCGCGACGACGATCGACGCGGCATTGCAGATGATCAGGCCCGAGTTGCCGCCGCGCTGGGCCGGGTTCCTGCGCTGATCTGTTTTGAGCAAGCCTTGAACGGAAAATTTCCAAACGGAAATACAAAGGAAAACATCCCATGTGCGGAATCGTTGGCGTTGTAAGCAACGCGCCAGTCAATCAATTGCTGTATGACGCGTTATTGCTGTTGCAACACCGTGGTCAGGACGCGGCAGGCATCGTCACGCTGCAAGAGTGCAAGTTCTACATGCACAAGGCCAAGGGCATGGTGCGCGATGTGTTTCGTACCCGCAATATGCGTGCGCTGCCCGGCAGCGTGGGATTGGGTCAGGTGCGCTATCCGACGGCGGGCAGCGCCGACAGCGAGGAAGAGGCGCAGCCTTTCTACGTCAATGAGCCGTTCGGCATCGTGCTGGTGCACAACGGCAACCTGACCAATGCCCATGCGCTGCGCGCGCAGTTGTTCTCCTCTGATCACCGCCACACCAACACCGAGAGCGATTCGGAGGTGCTGTTGAACGTGCTCGCGCACGAAATCGACCGTGTCACGCACGATACGCGCGAAGCGGGCCTGAATTGCGCGCAGCTGTTCGCTGCGGTAGGCAAGGTGCATCAGCGCCTGCGCGGCTCTTACGCCGTGGTCGCGCTGATTGCGGGGTACGGGTTGCTGGCGTTTCGCGATCCGTATGGCATCCGCCCGCTGTGCATGGGCCGCGCGGCTGACGGCACGGTGATGGTCGCCAGCGAATCCGTGGCGCTCGAAGGCGCTGGTTTTGTTTTTGAGCGGGATGTGCTGCCTGGCGAGGCCATCTTCGTCGATCTGAACGGGCAGGTCCACGCACATCAGTGCGCCCAGGCGCCGTCGTTGTATCCGTGCATCTTCGAGTTCGTCTATCTCGCACGGCCCGATTCCACGCTGGACGGCATCTCGGTCTATCAGGCGCGCCTGAATCTGGGCGAAACACTGGCCCAGCGTGTCATCTCGACCGTGCCGCCCAGTGAGATCGATGTCGTCATTCCGATTCCTGAATCGAGCCGTCCAAGCGCAACGCAATTGGCGCAACTGCTGGGCTTGCCGTACCGCGAAGGCTTCGTCAAGAACCGTTATGTGGGCCGCACTTTCATCATGCCCGGCCAAGGCATACGCAGAAAGTCGGTGCGTCAGAAGCTCAACACCATCGTCAGCGAATTCAAGGATCGCAAGGTGTTGCTGGTCGATGATTCGATCGTGCGCGGCACGACCAGCCGCGAAATCGTGCAGATGGCGCGCGACGCCGGTGCGCGCAAGGTCTATATGGCCAGCGCTGCGCCGCCGGTGCGTTTTCCCAACGTTTATGGAATCGATATGCCGACCAAGGAAGAGCTGGTCGCGCACAACCGCAGCATCGAGGAAATTCGCCAGCTCATCGGCTGCGATGCGCTCATCTATCAAGACGTCGAAGCGATGAAGCGTGCCGTGCTCAAGGCGACCCCCGCTCCCGGCGATCCCCGCTATTGCAAACTGAACGGCTTTGACGCTTCGTGTTTCGATGGCGTCTACGTCACCGGTGATATCGATACCGACGCCATCGCACGCATCAATAGCAGACGTTCGCCCGTTGCAGAAAGCGATGGCGACGCTTCACGCCTGGTGTTGCCCAATTTGAGTTGATTTCTTCATGACCTCACCCGCCGCCGTACCTGCCATCGCGCCCGCCACGCCATTTCGTGACAAAGCTCTTCCCCCTGGCCTGCATCGCCAGACGCTCGCGGTGCATACTGCGCTCGAACGCAGCCCATACGGTGAAAACTCGGAAGCGCTGTATTTGACGAGCAGCTTCGTGCAGCCCAATAGCGAAACCGCGGCCCGCCGCTTCGCTGGCCTCGAGGAGGGTTACACCTACAGCCGTACCTCCAACCCGACGGTCAGCAGCTTTGAGCAGCGCTTGGCCGCGCTCGAAGGCGCTGAAGCGGCCATCGGCGTGGCCAGCGGCATGGCCGCCATTCTGATGTTGTGCATGGGTTTGCTGCGCGCGGGCGATCACGTGGTTTGCTCGCGCTCGGTGTTCGGCTCCACGGTCAGCTTGATCGGACGCGAGTTCAGCAAGTTCGGTGTGCAAACCGATTTCGTCTCGCAAACCGATACAGCCCAATGGCGCGCGGCGCTGCGTCCTGAAACCAAATTGCTGTTCGCCGAGACGCCAACCAATCCACTGACCGATGTGTGTGATATCCGCGCGTTGGCCGATATCGCGCATGGCGCGGGCGCGCTGCTCGCGGTGGACAACAGCTTTTGCTCGCCTGTGGTGCAAAGGCCGTTCGAATTCGGCGCCGATCTGGTGATTCACTCGGGCACCAAGTACATCGACGGTCAAGGCCGCGTGCTTGCTGGCGCGATCTGTGGTCCGGCCAAATTGATCACCGAGGTGTTCACCCCTATCGCGCGCACTGCGGGCATGACGCTTTCGCCCTTCAATGCCTGGGTCGTTCTCAAAGGGCTGGAAACCCTCGATCTGCGCATGCGCGCGCACTGCGCAAATGCACTCGCGCTCGCGCAATGGCTGCAAGCGCAACCGGCGGTTGCGCGCGTCTATTACCCCGGCCTGCCTTCGCATCCACAGCATGAATTGGCGCTGCGCCAGCAAAACGGGCAGGGCGGCGCGGTGATCGCTTTCGATGTGCACGGCCAAACGCCGCAAGCGTTGCGCCGCAACGCGTTTACCGTGATCGACGCGACCTGCGTATGCAGCGTCACCGCCAACCTGGGGGATACCAAAACCACCATCACGCATCCGGCCACGACCTCGCATGGCCGCCTGAGCGAGGAACAGCGCCAGGCTGCGGGCATCGGCCAGGGGCTGATCCGTCTGGCGGTCGGGCTTGAGCATATGGATGACATTCAGGCCGATTTGCAGCGTGGCCTGTCACAACTCGCATGACCCACACAAAACCCAACACGAACCCCACCCGCACCCGCTTCGCGCCATCGCCCACCGGCTTCATCCACCTGGGCAACATCCGCTCGGCGCTGTATCCATGGGCCTTTGCGCGCTCGACCGGCGGGTCTTTTATCCTGCGCATCGAAGACACCGATCTCGAACGCTCAACCCAGGCCGCAGTGGATGTCATTCTTCAAGGGATGCAATGGCTCGGCCTGAATCCGGACGAAGGCCCGTACTACCAGACGCAGCGCATGGACCGCTACAAGGAAGTGTTGGCGCAGCTGCAGGCGCAAGGCTGGGTCTACCCCTGCTACATGAGCGTGGCCGAGCTTGAAGCGCTGCGCGAGCGGCAGATGGCGGCCAAACTCAAGCCGCGCTACGACGGCACCTGGCGTCCCGAGCCCGGCAAGACGCTGCCGCCCGTGCCCGTGGGCGTACAGCCGGTACTGCGTTTTCGCAATCCGTCTTCGGGCCAGGTGGCATGGGACGACAAGGTCAAAGGCCCGATCGAAATCGACAATGCCGAGCTGGACGACCTCGTGATCGCGCGCCCTGACGGCACGCCCACCTACAACTTCTGCGTCGTCGTCGATGACATGGACATGGGGATCACGCACGTCATCCGCGGCGACGATCATGTCAACAACACGCCGCGCCAGATCAACATCTTCCGCGCCCTCGGCAAAGAGCCCCCCGTCTATGCGCACTTGCCCACGGTGCTTGATGAGCGGGGCGAAAAACTCAGCAAGCGCAATGGCGCCAAGGCCGTCACGCAATACCGCGACGAAGGCTTCCTGCCCGATGCGATGATCAACTACCTCGCGCGCCTGGGTTGGAGTCACGGTGACGACGAAATCTTTACGCGCGAGCAGTTCATCGCCTGGTTCAACCTCGACCATCTGGGCCGCAGCGCTGGGCAATTCGATGAAGCCAAACTGCGCTGGGTTAACGCGCAGCACCTCAAGACGCTGTCTGGCGATGCGCTGGCTGTGCTGGTCGCGCAGCAATTGCACACACGCGGCATTCAAAGCGATGCGCGTTTGCCCGCGATCTGCGATCTGTTCAAGGACCGCTGCGACACCACCGTTGCCTTGGCCGATTGGTCCGCGCGCTTTTATGTCAGCGTGGCGCCGAGCAGCGCCGATCGCACGCAATATCTCACTGCGGCCATTGCGCCTGCCATCGCTGCGTTGGCCGATGCGCTGGAAGCGCTTGCGATGTGGGACAAACCCTCCATCGCCGCGGCCATCAAACAGGTGCTTGCCGCGCAGGGCCTGAAAATGCCTGCGCTGGCGATGCCGGTGCGCGTACTCGTCATGGGCACGGCGCAGACCCCCTCGCTCGATGCGGTGCTGGCGTTGTCCCAGAAAGAAAAAATTCTGCAGTACTTGCGTTCAGCTTCAAAATAAAGTTACAATCACAGGCTCGATATCCAACGGGGGTATAGCTCAGCTGGGAGAGCGCTTGCATGGCATGCAAGAGGTCAGCGGTTCGATCCCGCTTACCTCCACCACTGGAAATCGAGTTAAAGGTAAGCACCGCATTCGGATCTGTCTGCGGTGCGGTTCCGAAGGTTTTTGACCCTATCGTCTAGAGGCCTAGGACATCACCCTTTCACGGTGAGTACCGGGGTTCGAATCCCCGTAGGGTCGCCATATTTACCCCGGTATCGGTTATGCCGATAGCGCCGTGGATGTGGCAAACAAGGCTGGCCGCACTTGGCTTTCCTCAGGAAAGCGCGACGTGGTTATCGCGCGGAGTGGTAGTTCAGTTGGTTAGAATACCGGCCTGTCACGCCGGGGGTCGCGGGTTCGAGTCCCGTCCACTCCGCCAACAAAATCAACGGGCTACGTGAGAAATCGCGTGGCCCGTTTCCTATTTCGGAATGTGTTTTCCGGAATTTTGGAATGGGAATCACGCCGCAGGGATGAGAGATGGCGCCAACTCGCGTAGACTGATTGCGCGTTTCACTGTAAGGCGTGCATTCATCCCGTGGTAAAAAAATTCCCTACACAGCATTTTCTCAACCGCGAACTCAGTCAACTGGAGTTCAACCGGCGCGTGTTGGCGCAGGCGGAAGACGCGAGCGTACCGCTGCTGGAGCGGTTGAAGTATTTGTGCATCGTCAGCAGCAATCTCGATGAGTTTTTCGAGATTCGCGTGGCCGGGTTGAAGGAGCAGATCAATCTGGTTGGCGTGCCCGTCGGGCCGGACGGGATGGACGCGTGCACCACGCTGGATCGGGTGCACACGCAAATGCGCCAGCTCGTCGCGCGGCAGTATCAAGTGTTCAATGCAGCTATCCTGCCGGCGCTACAGCAGGAAGGCATTCGTTTTCTACCGCGCGTCCATTGGAACGACGCGCAGCGTGCCTGGGTGCGGGATTTCTTTTTCAGCGAAGTGATGCCGGTGCTGACCCCGATCGGGCTGGATCCGGCGCATCCGTTCCCGCGCGTGCTCAACAAGAGTTTGAACTTCGCGATTGATTTGCGGGGCAAGGCGGCGTTCGGGCGCAATATCACCAAGGCGATCGTGCAGGCGCCGCGCGTGCTGCCGCGCACGATTGCTTTGCCGCTGGAGATCGCCGGCTGCCCCCATGGTTTTGTGTTTCTGTCTTCCATTGTGCACGCGCATGTGGCGGAGTTGTTTGGCGGGATGGAGGTGCTCAGTTGCCACCAGTTCCGCGTCACGCGCAACAGCGATTTGTTTGTGGACGAAGAAGAAGTCAAGAATTTGCGCACGCGCTTGCAAGGGGAGTTGCCGCACCGTCACTTCGGTGATGCGGTGCGATTGGAGGTCACCGAGAACTGCCCGCCGCAGGTGGCTGAATTTCTGTTGCAGCAATTCAATTTGGGAGCGGAAGATCTGTATCAGGTCAATGGCCCGGTGAACCTGGTGCGGCTGATGGATATTCCCAACCAGGTTCCGCGTGAGGATCTGAAGTTTCCGCCGTTCATGCCTGGCCTGCCGACCGTGTTGCAGAAAAAGGGCGCGGATTTGTTCAAGACGATACGCAAGGGCGATGTGCTGTTGCACCACCCTTACCAGTCGTTCAAGCCGATCATCGATTTTGTTCAACAGGCCGCAGCCGACCCCGACGTGGTGGCGATCAAGCAGACGGTGTACCGCACCGGCGTGGATTCGGCGCTGATGGATGCGTTGCTGGCCGCGATCCGCGCGGGCAAGGAAGTGACCGTGGTGGTGGAGCTGCTGGCGCGCTTCGACGAAGAAGCCAATATCAATTGGGCCAGCCGGCTTGAAGATATCGGCGCGCACGTGGTGTACGGCGTGGTCGGACACAAGACCCACGCCAAGATGTTGATGGTGGTGCGCCGCGAGGGCGGCAAACTGCGCCGTTATGTTCATTTGGGAACGGGCAATTACCACCCGCGCACGGCACGGCTTTATACCGACTTCGGGCTGTTCACCGCCAACGAGGATATTTGCGCGGACGTGGGCGAAGTGTTCAGCCAGATCACGGGTATGGGCAAGGCGCGCGAGCTGCGCCACCTGTGGCAATCACCCTTTACCTTGCACAGTCAGGTGCTGGCGGCGATCCGCAATGAAGTCCGCTTGGCCCAAGCCAACAAACCGGCGCACATCATCGCCAAGATGAACGCGCTGCTGGAGCCCGAAATCATCACAGCGCTGTACCAGGCGTCGCAAGCGGGCGTGAAGATCGATTTGATCGTGCGCGGCGTGTGCGCGCTGCGCCCGGGCGTGCAGGGACTGTCGGAAAACATCCGCGTGCGTTCAGTGATTGGGCGTTTTCTCGAGCACACGCGCATCTTCTATTTCCGCAACGATCTCAAGCACAGCATCTACCTGGCCAGCGCCGATTGGATGGGGCGCAATTTCTTCCGGCGCATCGAGGTGTGCTTCCCGGTGCTGGACAAGAAACTCAAGGCGCGTGTACTGGAAGAAGGCCTGAAAATCTACATGCAGGACAACTGCCAGGCCTGGGAAATGAACGCCGAAGGCAGCTACCACCGCAAAACCCCGCGTCGCGCCGCGCCCAAGAGCGCGCAAACGCAGCTGCTGCATATGTTGGCCATCCAGTCGGCTCAACCGGATTTTTGATGTCTTGGTGGCGTTGGACACCGCGGAGCGCCCGAAACCAGGATGCGCCCGCGCGATAGATTCGTGTAAAAGCCCCCTTGGGGTTGCCATGTACAGGGATCTGGCATGATCTGCAGCCGGTCTGCCAGAAGCCTCCTCCGTTACTGGATGAGCCGCGTTGTCAATGGCGGTAGGGCCGTGCTCAACGCAGGGCATGCGCGATGTCCAGGCAGCTCGATGAACCACCTTGCTTGCCGCCTTTTTTATTAAATGGAGACGTGCGATGACAATTTATATGGGGCCCGTTTTGTCCTTTCGTGGACTGGATCAAAAAAACCAGGCTTGGCGAATGAGTATCCTAATCGTCGCCGACGGCAAGCCGCCAAAATTATCCTGGAGCAACCCAGGCAGCAAAAAAAAACAAACGCAGACAAGCAATGAAAAACTCTGGAGCGTGAATGGAAAAACTGCTTATCGATATGAAATAGCAGTGCCTTTGCAGGATAAAGAATCGTCTTTTCAGTATTCCTTTGACGCCAAGACCTATCAGGTTTTCCTGCCCCGGCGCGGTGGCATTCCACGGTTTGCCTATGCTTCATGCAATGGATTTTCATCGCTCAAATTGATGAAAACGGTTGATGATAAAAATAAAATGTGGAAAGAAATGGCGGCGCAACATGCGAAGAGTCCGATTCATCTCCTGCCGCTTGGCGGCGACCAGGTTTATGCCGATGCCATGTGGGAAACCATTGATTCAATGAAGCAATGGAATGAACTTGGCTGGGATCAAGCCAATGCGGCCCCGTTCACGATGGCCGCGGAGCTGGAAGATTTTTATTTCAATCTCTATGTCGATCGCTGGAGTCAGCCGGAAATCGCTCAAATTCTTGCCACCGTGCCCACCATTATGATGTGGGACGATCACGACATCATTGATGGCTGGGGCTCCTATCCGCAAGACCGGCATAACTGTCCCGTTTTTCAAGGCATGTTTCAAATTGCCAGAAAGGCGTTTGCTGTTTTTCAACGGCACTTACCGGCCAATGCACGCTCGGACAGCATGGCGCAGGGCATGGCCTTTACGGCGGGCTACGTTTTGCCTCAAATGGCGATCCTGGCGCTGGATATGCGCAATGAACGTACCGAGCAGCAGGTCATTTCCCCGGCGCACTGGGAGAAAGTCTATAACTGGTTGGATTCTCTGAACAATCTCGATCATTTAATCATCTTATCAAGCATACCTTTAATTTATACTGACTTCAATTCGGTTGAAAATGTGCTTGGCATCTTTCCGGGTCAGCAGGAGCTTGAGGATGATTTGCGCGATCATTGGTTGAGCCGGTCGCATAAAGAGGAAAGGCTCCGGTTCATTCATCGCCTGCTTTCTTTTGCACAGCAAAAAAAAATCCGGCCGACTGTTTTATCGGGCGATGTGCATCTCGCAGCGCTGGGTGTGGTCGAATCGAATCGAACAACTGGCGCTGATTTGACAGATGTCATTAATCAACTGATTTCGTCGGCCATTGTTCATCCTCCGCCACCCGCGATCATGCTCTTCGCGTTGCGCAATCTTTTATCCAAAGAAGAAGATGTCGATCGTGGCGTGACGGCGCGCATGATCAATTTCCCTGGAACACAATATAACTTTATTGGCAAGCGTAACTTTCTTTTGCTCAATCCCGATGGAAAAGACAAAGGTAATCGTTTATGGGCCAATTGGCATGTAGATAACGAGCCTGAGCCATTCGTCAAAGTGATTCATCCCATTGGATATCAGCAGGCTTGAGGCCTGCCCGCGGCGGTGTTGCATGGGGGGCACGTGAGCATCTTTGGGGAAGCGTTGTACCAATCCACACAAGCGGATGCGCCTGGATTCGAGATGGAATGCGTCAGCCGCGAGGGATTTGTGCAGGGGCCCTCTTGTAAGCAATGAAACACGCATGTCCACCACCATAGCCATCCTTGGCGGCGTCGGTCTGTTTTTGCTGGGCATGTCGGTCATGACCGACGGCCTGAAGGCAATGGCCGGATCGGCCTTGCGCGCAGTGCTGGGCAAGGCGGCGGCCACGCCGGTTTCAGGCGCGTTGTGGGGCGCGGCAGTCACGCTGCTGGTGCAATCGTCCAGCGCGGTGACGATGACGACGATTGGCCTGGTCAGCGCCGGGCTGCTCACTTTCGCGCAGGGGCTGGGTCTGGTGTTCGGCGCGAACGTGGGCACCACGGGCACGGCCTGGCTGGTGGCGCTGATCGGCGTGCGCGTTTCGCTTTCAGGCTACGCGCTGCCCATGATCTTTGCGGGCGCGCTGGCCCGGCTGCTGGGCAGCGGGCGCATCGCGGCGGCGGGCAGCGCGCTGGCCGGTTTCGCGCTGGTGCTCTACGGACTGACGGCCTTGCAGCAGGGCATGGGCGGCCTGGCGCAAAGCCTGCAACCGGCCGACCTGCCCGCCGTGCTGGGCGAGGTGGGCGTCGGTTGGGCATCGGGGTCGCTCGGCCTGCTGATGCTGATCGGCATTGGGCTGGCGATGACGGCGGTGATGCAATCATCAACCGCCGCCACCGCCGTCACCATTTCAGCGTTTTACGCCGGGGCCGTGAGTCTGGAACAAGGCGCGGCGCTCATCATCGGGCAGAACAT
>JAITWT010000107.1 GCA_031285125.1 Burkholderiaceae bacterium | reverse complement strand
GGCGATTGGGCGACCCAGTCGCTTGCATGGGCACCAGCCCATGCGGCGCGCCATGGGCCACCCACTCATCCCGATTGCGGCCCAACGTGAGCCATTTGAGATCGTAAACAGGTTCTAAGGCGGCCGTTGGACGCGCCCGCGCACCTTTGGACCGTGCGAACAGGCTCCGCAAGAGCGGAAACACAGTAGAGGCGGCAGAGACACGCGCCTGCAAGGGCGCGCAACGGGAAACGCTTCATGAAAAGCGCCCGCTGGCACGGGGCCATCGCCAGCAGGCCCTCCCGCCCCGGGATGCTCAAAACACATCCGCCCACGCGCGCAGGGGGGCAACGCGCGCGAACTCAAACAGCTTTGCGCGCGCCTCTCAGCGTGCCTCTCATTCAGGCCTTCCCCGGCTTGGACGGCTGCTTGGGCGGTTTGGCTGCGTGCAGTCCAAGGCGGCTGTTAATCAACCACTGCTGCGCAATCGACAGAATGTTGTTGGTCACCCAATACAACACCAGACCGGCCGGGAAGAACAAGAACATCACACTGAACACCAGCGGCATGATCCACATCAGCTTGGCCTGCATGGGATCGGGCGGCGCCGGGTTGAGCCAGGTTTGGAACAGAGAACTGATGGTCATCAGCGCCGGCAGGATAAACCAAGGATCAGGCGAGGAGAGATCATGAATCCAGCCAATCCACGGCGCCTGGCGCATTTCGACCGAAGACAGCAATACCCAGTACAAGGCGATGAATACCGGAATCTGGATCGCGATGGGCAGGCAACCCCCAATCGGGTTGATCTTTTCCTCGCGGTAGATGCGCATCATCTCCTTCTGCATTTCCTGAGGTTTGTCCTTCAGGCGCTCGCGCACTTCCATCACGCGCGGGTTGACGGCCTTCATGCGGGCCATGCTGGAATAGGCCTTAGCATTGAGCCAGAAGAAGACCAGCTTGAGCAGCACCACCACGGCGACGATGGACCAACCCCAATTGCCCAGCACGCCATGCAGCCAGTACATCAGCCAGTACAAGGGCTTGGAGATGATGGCGAAGATGCCATAGTCCTTGACCAATTCCAGGCCGGGCGCCAGTGCCTCAAGCTTCTTTTCCTCCTCGGGGCCTGCATAGAGCTTGGATTGCACCGTCTCGGTGGCGCCCGCAGCGATGGGGGGCAGATGCAACACCATCGCGATCGAATATTGGTTATTGCCCAGGTCGGCCGCACGGAAATCGCGCTTCAGCCCCGTGTGCCCCGGCACATCGAGCAGCCAAGCCGAAACAAAGTAGTGCTGCACCATGGCAATCCAGCCATTGTCGCTGGATGAGGGCAGGTCGGCCTTGTTTTTGCTGATATCGGTGAAGGCGACTTTGTGAAACTTCTTGTCGTCGGTATAGACCGCTGGACCGGTGAAGGTGCTCGTCCCCAGCATATGGTTCTGGGGCACGACGCCGTGACGCTGGATCTGTAAATACAACTGCGCATCGGCCGGCTGGCTGCCGACATTCACCACCTGGTGACTGACACCGATGATGTAGTCACCGCGCCGGAAATGGTAGGTTTTGATGTACTTAAGACCGTTGACAACGGGCGATTCAAGCGTCACGTCGAGCGTATCCTGCCCATTGGCCAGCGCGCGCGGGCCCGGCTGCACGCTCATCACGCTGAAGTGGTCGGGGAAGAAATGCGCGGCGCGATTGGCCGGATCGAGCAGACCCGTCTGCGCTGCGTAAGCCGTCGCCGCAGAACCATCCTCCATCAGCGTAATCTGACGGTTTTCCGATTTTTCGATCGGCTGGCCGAACAGCCGCTTGACGAAATCGACCAGACCGCTTTGCGGCGTGTCTTCGGTGTATTTGAGCAGCTCCAGCCGCGACAGCGTACCCCCCTGGGTATCGATGACGGCGCGGAACACGTCGGTGGCCACGGTGACTTTTTCCGAAGCAGCCGCGGGTGCTGCCGCAGCACTTTGCGCCGGGGAGGGCACAGCGGCTGGAGATCCCGCACCGCCAGGGACAGGCCCCGATGGCGCCTGCGCAGCAGACACCGTCGCATCGGGAGGACTGGGCAAGAAAAAGGACTTGCGTCCGTTATAGACCTGCCAGTGGTCGAATAGCACGGCCAGCGAGGCCATAAAGACGACCAACAGAATCGTTCGGCGAATGTCGTTCATGGGGAAGATTTCTTGTTCAATTTTTTGCCGCGCAAGGCCCCAAAAAGCGGGGCAGGGGGCACGGGATCGCATCCGCCGGCACACCAGGGCTGGCAGCGGCACAGCCGATGCAGCGTCAGGTAGCCGCCGACAACAGCGCCGTGGTCTTGCAGCGCCTGAATGGCGTACACAGAACAAGTCGGCTCGAAACGGCAGGCATTGCCCAGCCATGGGCTCAGCACAAACCGGTAAACGCGCACCAGCACGATCAAAATTCGCGCGATCATGACGTTGTTGCCGAAGCGCCTGTCATCAAAACTGCCGCAGGATGCGCAGGCTCGAACGCGGCACGCTCGAACAGCGCGCGCAATTCAGCGCACACGGCCACACGCAGCGCGGGCGAGTCCGCGCTGCGAAAACGGCTGCGATCGAAACCCGCGCGCAACCGAACCAGATGTGCGGCCGCAGGCAGCCGGGCTGCAAACTCATGCGCCAAAGCATAGACCTGGCGACGAATCGCGTTGCGCGTGACCGCGCGGCGCGCCCAGCGTTTGGGCGTGATGGCGCCGATCCAAACATCACCGGCACCACCAAACAAAGCGGATGAGGCCAGCGCTTGTGCGCCATTCAAGGCGCGCCGGTGCAAGGCGAAATGCGCCGTGCGCGCCACGGTCATGCTCGCAAGTACCGCTTGAAACTGTGCCCGGGTCTGAAGCCGCCGCATGACAGTCAATGCCTCAGAAGGAGTGGATGAGTCCCGCGGACCCAAACAGGCCGCACAGCCGCGCCCAATCCAGGCACAACGCGCCGTCATGGCTCGGGCTATGGCGCGCATGTGCAGCAACCAGCGGGTGCGTGTGGGCGCAATGTACGAGCGTAGCCGAATCGTTCATACCTTCTCAGCCTGATCTGCCATCGCTACGGATCAATGCGTAAGACAGAGCAGGGCGCTGAAGGTCAGAACCATCAAACCGACAGCTGCTTGCGCCCTCTGGCGCGACGAGCGTTGATAACCGCGCGGCCGCCGCGAGTCTTCATACGAACCAGAAAACCATGCGTACGCGCACGACGGGTCTTGGAAGGTTGATAAGTGCGTTTCATGATGATACAAAAGAAGAAAAAACCCAAAAAAGGTTTTTAGGGAAACTTCTGATTATCGCAAAAATAAGCGTGCCTTACGAACACGGCCCGCCGATCACCAGAACATCAGGCGCCACGCTGGCGCACAAGCCCAAACGCGCGCGCGCAAGGGGGCGTGAATTCGGCAGATCCGGGCAGGCCGCCCAAACCACTCAAACGCACCCGATCCCGAGGGAAGCGCTGTGCACGTACCGGCGCGAACGGGCGGTGTTTTGGCGCCAAGGGTGCGCCGGGCCCATTCGTTCACACCTTCTCAACACAAGTGCCTCAAGCGGCAGAAAAACCTTCAAAAAAGATCGGGAAACGCCGCAACAGCGCACGGCGGCACTCAGACAAACCATGTGGACAAGATCTTGAAAAGTTAGAATCCATGGTTTCCGGAAACAACAGTTATCCACAGCATCCAGCGACGCCCATGCCGTCCCAGACCCCTACAGACAAAAGCGTTTTCATATCCGCCTCCGCCGAACCCCTCGAGCTGTGGCTGGCCTGCGTTGACCAACTCGCCCAGGAACTTTCCGTACAGCAGTTCAATACCTGGATCAAGCCGCTGAACGCACAGGTGGCTGACGATTTTTCAAAGATCACGATCTTCGTCGGCAACCGCTTCAAGCTCGACTGGATTCGCGCGCAGTTTGCAAACCGTATCGCCGCTCTGGCTGAACGCCTGAATGGGCAACCCATACAAATTGAGTTAGCACTCACATCGCGTGAAAATTCAGTCAAATACCAACCGATATCGCCTTCGCGTTATTTCGTCAGCGAACGCGAAGCAGAGCGCGAAGTCGTCGCCGAAAACAAGGACGAGAACGCCAACGAGAACGCCGGCTTCAAGAATCGGATCAACACTTCCCTGACTTTTGACACCCTGATCGAAGGCAGTGCAAATCGCATGGCGCGCGCAGCCGGCCTTCAGGTGGCGATCGCGCCCGGGCACTCGTACAACCCTTTGTTCGTTTATGGCGGCGTCGGTCTGGGCAAAACCCATTTGATCCACGCGATCGGCAACCGGCTGCTGCAAGGACAACCCACAGCCAAGGCGCTCTACATCCACGCCGAGCAATTCGTCTCAGATGTGGTCAAAGCGTTCCAGCGCAAAACCTTCGATGAATTCAAGGCGCGCTATCACTCGCTGGATTTGCTGCTGATCGACGATGTGCAGTTCATCGCGGGGAAGGAGCGCACACAAGAAGAGTTCTACAACGCTTTCGAAGCGCTGCTGGCCAAGCACAGCCACATCGTGATGACCAGCGACACCTACCCAAAAGGTTTAGCCGACATTCACGAACGGTTGATTTCACGCTTCGATTCGGGCCTGGCCGTCGCCATCGAACCGCCTGAGCTGGAGATGCGCGTAGCGATTCTCATTAGCAAGGCGCAGGCCGAAAACGCCGAGATGCCCGAAGAAGTTGCTTTCTTCGTGGCCAAAAACGTGCGATCGAACGTGCGCGAACTCGAAGGCGCGCTGCGCAAAATTCTGGCGTACTCACGCTTCAACCAGAAAGAAATCTCGATCGAACTGGCCCGCGAAGCGTTGCGCGACTTGCTCTCGATCCAAAACCGGCAAATCTCGATCGAAAACATCCAGAAGACGGTGGCCGACTATTACAAGATCAAGGTCGCCGACATGTATTCAAAGAAGAAACCGCGCTCGATCGCTCACCCACGCCAAATCGCCATGTACCTGGCCAAAGAGCTGACGCAAAAAAGCCTGCCCGAAATCGGCGACCTGTTCGGCGGGCGCGACCACACCACGGTATTGCACGCCGTACGCAAGATCAGCACCGAGCGTCTGCAAGACACCGAACTCAACCACCAGCTGCATGTGCTCGAACAAACCCTCAAGGGATGATTGAAGACACTACGCATCACATTCACCCAGCACACTTACCATCGCAAGTCAAAGGATAAGTCTGAGGAAATTTCTGGAACAACCCTGCAGTTATCCACAGATTCGAAAGTGACGCGCCAGTTACCCACATTGCCGACCGTTCTGTCCTGCGTCCTTTCCACACGCCTGTAAAGACATCAACCCGTTGAACTAAAAGAGGAAAATAGTGCTTTCCACACAAAATGGCAACACTTATCTACTACTACTACCTTTGATATAGAAAAAATACAGTAAAGGCAAGATACCATGATCGTTCTGAAAGATTCACAAGAGAAAATCCTCGCCGCACTCCAATCGGTGGTCGGCATCGTCGAACGTCGCCACACCCTACCAATCTTGGCGAACGTGCTGATCCGTAAAACAAATGCGCAGATCCAGTTGACGACCAGCGATTTGGAGATCCAGATCCGTGCAAGCGCTGAACTGGGAGGCAGTGAGGGCAGCTTCACCACAACAGTGGGTGCGCGCAAGCTGATTGATATTCTGCGGACTCTGCCTGCTGACCAAATCGTTAGCTTGGAATCAAACCAATCCAAGCTGGTGCTTAAAGGCGGCAAAAGTCGTTTCACGCTACAAACGCTACCCGCGGAAGACTTTCCACTGGTGCAGGAAGCGCCGAACTTTGGGCCTGTTTTTGGTGTTCCACAAAAAACGCTCAAAGACCTGCTCAGCCAAGTGTCGTTTGCCATGGCAGTGCACGACATTCGCTACTACCTGAATGGCATCCTGTTTGTGGCTGAAGGCCGGCAGCTCAGTTTGGTGGCCACCGATGGGCATCGCCTGGCCTTTACTTCAGCCCTGCTCGACGCGGAGGTACCGCGTCAAGAGGTCATCCTGCCGCGTAAGACCGTGCTTGAACTGCAGCGTTTGCTCAGCGATGCGGAAGGAACGATCGAAATGCAGTTTGCGGGCAACCAGGCGCGCTTTGGCTTTGGCGGCATGGAATTTGTCACCAAGTTGGTGGAAGGAAAGTTTCCAGACTACAACCGGGTGATCCCGGTAGGGCACAAGAACATCATCACGGTGGGCCGTGCGCCGCTGTTGGCGAGTTTGCAACGTACCGCGATTCTGACCAGTGAAAAGTTCAAAGGCGTGAGTTTGAGCCTGGAGCCAGGTGTGTTGCGCATCGCTTCGAACAACGCCGAACAGGAAGAAGCGCAGGACGAACTGGACGTGGACTACAGCGGCGAGCCGATCGAGATTGGTTTTAACGTGAGCTATCTGATCGATGCACTGGCCAACATGGAGCAAGAAATGGTTCAGATCGCGCTGGCCGATGCCAACAGTTCGGCGTTGATCACGATTGCCGAGAACACATCATTCAAATACGTGGTCATGCCGATGCGCATTTGAATTTGCCCACGGTTTTTTGTGCATGACTGATTTTGCGGGCCCGCGATGACAAGCGTATGACGCGAGTTTTATGTTGATCCCTGAAAACAAATATCCCCGGATTCATTCGGGTTCTTGTGAGAGGTTGAATTCCTGATGAGTGAAAACTTGAAGCCCGGACAACAAAACGGTCCGACCGAGGGGGCCGCGGGCTCGGTGAATGTGAACGGTAATGCGTCCTTGTATGACGAAAGTTCGATCACGGCCCTTGAAGGGCTGGAAGCCGTGCGCAAGCGCCCGGGCATGTACATTGGCGACACCTCTGACGGCACCGGGTTGCATCACCTCGTGTTTGAAGTGGTGGACAACTCCATCGATGAGGCGCTGGCGGGCTATTGCGATGACATCGTCGTCACCATCCACACCGATAACTCCGTATCGGTGGTTGATAACGGCCGGGGCATTCCAACCGGCGTCAAGATGGATGACAAGCATGAACCCAAACGCAGCGCCGCCGAAATCGCACTGACCGAGTTGCACGCGGGCGGTAAGTTCAATCAAAACAGCTACAAAGTTTCAGGCGGTCTGCACGGCGTGGGGGTCAGTTGTGTCAATGCGCTTTCTAAAAAAATGCGCCTGACCGTGCGGCGCGAAGGCAAGGTTCATGTTCTGGAATTCAGCCAGGGTGTGGTGCAGAACCGTTCGATCGAAACGGTCGATGGCGTTCAAATTTCGCCGATGCATATCACCGGAGAAACCGAGAAGCGCGGCACCGAAGTGCGTTTTCTGCCCGACACCGCGATCTTCAAAGAAAACAGCGATTTCCACTATGAAATTCTCAGCCGTCGGCTGCGCGAATTGAGTTTTCTGAACAACGGGGTGCGTATCCGTTTGGTCGATGAGCGCAGCGGCAAGCAGGACGATTTTTCCGGCGCCGGCGGCGTGCGTGGCTTCGTCGAATTTATCAACAAGGGCAAGCAGGTACTGCACCCCAATGTGTTCTACGCCACCGGCGAGCGGCCGGCTGAGGACTACGGCGGCATTCCTGATACCAGCATTGGCGTCGAAGTGGCGATGCAGTGGAACAGCGGCTACAACGAACAGGTGCTGTGCTTCACCAACAACATCCCGCAACGCGACGGCGGCACGCACTTGACCGGCTTGCGCGCGGCGATGACGCGTGTCATCAACAAATACATCGAGGTAAACGAACTGGCCAAGAAGGCCAAGGTCGAGATCTCCGGCGACGACATGCGCGAGGGGCTGTGCTGCGTACTCAGCGTGAAAGTGCCCGAGCCGAAATTTTCAAGCCAGACCAAGGACAAGCTGGTCAGCAGCGAAGTGCGCGCGCCGGTCGAGGACATTGTGAGCCGCCTGTTGAGCGACTATTTGCAGGAGCGGCCGAGCGATGCCAAGATCATCTGCGGCAAAATCGTTGAAGCCGCGAGGGCCCGCGAGGCCGCACGCAAAGCGCGCGAAATGACGCGCCGTAAAGGCGTGCTCGATGGCGTCGGGCTGTCGGCCAAGCTGGCGGATTGCCAGGAAAAAGATCCCGCCTTGTGCGAGGTCTATCTGGTCGAAGGGGACTCTGCGGGCGGCTCGGCCAAGCAAGGGCGTGACCGCAAGTTCCAGGCCATTCTGCCCTTGCGCGGCAAGATTCTGAACGTCGAGAAAGCGCGCTACGAAAAGCTGCTGAGCTCCGAACAGATCGTCACCCTGATTGCTGTTTTGGGCACGGGCATCGGACGCACTGCCGATAACGGGGGCAATGGCAATGCCGGCGCCGATGATTTCAACGTGAGCAAGCTGCGCTACCACCGCATCATCATCATGACGGATGCGGATGTGGACGGCGCGCATATCCGCACGCTGCTGCTGACTTTCTTCTATCGCCAAATGCCCGAGCTGGTCGAGCGTGGCTACATCTATATCGCGCAGCCGCCGCTGTACAAGGTCAAGGTGGGCAGGGAAGAGCACTACCTCAAGGACGATGCGGCGCTCGATGCCTTTTTGCTCAAACTCGCGCTCAAGGAAGCGAGCATTTCCACCGGCGGCGCACAGCCCACGGTGATTGCGGGCGACACGCTGGCCGAGTTGGCGCGCAAGCACCAGTGGACCGAGGGCGTTATTGCGCGCTTGAGCAACTTCATGGACGAACAGGCGCTGCGCGCCATCGCCGACGGCGTTGCGCTCGATCTGGGCGACACCGCCACCGCCGAGGCGTCCGCCATCGCACTGCAAGCCAAGCTGCGCGAATATGCGCGCAGCGGCCAATCGCCCGAGGTGGCCGAGGTCGCCAGCGAGTTTGATGCGCATACCGACAAACCCGTGCTGCGGATCAGCCGCCGTCACCACGGCAACATCAAAAGCAGCGTCATCACGCAGGATTTCGTGCAGGGTGCCGACTACGCCGCGCTGGCCGAAGCGGCCAGCACCTTTAGCCACCTGCTGGACGAAGGCGCGTTCGTGCGCCGCGGCGCAGGCGAGAAGATGAAGGAAGAAAAGACCAGCGACTTCCGCGCCGCGATGCACTGGCTGCTGGGCCAAGCCGAAGCAGCCACTTCGCGTCAGCGGTACAAAGGCCTGGGCGAGATGAATCCCGAACAGCTCTGGGAAACCACCATGGACCCGGCGGTGCGCCGCCTGCTCAAGGTGCAAATCGACGACGCGATCGAAGCGGACAACGTGTTCACCATGCTCATGGGCGACGAGGTCGAGCCGCGGCGCGAATTTATCGAGACGAACGCGTTGCGGGCCGCCAATATCGACGTGTAAAACAGTCTAAGAACCTGTTTACGATCTCAAATGGCTCACGCAGAGACCTTTTCGGGAGGGGATGCAAGGCGCGGCGCGCAGCCCATAGCCCGGCTATGGGCCAGCGTTGCAACGC
>JAITWT010000094.1 GCA_031285125.1 Burkholderiaceae bacterium | reverse complement strand
GGCGATTGGGCGGCCAAGTCGCTTGCATGGGCATGAGCCCATGCGGCGCGCCGTTGGCCACCCACTCATCCCGATTGCGGCCCAACGTGAGCCATTTGAGATCGTAAACAGGTTCTAAGGACAAAGCGCGAAACGCAGCGATGCGCCGCGCCTATCACGGCACAAGCCTCTGCAATGACAGGGCCGCACAACCCGCGTACAACCCACGCACAGCCCCAATGCGCCAGCCCCGAAGGGGGCGCCTCAACCTTGGGCGGCGACCCGTTCCGCCTGGTTTTGCAGCTTGTTGAGTGCGCTCAGATAAGCCTTGGCGGAGGCGACCACGATATCGGGGTCGGCGCCCACGCCGTTGACCACCCGGCCCGCGCTCTGCAGGCGCACGGTGACTTCGCCCTGGCTTTCGGTCGAACCGCTGATGGCGTTGACCGAATACAGCACCATTTCAGCACCGCTGTGCACATGCGATTCAATCGCCTTGAGCGAAGCATCCACCGGCCCGTTGCCATCGGACTGCCCGGTGACTTCTTTGCCATCGGCGGTGAAAACGATCTGTGCCTGCGGTTGCTCGCCAGTCTCACTGTGCTGCGCGAGTGAGACGAAGCGATAGCGCTCGCCTGCGCCCGAGATCGCTTCACCGATGTTGACCAGCGCGAGGATGTCCTCATCGAAAATTTCGCTCTTGCGGTCGGCCAGCTCCTTGAAGCGCGCAAAGGCTGTGTTGATATCCATTTCGCTGTCCAGCGTCACGCCCAGTTCCTGCAGGCGCTGCTTGAACGCGTTGCGGCCGCTGAGTTTGCCCAGCACGATTTTGTTGTTGCTCCAGCCCACGTCCTCGGCACGCATGATTTCATAGGTGTCGCGCGCCTTGAGCACGCCGTCTTGGTGGATGCCCGAAGCGTGCGCGAAAGCGTTGGCGCCCACCACGGCTTTGTTGGGCTGCACCACGAAGCCGGTGGTCTGGCTGACCATCCGGCTGGCCCCGAGAATGTGGCGGGTGTCAATGCCCAGGTCCAGGTCAAAGTAGTCCCGGCGCGTCTTCACGGCCATGACCACTTCTTCGAGCGAGCAGTTGCCGGCGCGCTCGCCCAAGCCGTTGATCGCACATTCGATCTGACGTGCGCCGCCAATCTTCACGCCCGCCAGCGAATTGGCCACGGCCATGCCCAGGTCGTTATGACAGTGCACCGACCAAATCGCTTTGTCGCTGTTGGGCACGCGCTCGCGCAAGGTTTTGATGAAGTTGCCATACAGCTCGGGGATGGCGTAGCCGACGGTATCGGGAATGTTGATGGTGGTCGCACCTTCCTTGATGACGGCTTCGATCACGCGGCACAGAAAATCGATATCGCTGCGCGAACCGTCTTCAGTGCTGAACTCGACATCGCCCGTCAAATTGCGCGCGAAGCGCACCGCCAGCCGCGCTTGCTCGAACACCTCATCGGCCGTCATGCGCAGCTTCTTTTCCATGTGCAGCGGCGAAGTGGCGATGAAGGTGTGGATGCGCGAACTGGCGGCGCCTTTGAGCGCTTGGGCGGCGCGCGAAATATCGCGGTCATTGGCGCGCGACAGGCCGCACACGGTGGAATCCTTGATGGTATTGGCGATGGCCTGCACCGCCTCGAAATCGCCATTGGAACTGGCGGGAAAACCCGCCTCGATCACATCGACCTTCAGCCGTTCGAGTTGTTTGGCGATGCGCAGCTTCTCATCGCGCGTCATCGAGGCACCGGGCGACTGTTCGCCGTCACGCAAGGTAGTGTCGAAAATGACCAATTTGTTGCTCATGGATCGTTTCTCCTGGATAGGGATGGCCTAAAGGAAATCAGGTTGCCGGTTGGCTTGAAAAAGTACCAGCAACCTTCTCCAAAAAAACGGCCCGTTGCTGGTGCGAACGGGCCGAGGACATTTGAATTTCGCTTGCGCGAGCTACCGCCTCCGCCCAAAGGGGATTAGCAGTCGTAGCGCAAGCAAAAATTTCTGCATAGACTTTTGAATGTAGCACAGACAGGACGGTCTTCACTATTTTTAACGTAAAAACAACAGTGAATCCGTGACCTCAATAAATCCGTTTTTGTCGGTAGCGCAGCGCGTGGCCGCAGCAACGGCCGGGATCAAATTCGGATTATTTTTCCGTGCCGGCCGACCTATTTTTTCCGCCCTCTCTGTCCTGGAGATGCCCCCATCAAGCCGGGCATTCTCCAGCCGGAAAATCGTCAATCGGCGTCAACCGATATCACACCGAAGGCAGCGTGGCCGCGATGCGGCGAGCGCAGCGTTGCGCAGCGGCAGCGTCGCGCGCTTCCACCATCACGCGCAACAGCGGCTCCGTGCCACTGGGGCGAATCAGGACACGGCCGCCTTCGCCCAACTCCGATTCGACACCGGCGGTTTCCTGGGCCAACGCGGTGTTGGAGCGCCAGTCGTAGCCCGAGGGCAAGCGTACATTGATGAGCGTTTGCGGGAACAGCGTCAACCCTTCAAGCAATTCGGCCACGCTACGGCCGCTGCGCACGCAAGCTTGCAGTACTTGCAAGGCACTGATGATGCCGTCGCCGGTAGTGTGTTTATCGAGCGCGAGCAGGTGGCCCGAGCCTTCACCACCGAGCAGCCAGCCGCGCCGGTGCAGTTCTTCGAGCACGTAGCGATCGCCGACTTTGGCGCGCGCGAAGCCGATGCCCTGCGCGGATAACGCGACTTCGACGGCCTTGTTGGTCATCAGCGTACCGACGACTCCGGCCGGTTTTTCACCGTGCGCGGTGCGCGCCATTGCGATGAGGTACAGCAGCTCGTCGCCGTTGAACAGGCGCCCGCTGGCATCGACCAATTGCAGGCGATCGGCGTCGCCGTCCAGCGCAATGCCATAGTCAGCATGCTGGGCCAGCACGGTCTCGATGAGCGCCTCGGGGTGCGTGGCGCCAACCTCACGGTTGATGTTCAAGCCATCGGGTGCAATACCAATGCTGCTGACTTCGGCGCCCAGTTCGTAGAAAGTTGTGGGCGCAACCTGGTAGGCCGCACCATGTGCGGCATCGACCACGATGCGCAGCCCGCGCAGCGTGAGATCGTTGGCAAAAGTGCTTTTGCAGAATTCGATGTAGCGGCCCGCGGCATCATCGAGCCGGCGCGCACGGCCCAGGCTGGCCGAGTCCGCCCAGGCGGGCGTTTCGTCCAGCGCGTTTTCCACGGCCTGCTCCCAGTCGTCGTCGAGTTTGGAGCCGTTGGCGCTGAAAAATTTGATGCCGTTATCCGCATAGGCGTTGTGGCTGGCACTGATGACCACCCCCAGACTGGCGCGCAGCGCGCGCGTGAGGTACGCCACGCCCGGCGTGGGCAGCGGGCCCAGCAGCACCACATCGACCCCCGCGGAGTTGAAGCCCGATTCGAGCGCGCTTTCGAGCATGTAGCCGGAAATACGCGTGTCCTTGCCGATCAGCACGGTAGGATGGTTTTGCCCCTGCTCGCGCCTGAGTACACGGCCTACCGCGTGGGCCAGACGCAGCACGAAATCGGGGGTGATCGGGGTTTGCCCCACCGTGCCGCGAATACCATCAGTACCGAAATATTTTCTGTTCATGTTATTTAAACGGGTTTGTTTTGTTGACACATCGCCTGCCAGACCGCCAATGCCTCAACGGTCTCGCGCACATCGTGCACGCGCACAATACGCGCGCCACGCTCCACCGCCAGCAACGCCGCAGCCACGCTAGGGGAGATCCGCTCGCGCGCGCGCGCGATGCCGGTGACTGCACCCAGCGCAGATTTGCGCGACCAGCCCAGCAGCAGCGGGCGCTCCAGCGATTGAAGTTCGATTTGACGTGCCAGCAAGGCGAAATTTTGCGCGACGGTTTTACCAAAACCAATCCCCGGATCGAGCACCACACGATCGGCGGCAATGCCCGCCGCGCCTAGCGCGGCAAGCCGCTCGCGCAAGAACTGGCTCACCTGCACGAGAGCATCGCCGTCCATCGGCGCCACCTGCATGGTGCGCGGATCGCCGTGCATGTGAACCAGACACACGCCGCACGCAGGATGCTGCGCCACGGCATCAAGAGCCCCAGGCTGGCGCAGCGCCCAGATGTCGTTGACGATATCCGCGCCCGCATCAAGCACTTCACGCATCAATTCGGGTTTAGATGTATCCACCGACAGGGGGACACCGAACTTGACGGCCTCGCGCAGCACGCTCAACACGCGCTCGCGCTCGATCTCCAGCGGTACGGCCAAGCTGCCAGGGCGGGTCGATTCGCCGCCGATATCCAGGATGTGCGCCCCCTGCGCCAGCAGCGCCTCGCAGTGGCGCAGCGCGCTGGCCGTATCGGCGTGCGCGCCGCCGTCGGAGAAAGAATCCGGCGTGATGTTGACGATGCCCATCACGCGCGCTTGCTTGAGGTCGATCCGAAAACGGCCCGCCTGCCAAACCAGAGCGTTATTCAGGTTCACAGCATTTCCCTTCGCGGTGGCAGCACCCTATAGAAAAACGGAGCCCGAAGGCTCCGCGTTTGGCACATGGCCTTGATGCATAGGGTCCTAAACGGCAGTCGGTGCGGCATCGGTCGATACGACAGGAGCACCCCCGCTGCCTCCGCCCCGGTTGGACGGCGGCATGCGCGGCGTCCAGTCCTTGGGCGGGCGCGGATCGCGTCCGGCCATGATGTCGTCGATCTGCTCGGCATTGATGGTTTCCCATTCAAGCAGCGCCTTGGCCATCGCGTGCATCTTGTCGCTGTGCTCCTCGATCAAGCGGCGCGCCAGCGCGTACTGCTCATCGATGATGCGGCGCACCTCGGCATCGACCTTTTGCATCGTGGTCTCGCTCATATGGGTGGTCTTGGTCACCGAGCGGCCCAGGAACACTTCGCCTTCATTCTCGGCATAGACCATCGGTCCCAGGGACTCACTCATGCCGTAACGCATCACCATATCGCGCGCGATCTGCGTGGCGCGCTCGAAGTCGTTGCTCGCGCCGGTGGTCATCTGGTGCATGAAGACCTCCTCGGCAATGCGCCCGCCGAACAACATGCTGATCTGGTTGAGCATGTAATCGCGGTCATAGCTGTAGCGGTCTTTCTCGGGCAGGCTCATGGTGACGCCCAGCGCACGCCCGCGCGGAATGATCGTGACCTTGTGCACCGGATCGCATTTGGGCAGGAGTTTGCCAATCAGCGCATGGCCCGCCTCGTGATAAGCCGTGTTACGGCGCTCTTCCTCAGGCATGACCGCGCTCTTGCGCTCGGGCCCCATGAAGATCTTGTCCTTGGCCCGCTCAAAGTCCTGCATCTCGACCACGCGCGCATTACGGCGCGCGGCCATCAGCGCGGCCTCGTTGCACAGATTGGCCAGATCGGCACCCGACATCCCCGGTGTACCCCGCGCGATCACGTTGGCGTTCACGTCCTGGCCGAGCGGGATTTTGCGCATGTGCACATTCAGGATTTGCTCGCGGCCCCGGATATCGGGCAGCGTGACGTAAACCTGCCGGTCGAAGCGCCCCGGGCGCAGCAGCGCGGCGTCCAAAATGTCGGGCCGGTTGGTGGCGGCCACCACGATCACGCCGAGGTTGGTCTCGAAACCGTCCATCTCGACCAGCATCTGATTGAGTGTCTGCTCGCGTTCGTCGTTACCGCCGCCCAGACCCGCGCCGCGCTGGCGGCCCACGGCGTCGATTTCGTCGATGAAGATGATGCACGGCGCGTTCTTCTTCGCGTTCTCGAACATATCGCGCACGCGCGCGGCGCCCACACCGACGAACATCTCGACGAAATCCGAGCCCGAGATTGAGAAGAACGGCACCTTGGCCTCGCCGGCGATGCCCTTGGCCAGCAGCGTCTTGCCGGTGCCCGGCGGGCCGACCAGCAGCAGGCCGCGCGGAATGCGACCGCCCAGCTTTTGGAACTTGGCCGGGTCCTTTAGAAATTCAACAACCTCCTTCACTTCTTCCTTGGCCTCGTCGCAGCCGGCAACGTCGGCGAAGGTGACCTGGTTGTTGTTCTCATCGAGCATGCGCGCTTTGCTCTTGCCGAAGCTGAAGGCGCCCCCTTTACCGCCGCCTTGCATCTGCCGCATGAAATAAATCCACACGCCGATGAACAGCAGCATCGGCGCCCAGGTCACCAGCAAGGTTTTCAGCAGTGAACCTTCCTCATACTGCTTGACCTGGAACTTGACGTCGTGGTTGATCAAATCGCCCACCAACCCGCGATCCAGATCAGTGGCAATGGTACGAATCTCACGGCCATCCGTGGTACTGGCCACGATCTGGGTGTTGGTTGGGCCTTGCTCTATCGTGGCCGTCTTGATGTGGCCATTGCGCACGTCCTGCAAAAAGTCGGAATAACCGACCACTCCCGCACTCGCGGCGTTGCGCACATTAAATTGGTTGTACAGGGTGACCAGCACCATCGCGACGATGAGCCAGACAGCAATCTTGGGAAGCCACGGATTGTTCAAATGAAACTCCGGTCAGGGTGTGCCCGTGCTGAAACAGCACAATTTTCCTATTTTAGACGTTAAGTCAATAAAAAAGTTCGCCGCTCTCATGGGGCTTGCGCGCGCTATTGCCGCGGCTCGCATTGCATTCCACAGGGGTTCAAGCCGCTGTATCCCGCAGTCCGGCTCCAACAAGAAAAGTCTCCGCTGACTTGCCGCGCGAGGCCTTGGGTTTGATCGCCTTGACTCCCCGGAAATGGGCCCGGAACAAGGCCGCCAGCGCGTCATAGCCCGCGCCATGGAACACCTTGGCCACCAGCACCCCTTCAGGCTTGAGATGATGCACGGCGAAATCGACGGCCAGCTCGACCAAGTGCGTCATGCGCGCAGCATCCGTGGCCGCAATGCCAGAGAGATTGGGCGCCATATCGGAGACGACCACGTCGACGCTGCGCCCCGCCAGGGTTTGCTGGAGACTTTCGAGCACCGCACTGTCGCGGAAATCACCCTGTAAAAAGAGGACGCCTTCGATCGGCTCCATCGGCAGGATGTCCAGCGCGATGATCGTACCGTCGAGCGCGCCCGCTGCCGTGCCACGCGGTGCAAGCTTGCGCCGCAGGTACTGACTCCACGCGCCCGGCGCACTGCCCAGATCAACCATCACCTGGCCGGGGCGAATCAGCCCCAGCGTCTCATCGATTTCCTTGAGCTTGTAGACGGCGCGCGCGCGGTAGCCCTCCCGCTGGGCCAGCTTGACCCAGGGGTCGTTGACGTGCTGATTCAGCCACGCCTTGTCGATTTTTTTACTCTTGGAGTTGATTTTCACGCGGGTCATCCAAGAACCTGTTTGCGGTCTCAAGCAGGCTCTGAAGCTTCAAGGAATACTCCGGCCGATAATACGCAAATGCCCGCCATCGAACTCACCCCCGCCGAACGCAAGGCGTATCGCGCCCAAGCGCACCATCTGGACCCGATCGTGATCGTCGGCGGCGACGGGCTCACGGCCGCCGTCAAAAAAGAGACGGACAGCGCACTCAAGGCCCACGGTCTGATCAAAGTGCGCGTGTTCTGCGACGACCGCGCCGAACGCGAAGCCATGCTGCGCACGCTCGCCGATGAGCTGAACGCCGCGCCCATCCAGCACATCGGCAAACTGCTGGTCTTATGGCGGCCCAAACCTGAAAAAAACCGCGTGGTTGATGAAAATCAAAAGCGCGGACCCAAGGAAGTCAAGATACTCAAATTCAGCCCGCGCGGCGGACAACGCCCCGAGGTCAAAACACTGCGCGTGCTAGGCAACCAGCGGCTGACCCCCGGCGGCATCGTCAAGCGTGCCAAAACACGCAAAAGCGTCTCGGTAAAAAAACGTCATCAGGCCGATTGAACTGGACCCGCGGAGCCAACCCGATCTGATGCCAAACGCAATACCAAAGGCGTCTTAGAACCTGTTTACGATCTCAAATGGCTCACGCAGAGACCTTTTCGGGAGGGGATGCAAGGCGCGGCGCGCAGCCCATAGCCCGGCTATGGGCCAGCGTTGCAACGCCGCAGACCG
>JAITWT010000078.1 GCA_031285125.1 Burkholderiaceae bacterium | reverse complement strand
GGCGATTGGGCGGCCCAGTCGCTTGCATGGGCACCAGCCCATGCGGCGCGCCATGGGCCACCCACTCATCCCGATTGCGGCCCAACGTGAGCCATTTGAGATCGTAAACAGGTTCTTAGGACGCGCTGGGGCGCAATGACCGGGTATGGCGTATGGCGCGGGTTCGCTCACACTTTTTCCGTTCGCAAAAGCGCTTCTACCTCCTGCGGTTTATGGTCCAATTTCCCATATCCCGCATTCGTGCTGGCTCTTTTTGATCCTCCCATCCAATTTCTTATCTCATGAGCACCATTCTCGAAAACCTTCCCGTCGGCCAAAAGGTCGGCATCGCCTTCTCCGGCGGCCTGGACACCAGCGCCGCGCTGTTGTGGATGAAGAAAAAGGGCGCCCTGCCCTATGCCTACACAGCCAACCTCGGCCAGCCTGACGAGGCCGATTACGACGCGATTCCGCGCAAGGCGCTGGCCTATGGCGCGATCAAAGCGCGGCTGGTGGACTGCCGTGCGCAACTGGTGGCCGAAGGCATCGCGGCACTGCAAGCCGGCGCTTTTCACATTTCAACGGCGGGCGTGGCTTACTTCAACACCACGCCGATCGGGCGCGCCGTCACGGGCACCATGCTGGTGGCTGCGATGAAGGAGGACGACGTTCATGTCTGGGGCGACGGCAGCACCTTCAAGGGCAACGACATCGAGCGTTTCTACCGCTACGGCCTGCTGACCAACCCGGCCTTGAAAATCTACAAGCCCTGGCTTGACCAATGTTTCATCGACGAGCTGGGCGGGCGCAAGGAGATGAGCGAGTTCATGATCGCCAACGGCTTCGACTACAAGATGTCGGTCGAAAAAGCCTACAGCACCGACTCGAACATGCTCGGTGCGACGCACGAGGCCAAGGATCTCGAACACCTGAACAGCGGCATGCGCATCGTCAACCCCATCATGGGCGTCGCCTTCTGGAAGGAGAGTGTGGAGGTCAAGCCCGAGGAAATCACCGTGCGCTTCGAGGACGGCCATCCGGTCGCACTCAATGGCGTGCAATTCAACGATCCGGTCGCGCTGATGCTCGAAGCCAACCGCATTGGCGGACGCCACGGCCTGGGCATGAGCGACCAGATCGAAAACCGCATCATTGAAGCCAAGAGCCGCGGCATCTACGAAGCCCCCGGCATGGCGCTGCTGCACATCGCCTACGAGCGGCTGGTCACGGGCATCCACAACGAAGACACAATCGAGCAATACCGCATCAACGGCCTGCGGCTGGGCCGCTTGCTCTACCAGGGCCGCTGGTTCGATCCGCAGTCCATCATGCTGCGCGAGACGGCGCAACGCTGGGTCGCGCGCGCAATCACGGGCGAAGTCACGCTCGAACTGCGCCGCGGCAACGATTACTCGATCCTGAACACCGTATCGCCCAACCTGACCTACCAGCCCGAGCGCTTGACGATGGAAAAAGGCCAGTCCACCTTCTCGCCACGCGACCGCATTGGTCAGTTGACGATGCGCAACCTCGACATCGTCGATACGCGCGACAAGCTGGCCACCTATGTACAAACCGGCCTGCTCGACGCCTCGGGCAGCGCCTCGCTGCCGCGCCTGCAAGGCAGCAAAAGTTAGCGCCGATTGCACGGGGTCGTACTGGAACCGCACGGCGATCGCGCTTGATCTCCCATCGCCCTTAGCGCACAAGGAAAGCCTCCAATGAAGCTCTACTTCAACCCCCAAAGCCGCGCCGTCACCGCCCAATGGATGCTCGACGAATGCGGCGCCCAGTACGACATCGTGCCCATCGACTTGCGCAAGCGCGAGCACAAAACCCCCGCCTTTCTTGCCATTAACCCGGCCGGCAAGCTGCCCGCGCTGGTCGATGGCCGCGCCCGCATCTTTGAAACGGCGGCCATCTGCCTGTATCTGGCCGAAAAATTTCCGCTCAAGCGCCTGGCGCCGGCCGCGCACGCATCGGCGCGCGGGCGCTATCTCTCGCTGATGGTCTACTCCACCGCGCAACTCGAACCGGCCATGGGGGACGCGCTGTTGGGCGTGCGCTCCAGCCCAGCCTCACGCGGCTGGACGACCTTTGAGCAGGCCAAGGACGTGGTCGAGCGCGAACTTGGTTACGGCCCCTATCTGTTCGGCGCCCAATTCACCGCCGCCGACATCATGATCGGCTCCTTGTTCATCTGGCTGCGCATGTGGGGCCGGCGCTCGGGCCGCGAAAAAATCGACCACTATGTCGACCGGCTGCTCGCTCGCCCCCACGCCATCAAACTGCCGGGGCACTCTTGAACCACTCATCGCCCCGCGCCTGCGCGCCGGCCGTTGGTATCAGGGTACGCGGCCTGGATCAGCTTGAACAACTGGGCCGTGCACAACCGCTCACACCGGCTTGCGATTGCTTCTACTTTCTGCGCCACGGCCAGACCGCATTCAATGCGCGCTGGATCTTCCAGTCGATCCAAGAGCCGCTCAACGAAACCGGCCGCGCGCAGGCCCGGCAAGCGGCGCAGCGCCTGGCGCATGAGCCGCTGCGCACCATCATCAGCAGCGATGCGCCGCGCGCCTGGGAAACCGCCTGCACCGTCGCCGCCGCGCACCGGATCGATCCGCTGCCCCGCCCCGGCTTGCGCGAGCGCGATTTCGGCGCGCTACTGGGCACATCCACGCTCAACCTCGACTGGGCCTGCGCCCCCGAAGGCGGCGAAACGCTGCCGCAATTCATGCAGCGCACGCACACCGCCTTAACCGATGCGCTCGCCCTGCCCGCCCCCGTGCTGGTGGTCGCCCACGGCGGCGTGCTGCATGCGCTGAGCGCGATGCTGGGCATCTCGATTGAAATGCGCCTGCTCGGCAACGCGCAGCCCTTGCGTTTCGAGCGCAGCGGTGCCGCATGGAAAGCTTCGCGGCTACTGGAGTAGTTTGTCCGACATGAAACCGGACAGCGGTCGATCTGTATAGTTTGCCTATCAGTCCAATTTCCAGCAAAGAGGGAGCTACACCATGACCGCCGAGGTCTACGACCACCTGCGCCGCCTGAGCCAAACCAAACGGTTGTTACGCCTGACCTTCCCCCACGACGACGCCCCTCAAACCGCCCAACACTCCGAACTCGTCATCAACCGCCTGGAGGCCCAAGAAGGTCTCGGCCTCGATTTCCAATACACCCTCGAACTCCTCAGCGACAACGCCCATCTCGCCCTCAAGGACTTCATGGGCAAGATGCTGTGTGTCGAACTGGTGCGTGCCGATGGCTCTTTGCGTTACTTCAACGGCCTGTGCTTCGAATTTGCCCTGGTCAAGTCCGACGATGGCATCGCCTACTACCAAGCTGTCTTGCGCCCCTGGCTGCACTATCTGCGCTTACGTTCCAACAACCGCGTCTTCCGTGACCAGAACCTGCACGCATTAAGCGAAACCCTGTTTGCCGAATACGGCGCCGAAGCCCAATGGCATTGGCGCGTGCACAGCACGGATGCCAACTTCACGATGGCGATCCAGTTCGATGAGAGCGACCACAACTTTCTGTACCGGCGCTGGGAAGAAGCCGGTTACAGCACCTGGTACGAACACAGTGCCAAGGGCCACACCCTGGTCATCAGCGATGACACCGTTAACGCCAAACCCATCGACGGAGACAACGATGCCATCCGCTACCAGGACGAAGGCGG
>JAITWT010000051.1 GCA_031285125.1 Burkholderiaceae bacterium | reverse complement strand
GTGGTATCGGTGGTCAGGCGCGAGAGCACTTCGCCGGTCTGGGTGGTCTCGAAAAAGGCCGGGCTTTGGCGCAGCACGCGCGCATAGACCGCGTTGCGCAGATCGGCCGTGACGCGCTCACCGAGCCAGCTCACCATGTAAAAACGCGCCGCCGAAAACAGGCCCAGCGCAATCGCAACCGCAAAGAGCTCGAGGAAATGACCGCGCAGGCCGATCGATGGCGTTCCCGCCTGCGCAGGCTTGATGTACATCAAGCCGCCGTCGATCAGCGTGCGCAACACCAGCGGAAACAGCAATGCACTGGCTGCCGCGGCGAGCAGGAACAGCCCGGCCAGAGCGATCTGGGCGCGGTACGGGCGCAGAAAGGGCAACAGCCCCGAGAGTGAGCGCGGCGAACCTTTGGCCGGAGCCCGCACAGTTGAATCAGCCATGGGCGGCCTTTGCCGGTTCAAGATCTGCTTTCAGATTCAACCCCAGCGCCAGCAGCCGGCCGCTTCCACTGTCCAGGGCAGTGCGGCGCGCAAAACCGTTCCGGCTTTGTGGTCTTGGGAACATCGTTTTCTGTGTCACACCTATCCGTGCCATGGCAAGGATTGATGGCGCGGCGTGGCCGCCGATCGGCGGCGCCATGGACAGGGACGGGTTCTTAGGATCGATAAAGCCATGTTGTTAGACATAAAGTACTTGTTTTTCTAGAGGACACCGACTATTCTTGACTGTTCTCTTTAGTTTAAAAGAATGAATATTTCAGCCGGGTCAAACAAAGGCTTGACAATAGTTGCCGAGGCAACTATAATCAGACTTTATGAATCAACCCATCCTACCAACAAAAACCGCGGCTTCGGCACGGGATGGCACGCCCGCTGGGGCCTCCTCGACCGTGTCCGCTTTCTACGATCCCGACGACTATCGTCTGGAAGAGAGCGTGGGCTACATGATGCGCCGCATCCTCGCGGTGTTCACCCAGACCTTGAGCGCACGCCTGTGCGAGCACGACGGCCCAACCTATCCCCAGTGGATGCCGTTGTACAAGCTGCATATGCGCCAAGCCGTCACCGTGGTCGAACTGGCGCGCGAATGCTCGCTGGACACCGGCGCCATGACGCGCCTGCTCGACCGGCTGGAAGCCAAGGGGCTGTGCCGCCGTGTGCGCTCGGTGGCCGATCGCCGCGTGGTCAACATCGAGCTGACCGACGAGGGCCGTGCCGCTGCGCAGGAGGTGCCGCGCATGGCGTGCCAAGTGCAAAACGAATATCTGGCCGGTTTCAGCCGCCAGGAATGGGAACTGCTCAAGGGCTTTTTAAGCCGGATTTTGTCGAATGCACAAGCGCATTCGGCGCATGGAGAAAACAGGAATGAGTCAACTTCTCATCCCGCCGAGTAACGCTTCAAGTACTCCGCAGGGTCAGCGCATCGCGCGCTGTGCAAGCGCGCTGGCCGTGACGCTGGCGCTCGCCGCGCTCACGGGTTGCGCCAGTTGGGGCCACAGCGCCTCGCATGCCGTGATGCGCGACGCCCAATCGCTGGGCCTGCGCCCCGGCGGTATCGCGCAGACCGATGCCGTCGATATCGATTCGCGCTGGTGGCGCGCCTTCGGCGACAGCCAGCTCGATGCGCTGATTGATCGCGCGTTGCAAGGCAACCCGAACCTGCAGGTGGCGCGTGCGCGCGTGGCCTCGGCCCAGGCGACAGTCAGCGGCGCGCGCGCAGCCGATCTGCCGCAGATCGGGCTGGATTTCGAGCCCACCCGCACGAAATTCAGCAACAGCTTCATCTACCCTCCGCCCTTGGGCGGCGGCTCGTACCAAAGCGCACTGCTGCAGTTCAACACCAGTTGGGAGTTGGATTTCTTCGGCAAGAACGGCTCGGCCATCAAAGCCGCCATCGGCGCGGCCAACGCAGCGCAGGCCGAAGCGGATGCGGCGCGCATTCTGCTCGCCACGCGCGTGGCGCGCACCTATATTCAGTGGGCGCATCTGAACGGCGTGCGCGAGGTCGCGCGCCGCATGCTGGCGCAGCGCGCGGACATGCTCAAGCTCGTGCGCAAGCGCCTGCAAGCCGGATTGGGCACCACGCTGGAGTTGCGCCAAAGCGAGGGCGGCCTGCCCGAGATGCGCCAGCAAATCGAGGCGCTCAGTGATCAGATCGAGCAGACCCAGCACGCGCTTGATGCGCTGGTCGGCCAGCCCGGCATCACCGCGACGCTGAAAATGCCCGAGCTCCAGGATTTCAAGGAAATTGGGTTGCAAGCGAGCATCCCGGCCAATTTGCTGGGCCGCCGCGCCGATATTGCCGCCGCGCGCTGGCGCATTGAAGCGGCCACGCAGAACGTGACGCACGCGAAAACGCTGTTCTATCCGAACATCAACTTGGTCGCCATCGGGGGCTTGCAAAGCTTGGGCTTTGCCCATTTGCTCAAGTCAGCCAGCCAGGAATGGGGGATCGGCCCGGCCATTACCTTGCCGATCTTCGAAGGGGGCAAGCTGCGCGCCAACCTGCGCGGCAAGAAGGCCGATTTGGATGCTGCGATCGAAAGCTATAACGCGGCCGTGCTCGACGCGGTGCGCGACGTGGCCGATCAGGTCAGCGCCGTGCAATCGGTGGCGCGCCAGCAAGATCAGCAGCGCGAAGGACAGCGGGCCGCCGAGAGCGCCTACCAGATCGCGCGCGAACGCTACCAAGCGGGCCTGGGCACCTACCTGAATGTGCTGGCCGCTGAAACCGGCGTGCTCGCGCAGCGCCGCCAAGCCGCCGACCTGGCTGCGCGCGCACTCGACGCGCAAGCCGCGTTGGCCAACGCGCTGGGCGGCGGCTACCGGGACGCGGCGGCAGCGCCGAGCCCGCGCGATAAAACTGAGGCCACCGGGCTCAACGGCAAAAAAGCGCCAGCGGACCCAACCACCGCAGCCAGCCCAATCGAGCCGGCCGGCAAGGCCAGCAAGGCCAACAAAAGCAACACCGCCAGCGCCATAGCCGCGCAGCGCTGATACATTCCGTTACATCCCGTTTTCTTCCTGAGAACACCCCGAATTTCCGAAAGACCGCACCATGAGTGAGACCGATAAGCAAGCCCCTGCCGCCACAGGCGCGGGGGCTTCGGCAGCACAGACCCGTCCGCGCGCCGGATATAGCGCCAACGCAAGCATCAGCAAGAGCAATGACAAGCGCAAGCGCGCGCTGACGATTTTGACCGTGATCGTCGTCATCCTCGGCTTGTGCTGGGGCGCGTATGAGTTTTTCATCGCCAGCCGCTATGAATCGACCGACAACGCCTATGTGCAAGGCAACGTGATCCAGATTACGCCGCAGATCGGCGGCACCGTGACGGCCGTCATGGCCGACGACACCGATTTGGTGAAAGCCGGCCAGACCCTGGTCAAGCTCGATCCGGCCGATGCCCGGGTCGCGCTCGAACAAGCCGAGGCGGCGCTCGGGCAGGCGGTGCGGCAAGTCCGCACGCTGTACGTGAACAACAATTCGCTGAGCGCACAAATCGCCTCGCGCCAGGCTGACGTGGTTCGGGCGCAGGCCGATGTGCAACGCGCACGCGCTGATTTGCAGCGCCGCAGCGCGCTCACGGGCGATGGCGCCGTCTCCAAGGAAGAACTCCAGCACGCCCAGATCGGGCTGGACAACGCCCAAAGCGTGCTGTCTGCCGCGCGCGCCGGCGTCACCGCCGCACGCGAACAACTGGCGAGCAACCAATCGCTGACCGAAGGCACCGATGTCGCGCAGCACCCGAGCGTGCTGGCCGCCGCCGCCAAGGTGCGCGAGGCTTATCTGGCGTTCCAGCGCACCACGCTGCTGGCGCCGGTCGATGGCTACGTCGCCAAGCGCACCGTGCAACTGGGCCAGCGCGTGGCTGCGGGCACGCCGATGATGTCGGTCGTGGCGCTCGGAGACGTGTGGGTGGACGCAAACTTCAAGGAAGTCCAATTGCGCAACATCCGCATCGGCCAGCCGGTCACACTCAGCGCTGACCTTTATGGCGGCAAAGTCCAATACACCGGCAGGGTGCTCGGTCTGGGCGTAGGCACCGGCGCGGCTTTCTCGCTGCTGCCGGCGCAAAACGCCACCGGCAACTGGATCAAGGTGGTGCAGCGCGTGCCGGTGCGCATCGCGATCGACGCCGAGCAACTCAAAGCGCACCCACTGCGCGTGGGCCTGTCGATGGAGGCCGAAGTGGACGTGCGCGACCGTAATGGCGAGATGCTCGCCGCCGCGCCGCGCGGGACGCCGGTAGCGCAAACCAGTGTTTACAGCGAGCTCGACCGCGGCGCCGATGCCGATGTGCAGCGCATCATCGCAGCCAATCTGGGGCGTCCCCCGCTGCCCGCCCCCGCACCCGCCACGGGCCACTGATAAGAACTTCGCGCCCCGGGCTTGAGGCAGGCAGCCACCACCGGCTGCCGCACCTCTGCCCTTAAGCGCCAAACTCATAAAGCAATCTCATGGCTGCTGCTGCTCCGGCCTTCAACCCGCCGCCGCTTGAAGGGTGGGCCCGCGTCTTGGGCACTTTCGCCCTTTCGGCGGCCACCTTCATGAACGTGCTCGATTCGTCGATCGCCAACGTGTCGCTGCCAGCGATTTCGGGCGATCTGGGCGTAAGCGCCTCGCAAGGCACGTGGGTCATCACCAGCTTTGGTGTGGCCAACGCCATCTCGGTCCCGCTGACCGGCTGGCTCACGCAGCGTTTCGGGCAGGTGCGGCTGTTCATGTTGAGCGTGATGCTGTTCATCATCACTTCGGCGATGTGCGGCTTGGCGCCCAACATGCCGACGCTGATTGCCTTTCGCGTGCTGCAGGGTTTCGTTGCCGGGCCGATGATTCCGCTGTCGCAAACGCTGCTGCTGTCCACCTACCCTCGCGCCAAAGCCGGCACGGCGATGGCGATGTGGTCGATGACCACGCTGATCGCGCCCGTCATGGGGCCTTTGCTGGGCGGCTGGATTACCGACAACATCTCCTGGCCGTGGATCTTCTACATCAACGTTCCGGGCGGCCTGCTTGCCGCCGGCATCACCTGGGCGATTTACCGCAAGCGTGAAAGCCCGACGCAAAAGGTGCCGATCGACGCGATGGGCCTGGCGCTGCTGGTCATATGGGTCGGCGCGCTGCAAATCATGCTCGACAAGGGCAAGGAGCTCGACTGGTTCAACTCCGGCATGATCGTTGCGCTGGCGGTGATCGCGGTCGTGGGCTTCTGTTTTTTCCTGGTCTGGGAACTCACCGACAAGCACCCGGTGGTTGATCTGTCGCTGTTCAAGAACCGCAATTTCTGGGTGGGCTCGTTTTCGATGGCCATCGGCTATGGCCTGTTCTTCGGCAACGTGGTCATCCTGCCGCTGTGGCTGCAGCAATGGATGGGCTACACCGCCACCTATGCCGGCATGGTGCTGGCGCCGGTCGGACTGTTCGCGGTACTCTGCACGCCGCTGGTGGGGCTGTCCCTCGGACGCATCGATCCGCGCCGCTACGCCTCGCTGTCCTTCCTGATCTTCGCGCTGGTGCTGTGGATGCGCTCACGCTTCAGCACCCAGGCTGATTTCAGCACGATCATGATCCCCACCCTCATACAGGGGCTGGCCATGTCCTGCTTCTTCATCCCGCTGGTGACGATCACGCTGTCGGGCGTGTCGCCCGATCGAATCCCGGCCGCCTCGGGCCTGTCGAACTTCCTGCGCATGGTCGCGGGCGCGATGGGCACCTCGATCACCACCACCTTGTGGGACAACCGCGCTTCCCTGCATCATGCGCAACTGACGGAGTACATCAACAACGGCAGCGTCGCCCTGACGGGCCCCATGCGCAGTTTCAGCGCGGCCGGTTTTAGCGCGGAGCAAGTCCTCGGGCAACTCAACCGCATGGTTGATCAGCAAGCCTACATGCTGGCTGCGGGGGACGTGTTCTACATTTCGGCGCTGCTGTTTATCTTGCTGATCCCGCTGATCTGGTTGACGACGCGCACCACCCCAAGCAGCATTGGAGACGCGGCGGCAGGGGCGCATTAAAGGCCCATTGAAGGCGCATTAACGGCGCATGAAAGGGCCCGTTAGAGGCTCATGAGAAATTGGGACGTCGCGCGTGGTGGCGAACCGTCCCAAAACAGCCGTGGCACGCGCGCTGGGCGACGCGGCGCTCCTGCGTGCTGTGATGAGCCTAGCGTGGAAAGTTATTCATGAGTGCGTCAATGTTTACTGACGCTGGTGCCATCTGCGCATACGCATCCGCGATCTGCCGGTGCGTCTCACACGCATGGATTGGGCACGCTCCTTGTTCTCTGACTGGACACGCTCACACCGCCGCCAGCACCCAGCGCACCTTCTGTCCTTTATACAGCGGCAACACCTCTCCGGCCTGCACCTGCACCACGCCGAACAGATCGCTTTCCACCAGCCAGCGCCCGCCTACCGGGGCCTTGTCACCGCTTTCGGCGACCGTGATGCCGCTGGGGCGGTACACCGGCGCGGGCTTCTCGGGCTCCGGGGGTTCGGGGTGCAGAAACACATAACCCTTTTCTTCTTCGGGGACGGTACCGTCTTGGTAGCGATCGTCTTTCCACAGCAGACGCCATGTGACATCGATGGCAATGTTGTTGGTGGCGGTCTCAATGAAAGCTTGCGGCGCGTTCGAGCCGCCGTGCAAG
>JAITWT010000014.1 GCA_031285125.1 Burkholderiaceae bacterium | reverse complement strand
GCGCGCAGCCCATAGCCCGGCTATGGGCCAGCGTTGCAACGCCGCAGACCGCCCGAAAAGGCCTCTGCCCTTCGGGTTGGGCCGAAATCGGGCGATTGGGCGGCCCAACGTGAGCCATTTCAGATCGTAAACAGGTTCTTAAGCGCCTCAAACCCCTGACAGAAACGAGGTTCCGCGCTTTGCCCGTGCCATCACCCGCCCCACCCCAGCCGTTGCAACACCCCCAAGGTCGGGGCGGCCTGGTTCATGGTGTAGAAGTGCAGCCCAGGCGCGCCGCTGGCGGCCAGGCGCTCACACAGCGCGGCCACCACGTCCAGGCCAAAAGCGCGAATCGATGCCGTGTCGTCGCCAAAATCTTGCAGGCGTTGCCGGATCCAGCGCGGAATTTCGGCGCCGCAGGCATCTGAAAAGCGCATCAGCTGCGCCGAACTGGTGATGGGCATGATGCCCGGCACGATCGGCACGGCCACGCCCAGCGTGCGTGCCTCGTCCACGAAGCGCGCGTACGCATCCGCGTTGAAGAAATATTGCGTGATGGCCGAATCCGCGCCGGCGCACACCTTGGTTGCGAACGCCTGCAAATCGGCCTGCGGCGAGCGCGCCTGCGGATGCGTTTCGGGATAGCAAGCCACTTCGATATGAAAATCGCGCCCAGTCTCGGCGCGGATGAAGGCGACCAGATCGCTCGCATACTGGAACTCGCCGCCCAGCCCGTAACCGCTGGGCAGATCGCCGCGCAGCGCGACCAGCCGGCGCACCCCCAGCGCCTTGAGCTGCGCCAATTGCGCGCGTACGCCCGCGCGGGTGGCGCCAATGCACGAAAAATGACTGGCCGCGTCCATCCCTTCGCCCAGGATTTCGCGCACCGCGCCGAAAGTTCCCTCCTGCGTCGAACCGCCCGCGCCATACGTGACCGAGCAAAACTCGGGGCGCAGTGCATACAACTGCTGGCGCACCGCGCGCAGTTTGACCACGCCTTCGGAGGTCTTGGGCGGAAAGAACTCGAAACTCAACGGAATCGTCACTTTTGCTGCTCCTGCTATTGGGGATTTTTATTCGGATTTTTGTACGGATTTGTGATTACAAAGCGCCTCGAACGGCATGCATGAAAAACTCGCGGTTTCCATCGCCCCCCGCGATCGGGCTGCTGATCCAGGCCAGCACGCGCAATCCGAGCGCCGCGCACGCCACGCGCATCCGCTGCTCGACCGGCCCGTACAAAGCCGGATCGCGCACCACACCGCCTTTGCCGATTTGCCCCGGCTGCAACTCGAATTGCGGCTTAACCAGCAACAGCAGCGCCCCATCGCGCGCCAGCAGCGGCGCGAACACCGGCAGCACCAGCGTCAGCGAGATAAACGAGAGATCGCCCACGATCCAGTCGAACCCTTGCGCGGGCATTCCCGGCAAATCATCCCGGGTCAGGTAGCGCGCATTGACGCCCTCGAAGGCCAGCACCCGTGCGTCGGCACGCAGCCGCGGATGCAACTGGCCGTGGCCGACATCCACGCCGATCACGCGCCGCGCGCCGTGGCGCAGCAGACAATCGGTGAAGCCGCCTGTCGATTGCCCCACGTCCAAGCACACGCCATCGCGCACCGCGACACCGCAAGCCGCCAGCGCCCCTTCGAGCTTGAGCCCGCCGCGCGAGACGTAGCGCGCCTCGGCGGTATCGAGCAATTCGAGCTGCGCGGCGGCCGGCAATTCATCGCCGTTCTTACCGACCCTGCGCCAAGCCGCATCCGCACCCATGCGCCAGCGCAGCCCGGCGGCAATCAGCCGCGCGGCCTGCGAACGCGAAGCCGCCAGGCCCCGCTCAACCAGCAATTGATCCGCGCGCACGCTGCCCGCCCGCTCCAGCCTCTGACCGTGCCCGATCAGTAGCGGTAGGTTTCGGCCTTGTACGGCCCGGCTTTGTTCACGCCGATGTAGGCCGCCTGCGCGTCGGTCAGTTCGGTCAGTTGCGCGCCGAGCTTGGACAGTTGCAGCCGCGCGACCTTTTCGTCGAGCAGCTTGGGCAGCACGTACACATGCCCCCGCTGATACGCTTCACGGCGCGTGAACAGCTCGATCTGCGCAATGGTCTGGTTGGCAAAAGACGAGGACATCACGTAGCTCGGATGCCCCGTGGCGCAGCCCAGATTAACCAGCCGCCCCTTGGCCAGCAGGATGATGCGCTTGCCGTCCGGGAAGATCACGTGATCGACCTGCGGCTTGATTTCTTCCCACCGGCACTGCGTTTCCAGCGACGCCACGTCGATTTCGTTGTCGAAGTGGCCGATGTTGCAGACGATGGCCTGATCCTTCATGCGCGCCATGTGCGCGTAGGTGATCACGTCACGGTTGCCGGTGCAGGTCACGAAGATGTCGGCCTGCGCGCACGCCTGTTCCATCGTCACCACGCGGTAGCCTTCCATCGCCGCTTGCAGCGCATTGATCGGGTCGATCTCCGTCACCCACACCTGCGCCGACAGCGCGCGCAGCGCCTGCGCGCTGCCCTTGCCCACGTCGCCATAGCCGCACACCAGCGCGACCTTGCCCGCCACCATCACGTCGGTGGCGCGCTTGATGCCATCGACCAGCGACTCGCGGCAGCCGTACAGGTTGTCGAACTTGCTCTTGGTGACCGAATCGTTGACGTTGATCGCGCTGAACAGCAACGCGCCCTTAGCCGCCATTTCATTGAGGCGGTGCACGCCGGTGGTGGTCTCCTCGGTCACGCCGATGATCTGGGCCGACTTGCGCGAATACCACGTCGCGTCCTGCGCCAGCCTGGCCTTGATCGCGGCGTACAGCGCGCGCTCCTCCTCGCTGGCCGGGTGCGCCAGCACGCTGGCATCACGCTCGGCGCGCTGGCCCAGGTGCATCAGCAGCGTGGCATCGCCCCCATCGTCCAGAATCATGTTCGGCCCTTCGGCAGCGTCGCCTTTGGGCCCGAATTCAAAAATGCGGTGCGTGTAGTCCCAGTACTCGGCCAGCGATTCGCCCTTGCGCGCGAACACCGGTGTGCCCGTGGCCGCGATGGCCGCCGCCGCGTGATCCTGCGTCGAGAAGATATTGCACGAAGCCCAGCGCACCTGCGCGCCCAGCGCCTGCAAGGTTTCGATCAGCACGGCGGTCTGGATCGTCATGTGCAGCGACCCGGCGATGCGCGCGCCCTTGAGCGGCTGGTTCGTGGCGAACTCCTCGCGGATCGCCATCAGGCCGGGCATCTCGGTTTCGGCGATACGGATTTCCTTGCGGCCCCAATCGGCCAGGGCAAGATCAGCAACCGCGCACTCAGCGCGGGCGGTAGAAACAGGTGCGTTCATCTGTACAACTCCAAAACGAGCATTGACAATGCCGCCGCCTCGGGGTGCCAGAAGCCAAGGTGAAAGCTCACCGCAAGAGGGCGGATGAGCGTGGTTGCGAAGGTGGGTTCCGAGCCTAACGCCCCGCACGGGAAGGGGGCGCTGCAACGCTCCTCGGAAGATCCGCCGATTGTACAAAAGCGAAAGCCGGGACATGCCCGGCTTTCCATTGGGTGCATCTAGCTTTTGCAAGCATCTGCTTGTTAGCGGCCAACTCGGTGCGGACGACAGCAGCCCTCTGGGCGACCCCTGACAACGGCGCGGATACAAAAATACGGGAAAGTCCCGACGCGCAGCCCCCCAATTTTGAGCCATCATCGCTTGGGAAGGAATACTGACGACAGCCTGGTTGCGATCGCTGCCGGTCAACCGAGCCCATGGCCGCAGCAGGGCTGTGCCGAGTGGCGTCGTTTTTACCTATCAAGCGCGGGAGGAGGAGCGAATAACGCATAACGAACCCAGGACACACGATCAAAAATTTAATACCTTTTACTTATTTTTTAGGATGGGACTTTTATGAAAAAACACATTCTTGCACTGGTCTCGGTGGCCGCTCTGACCGCCTTGGCATCCAGCAATGCAATGGCACAGCAGGCGGGTGATTGGGTGTTAAGCGCCGGCTGGATGAACTTCTATCCGAATGATTCGAGCACGCCGCTGGCGGTGACCTATCCGAGGGCGACCCTCGTGCCCGGCTCAGGTGCGAGTGTGAGCGGCGCCAATACCCTGGGGCTGACGCTGAACTATTTTTTCGCAAGTAATTGGGCGCTTGAAGGCATTGTGGGCATACCGCCCAGGTTTAAGTTGCAAGGCACCGGTACGCTGGCGAGCGCCGGCGAGCTTGGCAAGGCCAGGCAATGGAGCCCAACACTATTGTTTAAGTACTATTTCTTTGATGGCGACGTGGCAGTGCGTCCTTTCGTGGGTATAGGCGGTACTTACGTCTGGTACGACAACGTGAAACTGACCAGTGGCTTGGCAGGCGCCGTCTCTCAAATGACAGGACTGCCCGCTGCCGCGCTTAACACCACGGCTTCACTCAAACGCTCGTTTGCGCCAGTGTTTAGCGTAGGCGCAAGCTGGCAGATCGACAAGCACTGGGGGGCGGCGTTGTCGTTCTCGTACATTCCACTGAAGACCACGGCCACGCTCAATACCTCAGCCGTCGGCATACCCGTCATGACCAGTCAGGCGACCCTGACGCTCAATCCCCTGGTCACTTATTTGGCGGTGTCCTACAAGTTCTGACGCCCCCCTCTCAGGAAGCCAGGCCATGGGCTTCCTGGGGGCCTCCGCACCTCAGCACGCTCAGCGTGAGAGCCGGTACGGCTCCTGAAATTCCCTGAAATCACGCTCGGCAAGCGCGCCATCGATCCAGGCGCGCACTCCCGGCAGGGCTTGTACCCGTTCCATATACGCGGCAATCGCGGGCGGCACCGGCAGCCCGAAGCGCGTCAAACGCATCACCACCGGCGCATAGTAGGCATCAACAATGGTGAAGGGGCCGAAAAGCATCTTGTCGGCATGGCTGGCCGCGTGGGCCGCGAGCAGTCCTTCCCACATCGAAACGATACGCGCCACATCGGCGCGCACGGGCGCGTTGTCACGCCAAATCAGTTGCCCTTGGGGACGCAAATCGGCTTCGATGTTCATGCCGCAGGCACTGCGCAACGCGCGAAAACCGGCATGCATTTCGGCACATAGACTGCGCGCGTGGGCGCGCTGCGCCTTGTCCTGGGGCCACAGTTGACGCTCGGGAAAAGTCTCGGCCAGGTACTCGGCGATAGCCAAGGAGTCCGAGACGACCAGGCCATCGTCATCGAGCGCCGGCACCTGCGCCAGCGCAGTCAGCGGGCCCATGATCCGCTTGAATTGCGAATCGGGCGCGAAACTGTCGAAACGCGCCATGACTTCTTCGAAGTCAATCCCAGCCTGTTTCATAAGAACCCAGGGACGCATCGACCAAGACGAGTAGTTTTTATTGCCGATATAAAGCTTGCGCATGGTATTTGGGGGGGCTAGCTAAGGGTAAGTAGGTATTGTCAAGCAGACGGGTTAGGCATAAGTTAGCAAGGTGTAAGACAGCAATAGGAGGCATATACATGACTGCAGATACACTTCCCATGACCGCCAAATGGTCTGATCCAAAGCGCTATCTCTGGCTGCTCAGCCCGTTTATTCCGCTACTCGGCGTTCTCGTCCTCATACTTTACGCCTTCACCGGCTGGAATTTTTTGGTTTGGGGCGGGCCTTTCTTGGTCTACGTGGTGGTGCCGGTGCTGGACTGGCTGGGCGGCGCCGACCAGAGCAATCCCCCAGAATCCGCCGCGGCTCAGCTTGAAGCTGATCGGTACTACCGCTTCGTCGTCTACGCCTACCTTCCCTCTCAGCTCATCGTCACCATATGGGCCGCTTGGCTGGTGGCGCAAGGCTTTTATGAGCATCGCCCCCTCTGGCAATTGGTTGGACTGATAATTTCCGTCGGCACGATCAATGGTTTAGCCTTCATCGGTGGTCATGAGCTCTGCCACAAGCGCGATAGCCAGGGCCGCTGGATGTCCAAGCTCATGCTAGCGCCCACGGCCTATGGCCACTTTTATACCGAGCATGTGCGCGGCCACCATAAAAATGTGGCGACACCCGAGGATCCGGCCAGTGCCAGAATGGGTGAAAGCTTCTGGCGCTTCCTGCCGCGCACGATGATTGGCAGCTTGATTTCTGCCTGGAAAATTGAGCGCAATCGCCTGAATCGCCAAGGCAAAAGCGTGTGGAGCTGGGAAAACGACAACCTCCAGGCTTGGTTCCTGACCGTGATCTTTTTTGGCGCGTTGACGTTGTGGTTGGGCTGGATCGTGCTGCCCTTCCTGCTGTTGCAGGCGTTCTATGCCATTTCGCTGCTGGAAGTGATCAACTACATTGAGCACTATGGCCTGCTGCGCCAGAAGACCCCCGATGGCCGCTACGAGCACTGCACGCCCGCGCACTCCTGGAACAGCAACTACATCATCACCAACCTGGTGCTCTACCAATTGCAGCGCCACTCCGACCATCATGCGCATCCGACGCGCAGCTATCAGGCGCTGCGCCATTTCGACGACAGCCCGCAGCTCCCCTCTGGCTACGCCTCCATGTTGATCCCAGCCTACATTCCCTGGATGTGGTTCCGGCAAATGGACCCGCTGGTCATGACCCACTACAAGGGCGATCTCACCCGGGCCAATCTGCAGCCATCCAAGCGTGAAAAACTGCTGCGTAAAGCCGCAGCGTTTCGTGAACAGCGCGCGATACAGGAGGAAGGAGCACAGCCGCCGCCGCCGCAGGAGGCGATTGCTGCACCACCGGCTGCCGCCGCGGCATCCACCAATGCCATGGCCTGCTACCGCTGCCCGGATTGCGGCTATGTCTATGACGAGAGTCAGGGCTGCCCGAACGAAGGCTTTCCCCCCGGTACGCGCTGGTCGCAAATCCCCGACTCCTGGTCGTGTCCGGGGTGTTCCGTGCGCGATAAAGTCGACTTCATCCGAATAAGCTGATCGCGCCATCGCACCCATCAACTCAGCCCGCGATCGCGGGCTGAGTGTGCTGTGGAGGGATTACTTTTCGATGATAGCGGTCACACCCTGACCGCCTGCCGCGCAGATGGACACCAGGACACGCCCTGAGCCCTTTTGGTTGA
>JAITWT010000011.1 GCA_031285125.1 Burkholderiaceae bacterium | reverse complement strand
CGTTGTTCAGGCGCACGGTGTATTGCATCTTGACGACACCTTTGGGCAGGTATTCGTAGTAGCGGCGGAATACCTCGAAGGTGCGCTCCTCGAACCCGAACCAGCCGTAGCCCTCGCTCCTTTCGCCCTGCGTGGCGATTTCCGAATCGCGCCCCAGGCCGCTGCCCAGAATGGTCGCGCCCGCCGGAATCGGGTCGGTGATGACGGCCCAGGTCATGTCGGCGCTGGCGTTGACTTCCAGCGTGATGCGCAGCACGTCCCCGCGCGTGGTTTTGCCGGGCACGGCCTGCTCGACCGGGGTGATGGTTTTCTTGACCGAATAGCCCGCCGCGAACGGCGCTTTCAGTTGCACCGCCGCCACCGATTGCAGCGTCAGCCACGGTTTGCCGCTGCCTTCGTGCGTGACGTGCAGGGGCGCGCTGGCGCTGCCGACGGGCCAAGGCATGAACATGGTGTTGTTGCGCAGGTTGCCCGGCGATGAGGGCGCGCCCGAGAAGGTGCCCTGATGCCCGATGCCCTCGGCGTCGGTGGCTTCGATGCGCTGGACGCGGCTCCAATCGACGGTGCTCTTGTTCTGGCCCAGTTCGGCGGTGGTGACGCCGCCCACCGGCGCGGATTCAAATTTGCGCGAGAACTGCTCCAGCGCCAGACCACCCCAGAAGTTGCCGGTGGTGGTGTGCCAGGCGCCGTTTTGCTGGCGGTTGATGAGGCCGCCGACCAGCTTGCCCAGGTCGTCCTTCCACGCCGGGTCGTCCATGACCGCCAGCATCAGGCGCGCGGCGTTCACGTCGCCGTTGGTCATCAGCCACCACAGGTAATCGTCTTTGTCGGTGCTGAAGATCAGCTTTGTGCCCTGATACGACAGGCGCGCTTTCAGGATGTTGCCCGCTTCGGCGATGCGCGCTTCGCGCTGCGGCGCGTCTTTGAGGCGTTGCAGGATTTGCAGCCAGTCGATGACCGCGCTGGTGGGCCACTGGTTGGGCGCGAGGGTGATGCTGCCCAGCATGTGCGCGTTGGCCTTGCCGTAGCGCGAGAGCGCCTCGATGGCGGCCAGTTTGCGGATGTCCAGATCGGCGCGCGGCGACCAGAACTTGCGCTCGATGCGCCCTTCGACGAACGCCGTCAGGCCGCGCGCCATCGGTTCGAGCAGGTCGCCGGGCAGTGCGTAGGCTTTGTCGATGTGCGAGGCTTCTTCGGTGGCCGCAAGGATGTAGGCCGTCAGGATGTCGCTGCCGCGATGGGCGTCGCCATCGCGCGGCGGAAAGTAGCTGGCCAGCCCGTCCTCGTCCAGATACGTGGGCATTTGCGCCAGCACGTCCTGCCACAGCTTCGCATCGCGCAGGCCGATGGCCTTGCTGGCTTTTTGCTCCAGACAGACGAATGGGTATTTGATGAACCAGTCGCGGATGGCGGGCAGCCCTTCGGCCAGCCGCGGTTGCAGCGCCAGCTTGACGCCGCCCTGCCCCGGCAGCGCGTCGGCGGGCGGGGCCACGGGCAGTGTGTACGGGCCGCCCAGTTGCACCAGTTCGCCCTGCTGCACCGTCAGCGGCACGGCGGGGACGACGCGCTGGCTCAGTTTGAGCGCATCAGCGGCTTTGCTGCCCAAGGTGTCATGCGCTTCGATTTGCCATTGCAGCGTGTCGATCCGGGTCGTGCCGCCTGGCGCGGGCACGTTCACGTCCCACGCGATTTCGCGCGCCTCGCCCGCCGGGATTTCGACCGTTTGCGGCGTCAGCGTCAGCGGCGTTGCGCTGGGCGTTGCCTGCACCTTCATCGCCGCCTTGGTGGTGTTGCGCAGCGTGATCTGGGCGCGGAACTGGTCGCCCTCGCGCACCAGCGGCGGCAGGCCGCTGATGATCTGCAAGTCCTGCGCGGTGCTGATCGTAGTCTGGCCGGTGCCGAACAGGCCCGTGCCCTGATCGGCCACGGCGACGATGCGGAAGGTGGTCAGCGCATCGTTGAGCGGCACGGTTACCGTGGCGCGCCCGTTGGCATCGAGCACCACGCGCGGGTTCCACAGCAGCAGCGTGTCGAGCAATTCGCGCGTCTGGCTCTTGCCGCCGCCGCCACCAGCCGGAACGGCCTTGCGCCCGTAATGGCGGCGGCCAATGATTTCCATTTGCGCGGTCGAGGTGGCGACGCCCCAACTGCGCCGTTGCAGCATCGCGTCGAGCAGGTTCCAACTGTCGTTGGGCATCAGTTCGAGCAGCGCCTGATCGACCGCCGCCACCGCCACCTCCGCGCCCGCCGCCGGTTTGCCGCCGGGCAGGGTGCCGGTCAGGGTGACCTGCGCCTTGCCGCGGATTTGATAGCTTGGCTTGTCGGCGGCCACCTTCACGGTCAGGGTGTGGTTTTGCGCGCCGACGCGGATCTCGCCCACGCCCAGCCGGAACGAGGGCTTGCTTAAATCAACCATCGCGGTCGGCGGCACGTAGTCCTTGCCCTCGACCCGCCAGGCGCGCCACCAGTCCATCGGCGCGCGCCAGCCCCAGGTGAAAAAGCTGTACCACGGCACGTCGCGCAGGCGGCCGCGCAGGGCCAGCACGCTGACGTACACGTTCGGCCCCCATTCGGGCTTGACTTGCAGGCTGATGGCCGGGTCTTTGCCGTCGAGTTTGACGACGTGCGTTTCCATGATGCCTTCGCGCTCGACCGCGACCAGCGCGGTGGCGGCGCGATACGGCATCCGCACCTGAAAGCGCGCGGTCTCGCCCGGCGCGTAGTTTTTCTTCTCGGGCAGCACGTCGATGCGGTCGTGGTTTTCGCCGCCGAACCACACTTCGCCCAGCTTGTTGACGTACACCGAATTGGCCGCCAGACTCTGGCGGCCCTGCGCATCGCGCGCGGTGGCGACCAATTCGACACGGCCCGGCGTATCGAGCTTGACCGTGCACGTCAGCAGGCCGCGGCTGTCGCTCTTGCCGCCGCACACCTGTCCCAGATCTTGGGTATCGGTCTGGTTGTCGTAGCTGTAAAAGCCGCCGACCATGCGTTTGCGCGTGGTGGTGGTGGTGCGGGCGGCGGCGCGCACCACCAA
>JAITWT010000001.1 GCA_031285125.1 Burkholderiaceae bacterium | reverse complement strand
TCGGGCGATTGGGCGGCCCAGTCGCTTGCATGGGCACCAGCCCATGCGGCGCGCCATGGGCCACCCACTCATCCCGATTGCGGCCCAACGTGAGCCATTTGAGATCGTAAACAGGTTCTGAGCCCAGTGCCGTTCACAGCCCCGGTAATCCGCCCATGCCGGGCAGCCCTTTCATGCCGCCCATGCGCTTGACCATTTTCATCAGCCCGGCGCCTTTGAACTTTTTCATCATGGTCTGCATTTGCCCGAACTCGTTGAGCAGACGGTTGACATCCTGTACCTGAACACCGGCGCCGGCCGCAATTCGGCGCTTGCGGGTGGCTTTGATGATGTCCGGCTTGCGCCGCTCCTGCAAGGTCATGCTGTTGATGATGCCTTCCTTGCGGCGCACGTCGCGTTCCACGCGTGCCATATCGGCATTGCTGGCCTTGGCCGCCAACTGGGTTGGCAGCTTGTCCATCAAGCCCGACAGACCGCCCATCTGTTTCATTTGCTGAAGTTGTGTCAGAAAGTCGTTCAGGTCGAACCCCCCGGTCTTGACCTTGGCCGCGAGCTTCTGCGCCGCGGCGACATCGACGCCGGCCGTGACCTGCTCGACCAGCGCGACGATGTCGCCCATGCCCAGGACGCGGCCCGCGTGGCGTTCGGCGTCGAAGATTTCCAGGCCGTCGATCTTTTCGCTGGTCCCCGCGAACTTAATCGGCACGCCCGTGATCTGCCGCACCGATAGCGCCGCGCCGCCGCGCGAGTCGCCGTCCATTTTGGTCAGGATGATGCCGGTCAGCGGCAGCGCTTCCTTGAACGCCTTGGCGGTGTTGATCGCGTCCTGGCCCTGCATGGCATCGACCACGAACAAGGTTTCGACCGGATTGAGCGCAGCGTGCAGGGTTTTGATTTCCTGCATCAGCACTTCGTCGATCGCCAGACGGCCGGCGGTGTCCACCAGCAGCACGTCGAAGAAGTGGCGCTTGGCGTGATCGAGCGCGGCGCGCGCGATATCCAGCGGTTTCTGATCGGGCGCGCTCGGGAACCATTCGGCGCCGGCTTGCTTCGTGACGGTCTTGAGCTGCTCGATCGCCGCCGGGCGATAAACGTCGCCCGAGACGGTCAGCACCTTCTTCTTGCGCTTGTCGATCAGGTGCTTGGCGAGCTTGGCGGTCGTGGTGGTTTTGCCCGCGCCTTGCAGGCCGGCCATCAGGATGACGGCGGGCGGCTGTGCGGCCAGATTGATGTCGGACACGCCTTCGCCCATGGTCGCGGCCAATTCGCGGTTGACGATGCCGACCAGCGCCTGACCCGGTTTGAGCGAGCCCAGCACCTCCTGCCCGAGCGCCTGATCCTTGACGCGCGCGATGAAGTCGCGGACCACGGGCAGTGCGACGTCGGCCTCCAGCAGCGCCATGCGCACTTCGCGCAGCATGTCCTGCACATTGCTTTCAGTGATGCGGGCCTGACCGCTGATTTGCTTGACCAGGCGCGAGAATTTTTCGGTAAGGGCGTTGGCCATCGTTGGAGTGTGGGTTAAATGGGGCGTGGGAAGTGCACTTTACGCAATCCGCCGGTTCGCCTCTAGTGTCCCGCCGCATCAATGAAAGCATGCATCGTTTTCATTTTGTACAGGCAGGAACGAGGGGCAGGGCACGGGCGGTTTCAAGCGCGGAAATTATGTGGAGATGGGGGTGCAATCGGTGCGCAAGCCGCGCACAAACCGGGGGTAATTGCACTGCGGCCGCATGTCCAGTGAGCGCAAAACGCTAAACTCGAAACATGATTCTAGCGAGCCATCCCCTGCTGGAGACGGCGCTGGGTATCGCCGCCATGCTTGTCTACATGCTGGTTGCAGCGTTTGCCTCGCGCTTGCCGCGGCGTGTCATTCAGACCTTGCTGGGTCTGGCGTGGTTGCTGCAGGCGCTGACCTTGGGGTGCGGCCTGACGCAGGGGCAGCCGCATTTCGGTTTCGGCCCGGCGTTGTCGCTGACGGTCTGGCTGGCGCTGCTGGTCTATGGCGTCGAAAACTTCCTGTATCCCGGACTGGTGATCCGGCCCATCTTGGCCCTGCTGGGGGCCGTGGCCGTGTTGTTGGCGCTGGTTTTCCCCGGGCCGCCGCTGTACACGCTGACTTCCCCGTGGCTGCCCTTGCATTTGGCGTTGGGCATTGCCTCTTACGGTTTGTTTGCCGTGGCTGTGGTCCACGCGGGACTGCTGGGTCGCGCGGAAAGGCAGATACGGCACGCCTGCGATTTGTCCGTGCCGATGGGCATGCCGCTGCTCACGCTGGAGCGGTTGACCTTCCGTTTTGTGAGCGCGGGTTTTGTGCTGCTCTCGGCGACGCTGCTGGCTGGGCTGCTGTTTTCTGAAACCTTATCTCCGAATGGCTGGCGTTGGGATCACAAGACGGTGTTTTCTATCCTGGCCTGGGTCACTTTCGCCGTGCTGCTGGCGGGCCGCGCGCGCTTCGGCTGGCGCGGTCGCAGCGCCACGCACATACTGTATGCGGGTGCGCTGTTGCTGTTGCTGGCGTATGCGGGATCGCGCTTCGTGTTGGAAGTGGTTCTGCACCGCGCGGTTTGAGGCTTTAACCTAGAAACGGCCGTTGATCGCTGGTTATCTTGAGGGAAGCTTGATGAATATGGACTTGCGCGACTTCGCTGACTTTGACCTTTGGGATGAGCGCGCCACGCACGGGCCCGCGCCGCACGCGGCGCGCCATGCGGCGTTGCGCGTTCTTGCAGGCATGCGCTTGTCGCGTCCTCGCCCTTGCCTGGCGCGGCCCAGCCAGAGGCTGGGCCTGTTGGCGCTGTCCAAAGGCGCGCAGGCGCTTTTGGAGCCGCAGCGCTCCCCCTGGCCTGGCACGCCGATTACGGCACGGGCGGGTGCGTTCAACTGCCGTTTCTAGGTTGAATTTTCAGGGTGGGCGCGGTTTGTTGCGGGTGTGTTAAGCATTCATCATGTTTAGTTAACGTAATTTTGACTAAACTTCACGAGTTCGCGTATTTCGCGCCATCCCGCCGGGGTGACATCCGCATCGAACGCGAGGCACATCTATTTCAAACTGGAGGCAATTGCCGTGGAAGTTCTGGCTACCGCTGATTTCTGGATCGGTCTGCTCAAGATCATCTGGATCAACATCATTCTCTCGGGCGACAACGCGGTCGTCATCGCGCTGGCGGCGCGCTCGCTGCCGCCGCCGCAGCAGCGCAAGGCAATTCTGTTCGGCTCGGGCGCGGCGGTGATCTTGCGCGTGATTCTGACCGTGGTCGCCGCCAAGCTGCTGGCGCTGCCCTGGCTCGAAATTGCCGGCGGCCTGCTGTTGCTGTGGATTGGCGTGCAGCTCTTTCACGAGGACGAAGGCGAGGGCGAGGGCGAAAACAAGGGCCAGGGCAACATGATGGCGGCCGTGCGCACCATCTTGCTGGCCGACGTGGTCATGAGCCTGGACAACGTCATCGCCGTGGCCGCCGCCGCCGAGGGCAGCATGACGCTGTTGATCCTGGGCCTGGCGATCAGCATTCCGCTGGTCATCTTTGGCAGCACGCTGCTCATCAAGCTGATGCAGCGCTTTCCGTGGATCGTGGTGCTGGGCGCGGCGCTGATCGGCTGGGTGGGCGGCGAAACCATCGTCAAGGACAACGTGCTGCATTCCCTGGCCGAAGGCCGCCCTTGGCTCCATTACGCCGCCGCCGCCGTCGGCGCGGCGCTGGTGGTGGGCCTCGGCAAGACGCTGGCCGCGCGCGCGCGCAATAACGCCAAGGACGAAGCGACCGACCCTGCTTGAGAGAGCACGGGTGATAAGCTGGGCGCTCCTTTTCCCTTGTCATGGATTTCGAGTACAGCGCCCTATCCGACGTTGGCCGCGTGCGGACCAACAATGAAGACGCCGTGCGGGTGGACCGGCAGCACGGCATCGTGGTGCTGGCCGACGGCATGGGCGGCTACAACGCGGGCGAGATCGCCAGCGCCATGGCCGTCGAGCAGGTTTGCTCCCAACTGACGAGCTGGCTGCTGTCGCAAGCGGCGCGCGCGGTCACGGCGCGCGATCTGCGGCGGGCGATGGAAATTTGCGTCGATAACGCCAACCGCGCCATCTTCGAGGCCGCCTACGCCAATCCCGACTACGCCGGCATGGGCACCACGCTGGTCATGACCGTGCCGCTGGGATCCGCGCTGCTGATCGGCCATGTCGGCGATTCGCGCGTCTACCGCTGGCGCGCCGGCGCGCTGGCGCAGTTGACGCGCGACCAGTCGCTGCTGCAAGAACACATCGACGCCGGCCTGATCACGCCCGAGGAAGCCGCCGCCTCGTCTTACCGCAGCCTGGTGACGCGCGCCCTCGGCGTTGAAGACACCGTGCTGCTCGACGTGCAAGAAGTCCCGCTCGACCCCGGCGACGTGTTCCTGCTGTGCTCCGACGGCCTGACCGACATGGTGACCGACGATGAACTGGCCCGCGCGCTCGGCGAGCCCGGGCCGCTGGACACGCTGAGCCAGCGCCTGGTGGACATGGCCAACGAGGGCGGGGGACGCGACAATGTCTCGGTCGCGTTGATTCGCGCCTCTAAAACGCCAAAAAAGTCCGCGCCGGACTGAAAAGATCGGA
>JAITWT010000199.1 GCA_031285125.1 Burkholderiaceae bacterium | reverse complement strand
GGCCCAACCCGAAGGGCAGAGGCCTTTTCGGGCGGTCTGCGGCGTTGCAACGCTGGCCCATAGCCGGGCTATGGGCTGCGCGCCGCGCCTTGCATCCCCTCCCGAAAAGGTCTCTGCGTGGGCCATTTGAGATCGTAAACAGGTTCTTATGGGCGAGCTCAATCGCCAAACATCTTCTGTTTCAGTTCCCGACGCTGTTGCGCTTCAAGCGAAAGCGTTGCCGTTGGGCGCGCAATCAGGCGGCTCACGCCGATGGGTTCGCCGGTTTCATCGCAGTAGCCGTAATCGCCTGCATCGATGCGCGCAATCGACTGATCTATTTTTTTGAGCAGCTTGCGCTCACGATCACGGGTACGCAACTCCAGCGCGTGCTCCTCTTCGATTGTGGCGCGGTCAGCGGGGTCGGGCACGACAACGGTTTCCTCACGCAAATGCTCGGTCGTCTCGTCCGCGTTATCGAGAATGTCGCGCTTCAGGCGCAGCAGCTTCAAGCGGAAAAACGCCATCTGCTTTTCGTTCATGTACTCGTCATCGGGCATGGCGATGACTTCCTCATTGCTGAGCTCTTCGGCCAATTTGGTCTTCCAGACGTTGACAAGCTTAGGGTTTTTCTTGATCACGATGACCGGAGGAACATGCGCGAGCGTGTTCCATAGTCCCGACACAGAACCGGGCTTGGCGGACATAAAAGTTGCTTTGGGCGGCATCGGCGACGCTGCGCCCGCGTTCGCTGCCGATGCTGTCGATGCCTTTGCAGAGACGGCCGGGGAGGCTCCCTTGAGGGCCTCCTTCGCGGGCTTTTTCACCGCCGTCTTCACACCCGTTTTTACGGCGGTCTTTGCTGTATCTTTGGTGGGTTTTTTTCCCACGGCGGGGGTTGTTTGAGTCGTCATTTTCTTGGCTGGCGCCGTCTTGCCGGTCTGTTGCTTGACCGGCTTGGACGCATTCACTACAGATGGAACAGATTTCATAGCGGTTTTCGCGGTTGCCGCCTTGCCTGTTGGGCGCGTCTTGGCCGCAAGACTTGCCGCATTGCTCTTTGCCGCAGACACCCCGCTCAATGACGAGGCGGCTCCTCCCTTTTTGGCAGCCGGTTTCTGCGCGGATTTAACCTTGACAGCGGATTTTTTCACGACGAGAAGCTCCTTATTGGATCCTGGGTTGCACATGGGCAACGTTGAAACGCCGGGCGCAGCCAGCATAACTTGGCGGCATTCCGGTACCCCCTGGTTCGAGGTATGTTGTCCCCTTGCCTTGTATAAAACTGAAATAAAACTGAACTGGGAGTCGTCTCCCCAGTACCCCTGACGGGCGCGCGGATTGTATAGAGGTTTTCCGAGCCCTCCGGACGATGCGCAAAAATCCCCCCACGGCAGGAACAGCACAAGCCACATGAATTCGCCTGCGGCCCGCTGCGTTGCAGGTGCGCGCAAGACCACGACAGGGGATTGCGACGGCGGTCCGTGCCTGGCGCTCCCGCCCCAAGCCCAGGCACGCTGAGGCGCGCAGAGGGGTCCGGTATGGCGTCAAGTCAAGCACTGGCCGAGGCCCTGCTCCAAGATTTCGCGCGGCAGCTCGATGCCGATGAAAACCATCTTGCTCACGCGCGGCTCGCCCTCGGCCCAGACCGGCCCCAGGTCGCTGCCCATGAGCTGATGTACGCCTTGAAAGATCACTTTGTGCTCGGTGCCCTTCATATCAAGAACGCCTTTGTAGCGAAACATGCGCGGGCCGTAGATATTGACGATAGCACCCAGAAAATCCTCTAATCGCGCCGGGTCGAAAGGGCGCGTGGCGCGATAGACGAAGCTTTTTACGTCGTCGTCATGGCGATGGTGATGGGCATGATCGTGATCATGCGCATGGCCTTCATCGCCATGTTCATGCCCATCGTGCGCGCAACACGCGCAATCCTCGCCGTGCTCGTGCTCGTGCTCGTGGGTATGCGCGTGCTCATCTTCCTTGAGAAATTCCGGGTCGATATCCAGCGTGGCATTCAGGTTGAAGCCGCGCAGATCGAACACCTGCGCAATGGGCATCTCGCCAAAGTGCACCACTTTTTGCGGCGCGCGCGGGTTCATGTGCTTGAGGCGATGTTGCAGCACCGCCAACGCGTCTTTGCTGACCAGATCGCTCTTGCTGATGAATAGCTGATCGGCAAAGCCCACCTGACGGCGCGCCTCCTGCCGATCGTCGAGCTGCTGCATGGCGTGTTTGGCGTCAACCAGCGTGAGGATCGAATCGAGCAGAAAAGTCTCGGCGATTTCATCGTCCAGAAAGAAGGTCTGCGCGACCGGACCCGGATCAGCCAGGCCCGTGGTTTCGATCACCACGCGCTCGAAATCGAGCAGCCCCTTGCGGCGCTTGGCCGCCAGCAGTTGCAAGGTGGCGCGCAAATCTTCGCGGATGGAGCAGCAGATGCAGCCGTTATTCATCTGCACGATCTGCTCTTTCGATTCGGTCACGAGGATGTCGCTGTCAATGTTTTCCTCGCCGAACTCGTTTTCGATGACTGCGATTTTCTGACCGTGGCTCTCGTTGAGCACACGCTTGAGCAGTGTGGTTTTGCCCGAGCCAAGAAAGCCTGTAAGGATAGTGGCGGGAATCAAGGCCATGATGTGCGCTCCGGATGCAAAACAAGAAAGAAAAAGAAAAGCGCATGAGTTTATGCCCTTATCTTGTCCTTTTGCCTGCACGGGCACTCAAGCGCTGTCCCGCGCGCCGACGCGCTGCATGTTCCCGAGCTTCTTGAGCCGGTCGTGGCGCGTGGGGGGTGCCGTTGACCGAGCAGTCCGCAAGCAAGCGCCTGCTCGTCATCGCTGCGTAGGGCTCACTGCTTAATCGGCGGGGAAGATGGGGGCAATGCGGCGTACAGCATGTGTTTTGCCAAAACCTCGTACAGCGGCCGGCTGATCATGCGCGAAGTCAGGCTGGCGAGCATGGCACTGGCCATCAGACTGAGCACCATCGCATGGCCATCGACCATTTCCATCACGATGATGAAGGCCGTCAATGGCGCCTGGGTGACCGCCGCCAAAAAGCCTGTCATGCCCAGCGCGATCAATGCGCTGTCCAGCGCCGAACCCGTGACCTGATGGGTCAGCAAAGTCACCGCATGACCGAGCCCCGCGCCAAAAGCCAGTGTCGGTGCGAAGATACCGCCAGGCGCGCCGCTCCACGCGGAAATCCAGGTGGCGATGAATTTGAGCAAGGTTTGCAACGGGGTGAATTCGTCGTGGCCGTCGAGCATGTGCTTGACGGTCTCAGAGCCCGAGCCGAAAGTCGCGCCGCCGCTGGCCAGCCCGATCAGCGCAAGCACCAGGCCGCAGGCCGCGGCAAATCCGACCGGCCAACGCGCGCGCCAGCGGTTCAGGCGCCATGGCGCGCCGGTCAGCGATGCACTCATCAAGCGCGAGAACAGACCGCCGCTCAAGCCCGCGCCGAGCGCGACCAGCAGTCCAGGGCCGAGCGCCCCCCACTCCAGGCGCGGCACATGGATCACACCAAAATAAGTGTGATTGCCCAACACCGAGATCGCCACCAGCCCGGCCAGCACAATGGCGGTGATGATGATGCCGCTCTGACGCGCCTCGATGCGCCCGGACAGCTCCTCAATGGCGAACAGCACCCCAGCCAGCGGCGCGTTGAACGTCGCCGCAATACCGGCCGCGCCGCCGGCCGTCAACAGTGCGCGCGGATCGATCGCGCTGCCGTGCGAAAGCCAGCGTCGCGCATGCTGCATCACGCCTGCGGCGACCTGCACGGAGGGGCCTTCGCGGCCAATCGACAGCCCCGCGGCGAAACCCGCCACGGTCAGCGCGATCTTGCCGAGCGTCAGGCGCAGCGAGGCAAAGCGTGCGTGCCGTTCGGGCGGCAACTCCGCGTACAGCGCCGCCTTGATTTGTGGAATCCCCGAGCCCGCCGCACCGGGAAACCAGCGCCGCGTCAGATAAACAATCCCTGCGGTCAACGCCGGCATCCACAACAGCACCGCCCACGGCCAAGCTTGGCGCAAACGCTCGAACAGCGCGAACGCTTCGTTGCTCGCCAGCGTCATCCCGACCACGAACAAGCCTGCCAGCACCGCATAGCCCAGCACGATCGCCCGGTCGACCCACAACCGTCGATTCACCAATTCAGCGCGCAGGTTACGGAAAAAATCGGGTTGGCGGCGGTAGGGCATAGGGGCGTGATTGTGGGCGATCGGTTCATTGATCGTGCGGCGCCTGCGCACTTGTTGACGAACCGCGAACCGGTCAAGCCTGGCGGCAACAGCACGCCGGCTCAGGGAAATCGCAGCGCCATCCCAGGGGAAGTGCACCCCATAATGCCTCCCGAGAATGCGACGCGAATGCCCGCCAGCAAGCCCTGTGCGAAGGTGGCCGCATGGCCAACGCAGCCAGCGCCGAAAAACGATGCCTGCGCAGCCTCGCGCACTGTACATAACATCATGGAGCACTGAAATGACGATGAAGATCCTGCTGCCCGTTGACGGCACCGAACTGTCTCTGCACGAAACGCAGTTCGCGCTGCGCCTGGTCCGCGAGGGCTTGGCGGCCAGCTTCGTGCTGGTCAACGTGCAATCGCCCGCTTCCTTCTACGAGCGCATCACGGCCCGCAATAACACGGAACTGATCGAGCAAGCCGCGCAGGAAGCCGGCACCGATCTGCTGGCGCCCTCGGCCCAACTGTTACAGGCGGCGGGCGTGCCCTTCGTCACCGTGGTGATTTCCGGCGCCCCGGCGCAATCCCTGCGTGAACTCATCCGCGAACACGGCATTGATCTGGTGGTGATGGGATCGCGCGCCCTCAGCCCGGTTCGCCGTGCGTTCGAAGGCGGCTCCACGTCGTGGCGCTTGTTTGAAGAATCGCCCGTGCCCGTGCTGCTGGTCAAACCGCCGCAGGCCGAGGCGTTGGAGCCTTAGAACCTGTTTACGATCTGAAATGGCTCACGCAGAGGCCTTTTCGGGAGGGGATGCAAGGCGCGGCGCGCACCACATAGCCCGGCTATGGGCCAGCGTTGCAACGCGGCAGACCGCCCGAAAAGGCCTCTGCCCTTCGGGTTGGGCCAAAATCGGGCGATTGGGCGGCCCAACGTGAGCCATTTCAGATCGTAAACAGGTTCTTAGGCCGGAGACGGTTTTCTTTGCCCACGGCCTGCGGTGAAGCGCCCGCATGTTCGAGGCGCAGGCCCATCACCCCGCGTTCAATCCCTCAACACCTTCAGCGCTGCCGCGTGCAATTCGGGCGTGGCGGCGGCGATGACGCGGCCGTCGCTGTCCAGGCCGAGCGGCCGGCCTTGCCAATCGGTGATGAGGCCGCCCGCCGCTTCGATCAAGCCCGCAGGGCCGAGGTAATCGTAGGGTTGCAGGCCGGCTTCGACGACGAGGTCGATGGTGCCGCCGGCCAGTTGGGCGTAGCCGTAACAGTCGCCGCCAAAGCGGCGCATGGCGCAGCCGCGGCTCAGGCGGTCGAAAGCTTGCCAATCGGCAGAATCAGGGACGCCAAAGATGTCCGGCGAGGTGGTGACGATGCGCGCCCGCGCCACTTCGGTGCAACCGCTGGCGTGCACGCGCTGGCCGTTGCAGGTGGCGCGGCCCTGAACGCCGATCCAGCGTTCACGCAGCACGGGCATATCGATCAGGCCCAGGCGCAAGCGGCGGTCTTCGAGCAGCGCAATCAACGTGCCCCACAGCGGTGAGCCGGTGATAAAGCTGCGCGTGCCGTCGATGGGGTCGAGCACCCACACGCGGCGCGCATCCAGCTGCCGGCTGCCGTGCTCTTCGCCGTAGATACCGTCGGCAGGGCAACGCGCGGCCAGGCATTCGCGCATGGCGGTTTCGGCAGCGCGGTCGGCCTGTGTGACGGGGCTTTGATCAGCCTTGGCGATCACTTCCAGCGGGGTGCGGAAATGGCGTAACGAGTGCGCGGCGGCGGCATCAGCCAAGGCATGGGCCAGGACTTCGTCGGGGTGCAAAGGGGCGGTTGGGTCGATTTTCATGAGGATCAGAAGAGCGAATGCGAAATTTTGGCAGTCTCGGTCACTGGATGTAGATGTAGAGGGTGTCGATGTAGCGCGCGCAGCCAAGCCGGTTTGGGAATCGCCTCGCCCGCGGGCTGCATGTTCTACGCCAAGCGCACCAGAATCACCAAGTTATAAGCCCATTGCCCTTGCCGTTGTCCGCGGTCTGCGCGCGCTGATGGAAACCGCCCCCGGAGCGTGCGCGGGGATGCGCCAGCGTGAATGTGCACAATCGATTGGCGACGCGCCGTCGCGCCCTTTCAGGAACCCCCCTCATGTCCACCCCTTCCGGTCATCGCGCCCCTCGTCACTTTGCCATCATCGGTGCCGGAATGGCCGGCATCGCCTGCGCGCGCACGCTCGCGCAGGCCGGGCATCGCGTGCATCTATTTGAACGCGAGTCCGAAGCAGGCGGGCGCATGGCTTGCATACAAACCCCGCTGGGCGCTTTCGACAGCGGCGCGCAATTTTTCACCGTGCGCGATCCGCTGTTCGTCCGTGCGCTCAAGAGCACGCCCGACGTGTGCCGCCCCTGGAGTGCGAACGCCATCCGCGTGCTCGATGCGGCAGGCCAGGTCGTGGAAGCGGCGCAGACAACAGCCGCGCCCGGATACGCCCCGCCGCACGAATCCCCCTACCAACCGGCGCCCGGATCGCGGCACGAACCGCACTGGGTCGCAGTGCCGGGCATGGACGCGCTGTTGCGCCATTGGGCCGCGCCCTTGGGCAATGCGCTGGTGACCGGCACGCAAGTCGATCGCATCGCGCCCGATGCGCAGCAAGCGCACGGCTGGCAAGTGCACACGACGGGCACAACGGGCACGATGGGCAGCCCGGACGCCGCTGCCCCATGCGCCACCCCAGATCAAACCACGCCGCAAATCCACGGCGGCTTTGATGCGGTGCTGATCGCCGTCCCGCCGCAAAGTGCGCGCACCCTGCTCGCTGAGCACGCGCCAGCGCTGGCCGCAGCGTTCTCTGATGTGCGCTGCGCCCCCTGTTGGACGCTGATGATCGCCTTCCCCAACGCCAACCAGCCCGGGCTATGGACTTTCGGCCCGCAGTGGAACGCGGCGCGCAGCACACATCACCGCATCGCCTGGTTAGCACGCGAATCGTCCAAGCCGGGGCGCGAGTTGATTGAACGCTGGACGGTGCAGGCCAGTCCCGACTGGTCTGCCGAACACCTCCAAGACGACCCGGCGCGCGTACGCGACAAGCTGCTGCGCGCCTTCGCCGAAATCACCGGCATCCGTGCCGAACCCGCGTTGGCGCAAACGCGCTGCTGGGTTGAAGCACAAACGCTCACGCCGCTGGGGCGCAGCCACCTGTGGGATGCGCAGGCGCGTATCGGGCTGGCCGGCGATTGGTGCCTGGGCCATCGGGTCGAAGATGCTTTCGTCAGCGGCCTGTCGCTGGCGTTGGCGGTGAATGACTCTAGAAATGGCCGTTTCTAGGATGATCCGGCGCATCGCCTTGGCCGGGGCCGGCGTCGCCGTCGTGGCGTTTTGACCATGGGGTTTGCGCGCACCGGCCGCTTCGCACCCTCGCCGACCGGCCCCCTGCATGCGGGCTCGCTGGTGGCCGCGCTGGCCAGTTGGCTGGACGTGCGCGCGCACGGACCGTCGGCACGCTGGCTTGTGCGTATCGAGGACGCTGACCTCGCGCGCTGCCGCGCCGAATGGGGCCGCGAAATTCTGCGTCAACTCGCCGCTTGCGGCCTGGAGCCGGACGATGCGCCGGTCTGGCAATCGCAGCGCGGCGCGCTCTATCAACGCGCGCTCGATGCCCTGGGCGCCGCTGGCTGGGCCTACCCTTGCGGCTGCACACGCAAAGACATCGATGCCGCACTGGCCGCCCGAGGCATCGTGCACATGCGACGCGGCGAGCGCGTCTATCCCGGCACCTGCCGCGACGGGCTGCACGGTCAACCGGCGCGCGCGTGGCGTTTCGCCGCAGATCAATGCAGCGCCGGACACAACGTGCACTGGACCGACCGCCGCCTGGGGGCACAGCAGCAGGATGTCGCCCACGCGGTCGGCGATTTCATTCTGCGCCGTGCCGACGGCCCTTGGGCGTACCAACTCGCCGTGGTGGTCGATGACGCCGAACAGGGCGTGACCGACATCGTGCGCGGCGCGGACCTGGCTGACAATACCGCGCGCCAGATTCTGTTGCAACGCGCGCTCGGTCTGCCCACCCCCAGCTACCTGCACACCCCGCTGGTACTGGCCCGCGACGGTCACAAACTCTCCAAACAAAACGGTGCCGCCGCCATCGACACCCGTACCCCTGCCCTCGCCCACGCCGCCTTAAGCGCCGCCGCGCATACCCTCGGATTGCTCGGCGACGAGCGCACGGCTTGGGTGGCGCAGTGGCGTGATCGTTTTGGGGCGGGCTCTTCACCCGCGGCCGGTCACGTTCCGCGCGAATCCGTGCCCGCACCGCCTCGCCGCTGAGATTCCTGCGCACCCCCGCTGAGGCCGGCCTTTGTTGCGGGGGAGGGACATTGTGTGACAAGTTCAGTAAGAATTCGTAAGAAGCGTTACCACAGACAGAGGATGGCCCTTGCCTAAACGGTGAAGGCAGCGCCTTAAACATAGCGAGAAATATAGCGAGAATTCCTAAACAATCTTCTTATTTCGCTCAAACATTACCATTTTCACCTAAAAATTCAGTAAAATCCTCTTTTCCCCTGCCCCAGCCCCAGGACAGCGTGCGTTCGTATAAGTAAGAGGTACCATTGAATCTTGCAATATGTCTTCTCCGCCCACCTCCACCTTCCTGCTAAACCGTGACGCCGAAGGCAGCTTTGCCTATGACCGCCCGTTCTTCGAACACCTGGTTGACTCCGCTTTAGACCATGCACGCCAGCTCGGCGCGACCGACGCTGGCGCCGAGGCATCTGAAGGCTACGGATTGAGCGTTTCGGTGCGCAAGGGGGAGCTGGAAAATGTTGAGCGCAACCGGGACAAATCGCTCGGAGTGACCGTTTACGTCGGCCAGCGGCGCGGTAATGCAAGCACCTCCGACTTTTCTGATGCCGCCGTTGCGCAGACGGTGCGCGCCGCTTACGATATCGCGCGCTTCACCGCAGAAGACCCTGCCGCCGGTCTGCCCGAAATAGACGATGTGGTGTCCGACCCGCCTGAACTCGACCTTTTTCACCCCTGGGATATCGACGCTGAGGCCCTGGCCCAGCTTGCGCTCGAATGTGAAGCGGCCGCCTTTGCGACCGATGCGCGCATCGTCAACTCCGAAGGCGCAGGCGTTTCGGCACAGCACAGTCACTTTTTCAGTGCACACACGCACAATTTTCGCGGGGGCTATGCGAGCTCGCGCCATTCGCTGTCAGTGGCTCCGATCGCCGGTCGGGGCCCCAACATGCAGCGCGATGCCTGGTACAGCTCAATGCGCAACGCGCGCGATCTGGCCAGCCCGCAAGCCATCGGGCGCTACGCTGCCGAGCGCGCGCTCAGCCGTCTGCAGCCACGCAAGATCCGCACCACGGAATGTCCGGTACTGTTCGAGGCACCGCTGGCTGCCGGCTTGTTGGGCGCACTGGTGCAAGCGACCAGCGGCGGCGCGCTTTATCGGCGCAGCAGCTTTTTACTTGACTCACTGGGCAAACAGGTACTGGCCGGGCACGTCAGTGTTGACGAAGACCCCCACTGGCGGGGCGGCAAGGGCAGCGCGCCGTTCGACGGTGAAGGTGTGCGCACCTGCGCGCGCAAGGTGGTCGATGCCGGTCGACTGGAAGGCTACTTCCTCTCAACCTACTCAGCGCGTAAATTGGGCATGAAAACCACGGGCAACGCCGGCGGCTCCCATAACTTGCGGCTCTATTCGCGTTTAACCCAACCCGGCGACAGCCTTGAGGCCATGTTGGCCAAGCTCGGCACAGGCCTGTTCGTGACTGAATTGATGGGCCAAGGCATCAACTATGTCACCGGCGATTACTCGCGTGGCGCCAGCGGCTTTTGGGTTGAAAACGGTCGTATCGCGTACCCGGCGCAGGAAATCACCATCGCTGGCAATCTGCGCGAAATGCTGCTGGGCATCGAAGCTGTAGGCGCCGATGCCTACAACTATGGCGCCAAAACGACCGGCTCGGTATTGATCAACCGGATGACCGTCGCCGGGTGCTAAAAAGTAGAGTTCTAATAATGAAATTTACTACCATACCCAAACAGTCTGCTGCGCGTGAAAGTTTTCGCATCATCAATTTTCGTAGCCTGTGGTACAAAGTACTGGGCGCTGTGGGACTGTTTGCCCTTCTTGCGTTCGGTGGCGGTCTGTGGGCGGGGGTTACCCTAAGCCATCGCACTGAATCGAGCGTAGTCGCTAAGATCATGGAGGACCCCACCAGAGAAAAACTGGTCATTACCAAACTCGGGGAACTGTCCGCGCGCGTGCAAAAACTCCAGTCCGATGCAGTTTATCTGGTAAAAAAAGTTAGCGTGCAGGATCAAATGACGCGCAAATTGAAAGCCATTGATCCACAATTAACCCCCGAAAAACTCCCGCCGATGCCCGCCACCGAAACTGCTGAAGGCGACGGCGGCCCCTTGCTGCCGCCCCGGGTCTGCGACAACAAAACATCAAAATTAAAAGCTATTATCGGAGCCCGCCCTGAGACGCTGGAACGCGTCGAACAAACAGAAAATTCGATTAGCTGCCTGCATACACTGCTCGACCAAATACAAACCATCGTTTCAGAGCGTGATGTGAACTTTATGGCGGTTCCATCCATGCGCCCGGTGGATAGCGGAAAAATTGGCTCCACTTTCGGCAACCGGGTCGATCCTTTCACACGCCATCTCGCCTTCCATTCCGGACTCGATTTTCCCGCACCGCTGGGCACGTCGATTCATTCCGCTGCCGGCGGCCGGGTCGTTTTTACCGGGCCGTACTCTGGATATGGCAACATGGTTGCCATTGACCACGGCAATGGTTTTATCTCGCGCTATGCACACGCATCGAAGATTTATGTGCGCGTGGGTGATGTGATCATGCCGCACCAAATCATTGCCGCGATCGGCTCGACCGGGCGCTCAACCGGGTCGCATCTGCACTTTGAGGTTTTATACCACTCTCAATTCTTCAATCCGAAAGATTTTCTATCGCTAGGTAATATGGAAGTCGCCGCCGATGACCAAGCGTTGGATTAAAAAATCAACAACGCACGATCTGGTCCGTGCCGATTATGATCCACAGACCCGCCGCGCTGGGCTTGTGTTTGCTTGGATTCTTATCCTTATATTGTTAGCGTCAATCGGATTGGGCGCCGCTTATGTCATCCGGTATTCAACAACCGCACAGACCAACCGGCAGTTATCTACGCTACAAGAAGAAAATAAACGCCTGCAAGAAGCTCTGATACAAAGCACCGCAAAAATACAGCAGGATGAGGCAGCCCGCGAGGAACTGGAGCGCCAGCTTTCAGAATCCTCCGCCAATATTCAAAAAATGCGTGATGAATTAACCTTTTATCATCAGCAAACAAGACGATGAGTATGGGCTTCCCCTGCTTTTCTTAATATCGGAGTTTTATAATGTTTGGTTCAAAAAAAAATTCTTCACATGTCTCAGTTGAAAAATTTTCCAGCCTGTTAGCCGGCAACACGACCATCACCGGTGATCTCGAGTTCGAAGGCGGCCTCAAAGTCAATGGCACCATAAAAGGCAATGTCAAATATAAAAAAGACAGCAACAGCCTGCTTGCCCTCAGCGCCGAAGGGCGTATTGAAGGGAATATCCACAGCTACGATGCCTTGATCGATGGCACTGTTGTGGGTGACCTGGAAGTCGAGCATTTATTGGAGTTGCATGCCAATGCCCACATCACCGGCAACATTACCTACCGTCAATTAAGCATGGAAAATGGTGTCTCGGTCGATGGCCGGTTGATTAAAATTACCGATGATGATTCAAAGGCCGCCGAAGTTCTAGAACTGCCCGCGCCCCAAACCCCATAGAGCGTTTTATCCGCCTCAACAACAGGCGCGAGAAACTGAGAAATGCGTTACCCTGGAAAAACCCGGTAACTCGCAAAAACACGCACAGGTTTTTAAGAACCTATTTACGATCTCAAGTCGCTCATGCAGCGCGTCCGCCAGCAGGCGGAGAATGACATTCGCTGCCTGCCCGGCTCGTGAGGAGGGCCGCCCGCCCTGCCTGGTCGTCGCCGATGCGGGTTATTGCTTTGCCCTCACCACGAAATTGACCTGCACTGCTGGCGGTGTATCCCCGCATTTCCGATGCCAGGGAATGCCGCGTCATGCGGGACGACCGGCTCAACGGGGTCGTCTGCGCGCTTCACCGGGTGATCGGGCTCCCGACCCGACCCGCTCTCGCTCGATTTTTCTCGCCCCGCACAGCCAAAATCACCGAGGAAGCCGGCGGGCCGCTTGGCTGGGAACCCCCTGCCCGGAAAACCCGCCAGCCGCCTAACCGATACCTGACGACGGAAACACGGCGGCGCATGATAAAGAAGCCAAGCTGGTGATGTGTTCCGCATCAAAGGTTATGGATTCCTGGATAGCGCTTCGCTTGTCCAGGCTACGCTTGGCTGCCCCTCTTAGTCCGCTTCTTACTGACCGCACCAAACCTTTTTGAACTTAAATTTGCTGCTGACGGAAAATTTCTTCGATTTACCGGGGGCTACTGAGACTTTTTTAGTCGTATCGACCCGCCACGAATGATCGCCGAAATCGATTCGAGCAGTGACTGTGCCAGCATTGAGTTTTTTCATGCTAAAAGGAACTGTCATGTTGGGGTCAGCACCATATATAGTTCCGGTTACATAATATTGACCATTGCTTGACTTACCATTGGGAGGGGTATAGTCAACCGACCCACCCGAGTAATAGCCCTTCCAGTAACACCATTTTGTTTCTTCTGCGGTTGCGTATGGACTCGCCAGCCCCATAACTGTGAGCGTCATCATGATAATTACTGCCTTCTTGGTTTTATTCCATGCATTTGTAGACATAACTTTCTCCGTTTCTGATTGGTTAATAATCGTCATCCGCATATTGCATGCACGCATACAGTAGCAGCGACAATCGCATTACTATAAATAATGCAGCCGTATTGTTTCCGTAAAACTTGCAAAGCGAAGCGTACCCAGCGTTTTTTATTATTGCGGAAGACGGTGGGTACAGCGCGTTCCGCATTTTTTCCGGTTCCGCAAACTATTTCGATGCAAAAAGTCACCAAATCATAGAAAAACCGGTGATGTTTCGTGTTAAAAATTACATCCCTCCTAAGACTCATGACATTGGTGTTCCTTCACCACCTCAATCTATCGTACAAAACAAGAAATAGAATACTTCGATGATGCGCCAAAAAGAGTATATTTTTCACAAACCA
>JAITWT010000195.1 GCA_031285125.1 Burkholderiaceae bacterium | reverse complement strand
GTTTTTAGCAGATCGGTCAGCTTCTTACCGGATCAATAAAATCCAAACCATGACACTCCTTCCCGCCACAGCCGCAGCGGCAGCATTGGATGACGAGCAAATGCTCGCACGTGCGCGCATGACTTTCGACATCGAAGCTGCCGCAATACAGGGCCTGAAATCACACATGGGCGAAAGCTTTGTCGCGGCCGTACGGGCGATATTGGCCGTGCAAGGGCGCGTGGTCGTGATGGGCATGGGCAAGAGCGGGCACGTTGGGCGCAAGATTGCGGCCACGCTGGCGTCCACCGGCACCCCGGCGATGTTCGTGCATCCGGCCGAAGCCAGCCACGGCGATCTGGGAATGATCAAGCCGGTCGATCTGGTGCTGGCCATTTCAAACAGCGGTGAGGTCGAGGAACTGGCCATCATTCTTCCGCTCATCAAGCGCCAGGGGGTGCCGCTGATCGCCATGACCGGCGGCTCGCATTCGATGCTCGCGCACCATGCGGATGTGGTGCTGGACAGCAGCGTCGAAAAAGAAGCCTGTCCGCTCAATCTCGCACCGACGGCCAGCACCGCCGCGCAAATGGCGATGGGCGATGCGCTGGCGGTGGCGTTGCTCGATGCGCGCGGTTTCGGCACCGAGGATTTTGCGCGCTCGCATCCGGGCGGCGCGCTGGGGCGTAAGCTGTTGACGCATGTGAGTGATTTGATGCGTTCGGGCGACGATGTCCCGCGCGTCGCACCCGAAGCGTCGATGGTCGAGCTGATGCGCGAGATGAGCAGAAAGGGGCTGGGCGCGGCGGCCGTGGTCGATTCGGCCGGGCGCGCGATCGGCATCTTCACCGATGGCGATTTGCGCCGGCTGGTCGAATCCGGCGCCAGCCTGCGCACGCTCAGCGCTGAACAGGTCATGCACCGCACGCCGCACACGATCCGCGCCGAGGCGCTGGGCGTTGAGGCGGCGCAACGGATGGAGCATCACAGCATCACCAACGTGCTGGTGGTCGATGCGCAAGGGCTGCTGATTGGCGCGCTGAGCATCAACGATCTGATGCGCGCGAAGGTGATATGACGTCGGCGCCGATTTTTTTCGAGCCCGAAATTCTGCTGGCCGGGCAGGATGTGCGTGTGGCGCTGTTCGATGTCGATGGCGTGCTCACCGATGGCGGCCTGTACTACACCGAGGACGGCGAACAGATCAAACGTTTTCACGTGCAGGATGGCTACGGCCTGAAGCTGCTGCGCGCCGGCGGCATCACGCCGGCGGTCATTACCGGGCGCGATTCGCCGCCGCTGCGCCGGCGCATGCAGGATTTGGGTATCGAGCATGTGCACTACGGGGTCGAAAAAAAACTCCCCGCCGCGCAGGCGTTGCTGGAGGCGCTGGGCTTGGATTGGTCGCAAGCCGCCGTGATCGGCGACGATTGGCCCGATTTGCCGCTGCTCGCATGCGCCGCGCTGCCGGTCGTGCCCGCCAATGCGCACCCCGAAGCGCGCGCGCTGGCACGCTACGTCACGCGCGCCCATGGCGGCGCGGGCGCGGCGCGCGAGTTCTGTGATCTGCTGCTGACCGCCACGGGCCGTTACCGTGCATTGCGCGACGCACTGCTTGAACCCAGCCGTATTCCATGAGCGCCAACCCACTGCTTGAACGCACCCGTGACGCCCTGGTTCTGCTGCGCGTCAGTCTGGACCGCGCGATGATTTACCTGCCGGCGATTCTGATTGCCGTGCTCGCGCTCAGTACCTACTGGCTGGTGCGTAACGCGCCCGAGTTCGCACGGCCGCCGGTGGCGGCCGTTGCGCCCACACACGAGCCCGATGCGTTTCTGCGCAATTTCACGGTCAGGAACTATCTGCCCACCGGCGTGATGCGCAGCCAACTCTGGGGCCAGACAGGTCATCATTACCCGGACACGGATACCTACGACGTGCAACAGTTGCGCGCGCTGAACATTTCCGACGCCGGGCGGGTCATGCATTCCAGCGCCAACCGCGGGCTTTCGAACGGGGACGCGACCGAAATTCAGTTGTTCGACAAGGCCGTTGTGGTGCGTGACTCGGGCCGCGATCCGGACGGTAAGCCGGTTCCCCGGCTCGAGTTTCGCGGCAATTTTTTGCATGTCTATACCGATACCGAGCGTGTGACTTCAAACCAGCCCGTCATGCTCATGCGCGACGCCGATCAGTTCAGCGGCGACACGATGGAATACGATCACTTGAGCGGCACGCTCAATATGCGCGGGCGGGTGCATGGCCTGATCAAATCCCCATCCGCCGCCGCTGCCCAGCCGCCGGTGCGCAGCCCTGTTCAACGGGCGGGGCGCGCCGGGTGAATCGCTTCAATTTCATTGCCTTATCTTCATAACCATGCCATCGGTCGTCGTCATCTTCGTTGGAGCGGGCTTGGGCGCGCTGCTGCGCTGGGGGTTCAGCATGTGGCTCAACCCGGTATTCCCGGCGATTCCTCTGGGCACGTTGACGGCCAATCTGGTCGGCGGTCTGCTGATCGGGCTGGCCAGCGCCTGGTTTCTTGAACACCACAACCTGTCTGTGCTGTGGCCTCAGTTCGCCATCGTCGGCTTTCTGGGCGGGCTGACCACCTTCTCCTCTTTCTCGGGTGAAGTGGTCGGGATGCTCATGCGCCAGGAATACGGTTGGGCGCTGGGCACGATTGGCATGCACCTGGGCGGATCGCTTGCCCTGACCATCGCAGGCATTGGGTTGGCGCGCTGGCTGATTGCGCATGCGTGAAGTTTTCCGTCACGGCGGCGGCGTTGCTGAGGCACCTAGGCTTTTTGTGCGGCGCTGATACGCGGGGATGGGCGGGGACGGGGCGGATTTAAACCTGCGGCGCAACATCGGCGTATTCCAAGTTCCCAATTGCCGATGTCCCGCGCTGCAAATCTCGCTCCCCGCCTTGCGTTGCGCCAGAACCGCTGATCGCGACAGGGACATCTCTGCCGGCCGCTGACGCCGCGCCCAGCCAAAGTTTGATAATCGGCGGACCCCCATTCCTCGATCCACTCCCCACCCCTAACATTCCGAGAGGTACCGCTCACATGGCACGTATGGTTCACTGCATCAAACTTGGCCGCGAGGCCGAGGGGCTCGACTTTCCTCCTTATCCCGGCGAGCTGGGCAAGCGGCTGTGGGAGCATGTCAGCAAGGAGGCCTGGGCTGCCTGGATGCGGCAGCAGACCATGCTGGTCAATGAGAATCGGCTGAACTTGGCCGATCAACGCGCGCGCCAGTACCTTGCGCGGCAGATGGAAAAGCACTTTTTCGGCGAGGGGGCCGACGTGGCGCAAGGCTACGTTCCGCTCAACAGTGCGGGTCCGGCCTGAGAACCTGTTTACGATCTCAAATGGCCCACGCAGATGCCTTTTCGGGAGGGGATGCAAGGCGCAGCGCGCAGCCCATGGCACGCGCCATGGGCTGCGGCTTGCGCCTTGCAGCTCATCCCAATCCGCATTCCGCACGCCTCACGCCGAGATCGTCAACAGGTTCTGAGAAGATGTGAACGAATCCGGCCTGCTGTTCGGGCAGGCCGGATTCATTGACACTTTCTAAGCCATTTGAGGTCGTAAACAGGTTCTGAACGCCCGCTTTGCCACGGGCTGCCGCAGCAAGTTATGCCCGAACCCGTCCAGTGGTCGCCCGAGGGGGCGCCGCGCAGTCCCCGTTTTGACGATATCTATCACTCTGCCAGTGGCGCGCTGGCGCAGGCGCGCCATGTCTTTTTGGCCGGTTGCGCGCTGCCGCAAGATTGGGCCAACCAGCCGCAATGGCGGGTTTTGGAGACGGGCTTCGGGCTGGGCTTGAATTTTCTGGCCACCTGGCACGCTTGGCGTACCGATCCGTGCCGTCCCGCGCTGTTGCATTTTGTCTCGATCGAGGCGTATCCCGTGGCGCCCGCGGATCTGCTGCGTGCGCTCCAGGGGCAACCGGAGCGGGCTGAGCTGATCGCGCTGGCTGAGGCGCTCGCGGCCCAGTGGCACGGGCTGCTGCCGGGCTTGCACCGGCTCGTGTTTGAAGGCGGGCGCGTGCTGCTGACGCTGTGCGTCGGCGACGTGCAGTCGATGTTGCGTGCCCAGCGTTTCGAGGCCGATAGCCTGTATCTGGACGGCTTCAGCCCGCAGTGCAATCCGCAAATGTGGTCCGCGCAGACGCTGCGCGCACTGGCGCGCTTCGCCCGGCGCGGCGCGCGCGTGGCGACTTGGTCGGTCGCGTGCGGTGTGCGCGATGCGCTGATGACTTACGGCTTCCGCCTGGAGAAAGCGCCCGGCCTGCCCCCGAAGCGAGAGTGTCTGCGCGGCGTGTTCGATCCGCCCTGGACGCCGCGCCGCCGCGCGCCGCGGCCTGTTGCTGCCGCGCCCGGTCATTGCGCGGTTGTCGGTGCCGGCCTGGCCGGCGCGGCCGTTGCGGCCAGCCTGGCGCGCCGCGGCTGGCGCGTGACTGTGCTTGAAGCCGCGGCGCAACCGGCCGGCGGGGCCTCGGCGCTGCCGGTCGGGGTGCTTGCGCCGCATGTTTCGGCGGACGACGCGCTACTCTCGCGCCTGACGCGCGCCGGCATCCGGGCCAGTTGGCAGCAATTGGCCATGCTTCTGGCCGCGGGGCGCGACTGGCGCGGCAACGGGGTGTTGGAGCGGCGCGCGCCGTCCGCGCTGGGCCTGCCGGCGCACTGGGCCCAGGGGCCACTGAGCGAATCGCAGCGCGCGAACGGCGCCTGCTTGAGCGCGGCCGGGCTGCCGCCGGATGTCCCGGCCCTGTGGCACGCGCGCGCGGGCTGGGTGCGGCCTGACCGGCTCATTGCCGCTTGGCTGGCGCAGCCGGGGATCGCGCTGCGCTGCGGCCGGGCGGTCGAACACATCGTGCGTGCGGAGATGGAGGGCACGCATGGCGCGCACGCACAGGACAGGAACCCGGGCGCGGAGAAAGGCGTGGAAACAAGCGTGCTTTGGGAGCTTTTCGACGCCCGGGGTGAACGGCTTGCGCAGGCCGATCGGGTGGTGATTGCCGCGGGCATTGCGAGCCGCCGTTTCGCCCCTGCGCTGGCGCTCACGCCCGTTCGCGGCCAAGTCGCCTGGGGCCATGCGGGCGCCGGGGCGCTGCCGGATTTTCCCGTCAACGGCAACGGTTATCTGATCGCGGGCGTGCCCGATGGCGGTGACGGCCATCGCGCTGGAGATGAAGAGGGCGGGCGGGCTGGACTCGGCGTGCGAACAGGCGTCCACACCCATGCCCAGACACTCTGGCTGGCCGGTGCGAGCCACCAGCGCGGTATTGACGACACCTGTATCGACCGCGCCGAACTGCGGCGGCGGCGCGTGCATCTGGCCGAACTGTTGCCCGAGGCCGCCGCCGCGCTGGGCCCGCAATTCGAGGCCGGTCAGGTCAACGCCTGGGCTGGCGTGCGCTGCACCTGTATCGACCGGCGGCCTGTGGTGGGGCCGGTCACGCCAGACGATGACGCCCCCTGGATCGTCAGCGCGCTCGGCTCACGCGGCCTGAGCTTTGCCGCGCTGTGCGCCGAACTGTTGGCCGCGCGCTGGCACGCGGAACCGCTGCCGCTGGCGCAATCGCTGGCCGATGCGTTGGACACGCACCGTTTATGGCGGCGCAAGCCTGCGTCCCGGTGAGCGCAGGGGAGAAAAACGCGCGGGGCGGGACGCAACACGGTGAAGCCTAGCCGTGAGGCCCAGTCTTTAGAAGATAACGGCGCTATGCACGCACCCGCGCCGCGCTTGGCGCGCCAGGCGGTGTTCACAGTTCCAGTTTCAGTCCCTTGGGCAGGGGGAATTTGACCGTCTCGGGAATGCCCTGCATCGCGCGCACGGTGACGGCGCCGAAAGCGCGCACGCGCTCGACCACTTCGCAGACCAGCACCTCGGGGGCTGAAGCGCCCGCGGTCAGCCCCACGCGCGTTTTGCCCTCGAACCATTGCGCCTGCAATTCGGCGGGCGAATCGACCATGTGGGCGGGCACGCCCAGCCGCTGCGCCAGTTCACGCAACCGGTTGCTGTTGGAGCTGGTCGGGCTGCCGACGACAATCATCACATCGACCTGCGCACTGAGCAGCTTGACGGCGTCCTGCCGGTTCTGCGTCGCGTAGCAGATGTCCTGCTGCTTGGGTTCACGCACCTTGGGGAAACGTGCGCGTATGGCGGCGACGATGGCCGCCGCGTCATCGACCGACAGCGTGGTCTGCGTCACCAGCGCCAGCTTGCCGCTTTGCGCGGGCTGCACATGCGCCACGTCGCCGACGTTTTCGACCAGATGGATGCCGCTATCGAGCTGCCCCATGGTGCCTTCGACTTCGGGGTGACCCTTGTGGCCAATCATGATGAATTCGTAGCCCTCGCGCGCCAATTTAGCCACCTCGACATGCACCTTTGTCACCAGCGGGCAGGTGGCATCGAACACCGAAAAGCCGCGCGCGCGCGCCTCGGCCTGCACAGCGCGGCTCACGCCGTGGGCGCTGAACACCAGCGTCGCACCCGGCGGGACTTCGCCGAGGTCTTCGATGAACACCGCCCCCATGGCGCGCAACTTGCTGACGACGTAAGTGTTGTGAACGATTTCATGGCGCACGTAAATTGGTGCGCCGAATTTGGCCAGCGCGCGCTCGACGATCTGGATCGCCCGTGCCACGCCCGCACAAAAGCCGCGCGGTTCGGCCAGAATGATTTGCTCAATGCTTGCTGCTGTGTGCATCACCGGGTTCCTTGCCGCGTTCGGCCTCTCATTCGATTTCTCGTTCAAAACGGCAAGAGCAGACTTGGCGCGCCTGCTTTTCTCCTTCCCCCGTTGGGGGAGGGAGTCAGGCCGGCGCGCCAAGTCGACGTTTTGCGGGAACGATGGAATTGGGATCATTTCTATCGTTTCGAGCGAAAAATGGAATCAAAGCACGCCGATCAACGCAACTTCGAAGGTCACGGGCTGCCCGGCCAGCGGGTGATTGAAGTCCAGCAGGACGCCGGTCTCGCGGGTCTGCAGCACCGTGCCGGCATAACGGCCCACACCGTTCACGTTGGCGCTGTCTGCGCCCTCGGGTAAGGCGCCCTCCGGCGAAGAAAACTGCACCACGTCACCCACGGCATAGGACTGATCGGGCGCACCGATGCGATTGAGCAGCGAGCGTGCAACCCAATGCACGAGATCGGGATTGCGCTCCCCGAAGGCCGCGCCCGCGGGCCATTCAAACGTTGTGTGCGTGCCTTCGCGCAGGCCGATGAGCCGCTCTTCCACCGCCGGCGACAACTGGCCCGCGCCCAGCGAGAGCGTGGCCGGTTTGCCGGTAAAAGTGTTGATGACATCGCCTGCCGGCCCCGCGAGGCGGTAGTGCAGGGTGAGAAAGGAGCCAGCTTTCACGACTGGCGTGGTTGTTGCATCGGACACAGGGAGATCAAGCGATAAACTCATAAAAAAAGTATTTTAGGAACCCACCAACGAGCCCCTCGCGGCTGCATGGGTTTTTTTAAAGGGAGGGGACATTCCATGTCTTTGAAAAGCCTGCCCGCTTCGACCCGGCCGCGCGAGCGCTTGCTGGTCCAGGGACCGGCGGCGCTGGCCGATGCGGAGCTGCTTGCGCTGGTGCTGCGCACCGGGATCAGCGGTTGCGACGTGCTGCAATTGTCGCAGCAGCTGCTCGAACGCTTCGGCGGCGTTGCCGGACTGCTGGGCGCCAGTTTGGAAGAGCTGAAAACCGTGCGCGGCTTGGGCGGCACCGCCAAACGCGCCCAGTTGAGCGCCGTACTCGAACTGGCACGCCGCGCGTTGACCGAGCAACTCAAGGCGCAACCGGTGCTGGGATCGGCGCAGGAGGTCCAACAGTTTTTGCAGTTGCACTTGGCCGGCCAGTCGCATGAGGTCTTCGGCGTGTTGCTGCTCGATGCCCAGCATCGGCTGATTCGCTTCGAAGCGCTGTTTCGGGGCACGCTCACACAAACCAGCGTCTATCCGCGCGAAATAGTTCAGTTGGCGCTTACACACGGTGCTGCTGCCGTGGTTCTTGCCCACAATCACCCTAGCGGCAGCGCCGAACCGTCGCATGCCGATGCCACCCTCACGCGCACCCTGCAAGCGGCTCTCGGGTTGATCGATGTGCGCGTCATCGACCACGTGATCGTGGCGCCTGGCCTTGCGGTGTCGATGACAGAGCGCGGGTTAATTTAGGGCTTGTGCACGTCATTTTCTGCCCTGCGGCACACTCTCCTGCCCAGGCGCGCCCGTTCACGCATGATTCGCGTTATGTAACACTAAAGGATTATGTTTAATGTAAGATAGAGAACCATATAAGCTTTTAACTCTATACAACAAGAAAGAGAGGGCGCATTCCATGTTCAATGTAGACCATATGATGGTCGAGTTGTGGCCGCAGGCCGAGCAGGCCTCCTGGATGCAACGGCTCATCATGCGTCTGATGCGGCCGATCTATTTGCAAACCTTGAAGCCCGATTCGTGGTTAAAACGGCTCTTCAGGCGTCTGCTGTGCGAAAAGGAGTTTCAGGCCTTTGCCGCCAACTCTCCCCGACTTAGAGGGCTGGACATGGTGGAGCAGGTGCTCAAATCGCTGAATCTGCGCTGCGAAGTTTCCGAGCATAGTCTGGAGCACATCCCCAAACAGGGCCCGGTCATCATTGTGGCGAATCACCCGACAGGCGCGGCCGAGGCTTTTGTGCTGCCGTCTGTCGTGTCCCGCGTGCGACGGGATATGAAGGGGATCGCCAACCAACTGCTGATGCACATGGAGCCGGTCGCTTCTTTGCTCATTCCCGTCGATAAAGTCAACGAGCGGGTCTCGGAAAACGCGCGCAAACAAATGCATGAACAACTCGAAAACGGGGGCGCGCTGGTGATTTGTCCTGCGGGCGATGTATCGCGCATCAAAATGACAGGCTTGCAGGATAAAAAATGGCGCGCAGGTTTTGTCAGAATGGCCAGGAAATATCGTGCCCCAATTCTTCCAATATTTGTCCACGGGCACAACAGTTTAGGGTTTTATATCACGTCATTAATAGCTCCGCCGCTGGCCACGTTGCTGTATGTGCAGCAAATGTTTCGTAGACGGAATAGTACGATGCATTTTACGATAGGGGAGCCTATTTCATTTGACAGTTGGAGCGCGCTGAAACTGTCAGACCATGAAATAGCGGAAAAATTCCGCCGGCATGTTATTCGGCTCGGCAAAGGAAGGCCTGGCGATTTTAAATAAAAATTAAGAGGGTATTTGATGTTCAGTATAGACCATATAATAGCCGAGTTGTGGCCGCAGAGCGAGCCCAACTCCTGGCAACAACGCTTGACTCGGTTTCTTTTGCGGCCGGTTTATTTACAGGTCTCGAAGCCGGATTCCTGGTCAAACCGGCTGCTCAAGCGTTTGATGCATGAAAAGGAATTTCAAGAAATTGCCACCCGCTACCCCCAGCACAGAGGGCTGGATATGGCGGAAAAGGTGCTTGAATCCCTGAATCTGCGTTGCGGAGTTTCCGAGCGTAGTCTGGAGCATATTCCCAAAAGTGGCCCCCTTATTATCGTGGCCAATCACCCGACCAGCCTTCTCGATGGCTTTGTACTGACGAACGCCGTATCCCGTGTACGGCGCGATATAAAGATCATCAGTAACCGGTTAATGATGTTGTTCTTGGAGCCGGTGGCTTCTTTGCTGATCCCCGTCGATCAAATCAGCCACTGTGTTGTTCAAGACGCGCGCAAGCAAATGCATGAACAGCTTGAAAGCGGCGGCGTGCTCGTTATTTTTCCCGCGGGCGCTGTGTCGCGTGTCCTGGCGACCGGTTTGCAGGACATAGAATGGCAATCGGGTTTTGTCAGAATGGCCCGAAAATATCAGGCTTCTATTCTTCCGGTATTTATTCACGGGCGCAACAGTCTGGGATATTATGCCATGGACATGGTGAGTAATAGTCTGTCTGCCATATTGCTGGGTATGAAACAGATGTTTCGCAGAAAGAACAGCACAATGCATTTGACCATAGGCGAGCCCATTCCTTTTGATGGTTTTGATACGCTAAAACTGACAGACTCTGAGATCGCGGAAAAATTTCGCAAGCATGTCATGCAGCTGGGCAAGAGGCCGCCCAGCCGTCTTTAAACAAAAGATGCCATCATCCCCATCATCCAGCCCGAAGAATGAGAGGGCTCAAGCGCGGGTTATATGGAGAGCATGTTCCCGTGCCTGGAGGCGGTGTCGCACCGCGAGATCAAAATTTGGGGCCCAAAGTCTGAGGCATCCTCAGGCGGCGCTGCTGGGCTGATGCGGTGGTGATTTCAGATCGTAAACAGGTTCTTAGCCTGCAAGGTCTTGGCGCGGGTGCGGTGCGCGCTCGAGCGGGGCCGAAAACGGGGCCGATCGTGAGGAACCGCCGCAGTGGGCGGGCGCCCGCCGCGCTCTGGTCCTGCGCGTCAAGGGCGGGCTCGGCGCAATGACGTTGAAGAAAAATACATCAATATGTACTAATTCCTAAGTACATGATATAACTTGGACGACAGGTTTATTCGAATCTGTTACTGTGGGTGATCAGGCGTCAAATTAGCCTGCATCAGGGCGTGTATCAAGAGAGTGGGGACATGTTTCATGTTCAATGTGGATGATATGGTGGCCGATTTGTGGCCGAAGGATAACCCCGATTCTTGGCAAGAACGGCTGGTCAGACGTCTGGTGCGGCCGGTCTATTTGCAGGCCTTGAAATCAAATTCCTGGCAAAAACGGCTCATCAGAACCCTGGTGTACGAAAAGGAATTTCAGGCGCTGGCCACCCGCTATCCCCAGCACAGAGGGCTGGATATGGTGGAAAAGCTGCTCGAATCCTTGAATCTGCGCTGTGGAGTTTCCGAGCGTAGCCTGGCGCAGATTCCTGAACGGGGTCCGCTCATCATCGTGTCTAATCACCCGACAGGCCTTGCCGATGGTTTTGTGCTGATGAACGCCGTGTCCCGTGTGCGGCGCGATGTGAGGGCGATTGTCAACCCGTTACTGATGTACCTGGAGCCGATGACTTCTTTGGCCATTCCCTTTGATAAAAACAACCCGCGTGTTTCAGAAGACGGGCGCAGGCAAATGGACAAACAACTCGAAGACGGCGGCGTGCTGATGTTATGCCCCGCAGGCGATGTGTCGCGCATGACGGCCGGGGGCTTGCAGGACAGGCAATGGAGAGCGGGTTTCGTCAGATTGGCCCGAAAATACCGGGCCCCCGTTCTTCCGGTATTTATCCATGGGCGCAACGGCTTGGGGTATTACATCACTGCAACCGTGGCACCGCTGCTGGCCGCGTTGCTGCTCGCACAACAGATGTTTCGCAAACACGACAGTACGATGGATTTGACGATAGGGGCGCCCATTCCTTTTGACAGCTGGGGTGCGTTGAAACTGTCAGAACCTGAAATAGCAGAAAAATTTCGTCAGCATGTCGTTCAACTGGGCAAAGGGCAGCCCGGCAGTTTTTAGACTGAATGCATCGGTCGCCGTTGCCTCGTATCCATCGTCTTGTCATAGAGATCAATATGGCCACTTCAAATTTCCACGGCGCGAGTGCGCCATCCGCGGCGGACGATGCCAGCGCGCTGCCTCAATCCGGTCTGGCTTCAGAGGCCGTCCTCGATGCGCTGGCGAGCGTGATGGATCCAAACACCGGAAAGCGCTATGCAAGCGGCAAGGCGATCAGCGGCTTACAGATCAGTGCAACAGGCGATGTCGCCTTCACGCTCGAACTCGGCTACCCCGCGGCCAGCCAGCACACGGCGATCGGCGAGGCGCTGGCAACGGCCGCGCGCGGTGTGCCGGGCGTGGGCCAAGTGAGCGTACAGATCGTGACCAAAATCATCGGCCATGCGGTACAGCGCGGTCTGCCGCTGCTACCGGGGGTGCGCAATGTCATCGCGGTCGCCTCGGGCAAGGGTGGTGTCGGTAAGAGCACCACAGCCGTCAATCTGGCGCTTGCGCTGGCGCAAGAAGGCGCGCGCGTGGGCCTGCTCGATGCCGACATCTATGGCCCAAGCCTGCCCATGATGCTGGGTATTTCGGGCCGTCCGGAAAGCCTGGATGGCCAGACGATGGAGCCGTTGCAAAACCACGGGGTGCAGGCCATGTCGATCGGGCTGCTGGTCAATGACGATCAGGCAATGATCTGGCGCGGCCCGATGGCCACGCAGGCGCTCGACCAGATGTTGCACCAGACGAACTGGCGGGACCTCGATTACCTCGTCGTCGATATGCCGCCGGGCACGGGCGACATCCAACTCTCGCTCGCGCAGCGTGTGCCGATCACCGGTGCGGTGATCATCACCACGCCGCAGGACATCGCCTTGCTCGATGTCAAGCGCGCCGTTGCGATGTTCCAAAAAGTGAGTGTGCCTATTCTGGGCGTCGTGGAAAACATGGCGGTGCATGTGTGCAGTCACTGCGGCCATGTCGAGCACATCTTCGGCGCCGGCGGCGGCAAGAAAATGGCGCAGGAGTATGGCGTGGAGTACCTGGGCGCGCTGCCGCTGGATATCCGCATCCGTGAGCAAGCCGACGGTGGCCAGCCCACGGTGGCGGCTGATCCGCACAGCGAGGCGGCGGAGATTTACCGCGATATCGCGCGCCGTGTGGCAGTACATATCGCGCAAAAAGCCAAAGATTTTTCGGCCAAATTTCCGAACATCGTGGTTAGCAAGGACACTTGAGGGCGATTCTTTGGGAGGGGGTAAACCGCCCCTTTCAACAGTGTCTTGCACAACCGGCTTGAAGAAAGCCGATTCTGGATCGTTGCGATTGGGCTATCGTTGCATCCATGACTGCCTTTATCCGGTTGGGCTGGCGCATGTTGTGGCGCGATCTGCGCGCCGGGGAGCTGCGCTTGCTGTTGCTCGCGGTGCTGCTCGCTGTGGCCGCGCTGGCGGCCGTGGGCTTTTTCTCCGACCGGCTGCAAAGGGGTTTGCAGCGCGATGCGCGCCAATTGCTCGGCGGGGATGTCGTGGTCGTCAGCGATGGCCCAACGCCCGTTGAATTCATCGCCTACGCCCGCGCGTTGAGGCTGAATACCTCGAGCAATCTGAGCTTTCCGACCATGGCGCGTGCCGCCGACGCTCAGGGCGGCGCGAGCAAGCTGGTGCTGCTTAAAGCCGTTGCGCCGGGCTATCCGTTACGCGGTCAAGTGCGCGCGGCGGCTGATCTGGGGCAGCCCGATGCGCCCGTGCAGGGCATTCCCGCGCGCGGGCAGGCGTGGGTTGATCCGGGCGTACTCGATGCGCTCGCACTGAAAGTTGGCGATCCCTTATTGCTGGGCAACGCGCAATTTCGCATCACGCGCGTGATTACGCTCGAATCGGATCGCGGCGCGAGTTTTATGAGCTTCGCGTCGCGCGTGATGATGAATGTGGATGATGTCCCCGCCACCGCTCTCGTGCAACCCGCCAGCCGCCTGAGCTACCGCTTTGCGGTCGCCGGCGATGCGCGCACCGTCAAGGCGTTCGAGGAGTGGGCGCGGGCACGGTTGAAGCCGGGCCGTCTACGCGGCGTGCAGGTTGAATCCTTCGCGCAGGGCCGCCCCGAGATGCAGCAAACGCTCGATCGCGCCGGCAAATTCCTGCGCTTGGTCGCGCTGCTGGCGGCTTTGCTCAGCGCGGTCGCAGTCGCGCTGGCGGCACGCAGCTTTGCCAACAATCACCTGGACGATTGCGCTTTGTTGCGCGTGCTCGGTCAGAGCCAGCGCAGCATTGCTGCGGCCTACACCTTCGAGTTCGCGCTGGCCGGTGGGGTCGCCGGCGTACTCGGGGTGGCGCTGGGTTTTGCCGTGCACTGGGCGTTCGTGGGCTTGCTGGCCGGTTTGATCGATATCGCTTTGCCTGCGCCAAGTGTGTGGCCCGTGGGTTTTGGTTTGGGCGTCGGATTCACCTTGCTGGCGGCCTTTGCGCTGCCGCCGGTGTTGCAACTGGCCCAAGTCCCCCCGCTGCGGGTGATGCGGCGTGACGCGGGGCGCTTGCAACCGGCCTCGGCGGCGGTGCTGGGGCTGGGTGTGACGAGTTTCGCGGCGCTGTTGTTGATGGTCAGCGGCGATTTAAAACTGGGGCTGATCGCCGTCGGCGGTTTTGCGAGCGCATGGACACTGTTCGCGCTGCTGGGGATGGCGGTGACGCTGCTGCTGCGACACAGCGTCAATGAAAGGACTGCGCCGCGCTGGCTGGTGCTGGCCACGCGCCAGGTCGCCGCGCGCCCCGTTTATGCCGTGGTGCAGATCAGTGCCTTGGCAATGGGCCTGCTCGCGCTGGCGCTGTTGGTGCTGTTGCGCACGGACCTGATCGCCAGTTGGCGCCGCGCGACGCCGCCGGACGCACCCAACCGTTTCGTCATCAACATCATGCCCGACCAGGGCGCGGCCTTTCAGCAAGCACTGCGCGATGCCGGAGTGCGCCAGTTCGACTGGTACCCGATGTTCCGGGGCCGTTTGGTGGCCATCAACGGCCAGCCGGTTTCCGCCAGCGATTACGCGGACGAACGCGCCAAACGGCTGGTGGAGCGGGAATTCAACCTGAGTCATGCCGAGCAGGCGCCGCCGTACAACCACATTGCTGCCGGCGTATGGAAACCGGACGCAACGGGCGAAGTCAGCGTCGAACAGGGCTTGGCGCAAACGCTGCGGCTGAAACTGGGCGACAGGCTGCACTTCGACATCGGCGGCATCACGAACACGGCGCGCATCACCTCGTTGCGCAAGCTCGATTGGGGTTCATTGCACGTCAACTTTTTTGTCATGTATACCGTCACCGACATCAATGCGCAGATTCCCGGCGTCCCGGTGACCTATATCTCCGCCTTTCACGTCCCTGCGGCAGCGCAGGGCGTTGACAACGCGCTGGTGCGGCGCTTCCCGAACATCACCAGCATTGACATGAGAGCCACCCTGGCGCAGGTGCAAAACGTGCTCGATCAGATCATCCGTGCGGTGGAACTGCTGTTTGGCTTCACGCTCGCGGCGGGGCTGGCGGTGCTGTTCGCGTGTGTGACGGCCACGCGCGAGGAGCGTGCGCGTGAATTCGCCATCATGCGCTGCATCGGTGCACGTGCGCGCCTGCTGCGTCAAGTGCAGCGCGCCGAACTGGCGGGCATCGGCCTGCTGGCCGGATTGCTGGCCGGCCTCGCGGCGGTGGCGATCGGCTGGGCGTTGGCGTATTACGTGTTCGAGTTCCCCTGGACGGTCTCCCCGATGGTGCTGCTGCTGCCGCTGTCCACCGCCTTGGCCGGCGCGGCACTTGCGTTAGGCGCGGGTTGGTGGGGTTTGCGTGATGTATTGCGCCACCCGGTCGTCCAGACTTTACGACGGGTTGGGGACTAATTTCATTTCAGCCTTCTGATTCCACCCGTGCAATGCGCTGTGCACTCACTTGTGCGAGCTGCCCAGCACTCACGCACTGCGGCGCGATTTCGGCCAGCGGTCGCAGCACGAAGGCGCGCTCCATCATGCGGGGGTGGGGCACGGTCAAGGTTGCCGTGGCGATGCGTTCATGACCGTACAACAGAAGATCGAGGTCGAGCGTACGCGGCGCGTTGCGATAAGGGCGCTGGCGGCCCGCTTCGCGCTCGATGTGTTGCAGTTGCGCCAGCAGCGCATGGGCGTCGAGCCCGGTGCGCAATTCGGCTACCGCGTTGATGAAATCAGGCCCCGTGGCCTCAACCGGCGCGCTGCGATAGAGCGAGGAATACGCGATCAACTGCGTGCGCGGCAACCCCGCCAACGCTTGCAGTGCGCGCAACACGGCAGCGCGTGCATCGCCCAAATTGGCGCCCAGTCCAACGTAGGCGGTGCACGCACGATGCGCTGGCCATGTATTCACCGCGCGGAGGATCCTAAGAACCTGTTTACGATCACCGGCTGGACGCGCCCCAAGCGCAGTGCTGGCGCGCGCGTAGCGTTGGCTCGCCGGAGGCGAGGGCGATCGAAACAGTTGCAGTCAACATCGATAACGGCTTTCGTGAGGATCACATGCGGGCGCCGTTTTTAGGACGATCCGTCTTCTGCGCCGCCGCCAGCCGCATCAGCGCCTGCGCTGGTTGTATTCGCGCGTGGCTTGCGGCGGCGGCGCTTGCGCGGTGTCCGCTCACTGGCACTGGCGGCCGCGGTGCCCGTTTCGCCGGCCGGATCATGGTTTCTGATGCTTGCCGCCGTGTCCCCATCGGCATCGGCATCGGCACCGGAGCTTCGAGGCGGCGGCATTTCCTGCTGCTGTTGCTGCGGGCGCGCGCGCGTCCGAGTCTTGTTCGTATCCTTGCTCTTTTGCTGTTCGATACGGACCTGGTCGAGCAAATCCTGACTGCGCGCGTGATCGCCCGCGCCCTCGGCCGCGCTGAAGTCTTCCCACCATTGCACGAGCTCTGGGTTGACCTCGCCCACGCCGGCGCGCAAACGCAAAAAATCCAGGCCGGCGCGAAAGCGCAGCTGGCCGGCCAGGCCGTAGGGCGTCTTGCCGCTGCGCTTATCAAAGCGCGGCTGCATCATCCAGATTTCGCGCATGTCGGCACCGAGCTTGCCGCGCCCTGAAACATCACCGATGCGGGCGTCGAACACTTCGTCGATCGCTGTGCTCAGCGCTGGGATCGGCGGCGGCCGGCGCTGGCCGTCCTGGCGCGGGTTCATCTGCTGCGTCCAGCCCGTGCGCACATCGCTCCACAGTACGCAGGCCAGCAGAAAGCTTGGCGCAACGGCCTTGCCTTCGGCGACGCGGCGATCGGTGTCTTGCAGCGCGGCATGAACCAGCGCATCGTCGGCGCGCTGGACCGCCAGATCGAGCAGCGGATAGATGCCGCGCGCCAGGCCCAGCGTGCGCAACTGCACCACGGAAGCCATGGCGTGTCCGGTTTGCAGCAGCTTGAGCATCTCATCGAACAGACGGCTTTGCGGAATGTCAGCCAGCCGCTTGACTGAGGCCGCCAGCGGCGCAGCGGTTTTGGCGTCGAATTTGAAGCCGCGCTCGGCCAGCTTGGCCGCGAAGCGGATGGCGCGCAGCACGCGCACCGGGTCTTCGCGGTAGCGCGTGGCGGGGTCACCGATCATGCGCAGCACGCGCTTTTGCGCATCACGGATGCCGTTGTGGTAATCCACCACGATCTGGCTGGCGGGGTCGTAATACATCGCGTTGATCGTGAAATCGCGCCGCGCGGCGTCCTCTTCCTGCGGACCCCAGACGTTATCGCGCAGCACGCGTCCGCTGGCATCGACCGCGTGTTTGAGCGCGGCCAGCTCGGTCTTGCTGGTGCGTTCGTTGCCACTGACCTGCTCGGCATCGGCGCTGTCGAGGTAGGCGCGGAAGGTCGAGACTTCGATCACCTCGTTCTCGCGCCCACGCCCGAACACCACGTGCACGATGCGAAAGCGCCGCCCGATGATGAAAGCGCGGCGAAACAGCCGCTTGACCTGCTCTGGCGTGGCGTTGGTGGCGACATCGAAGTCCTTGGGGCGCAAGCCCAGCAGCAAATCGCGCACGGCACCGCCGACCACGTAAGCTTCGTAGCCGGCTTTTTGCAAGGTCTGCACCACGCTCTTGGCATGCTCGTCAACCAGCTCGGGGTCGATGTGATGCATGCTGGCAGGCACTTCCTGACGCTGACCGAAGCGGGTCTTACCGCCGCGCGCGGAGGAGGATTTACCGAGCAATCTATCCAGAATTTTTTTGATCATTGAGTTTTAGAAATTCGCAAGCGGGCTATTTGCCGCAATCATTTTCCGCGCGTATTCGCCGGATGGACGGATGGAATTCAGTCATTTTGAAGTTCGCCAAGCATCGCGTGAATCAGCGGAATCGTGATCGTGCGTTGCGTGCGCAGGGCATAGTCGTCGAGTTGATCGAGCAGCGCCATCAGGCTGCCCAGATCACGGCTGAAGCGGCGCAGCATGTAATCAATCACTTCATTGCTCAAGACGATGCCGCGCGCGCTGGAAGCCTGGTGCAGCACGGCGCGACGCTCGCTTTCGCTCAAGGGCTGCAAATGAAACACATCGCCCCAGCCCATGCGGCTGCGCAAATCTTCGCGCAGCGGCAAATCCGCAGGAGGCAGCGCCCCCGCGGCAATGACACTGCGTTGCAGGCTTTGCGCGTTGACGAACCAGTTAAAGGCGGCGTGTTGCTGGAGGGCGCTGAAGCGCTCCATGTCGTCCATCAATACGGCCGTCCAGCCTTCGTCGAATGCGGGCGGTGTGCACACGTCCGGATGCAGCCAGCCGATGCGCGCGCCCTGTTGACGCAGCGCGCCGTACACGGCCTGGAGCAGATGGGTTTTGCCGCTGCCGGTTTCACCCCAAAGGTAGGCGTAAGCCGGCGCAGGCGACTGCGCAACCCGTGTATGCACCGCGCTGGCCCACAGACGCAAATAACTCAGCGCGGCTGCATTGGGGCCTGCGCAAAAGCTGTCGAACGTCGGGCCCGTGGCCAGGCCGATGTCGAGCGCGAGTTGCTTCATGGAGGGTGGAGGGGGAAATAGGCGGCGGCGGTACTTTTCTTGGCAGCCGACACTTAAAATCTGTTAATTTTATCGAGTCGGGGTCATGACTGCAAAGTGGGCGCTGCATCTAATCCATTGCTAATTTGCCGCGGCTTGAATTGCCCTTACCCCAACCCCAACCTTAATAGCCTGGTTTGACCGGGCTCTCCTGCCCCAATCCAAGCCTACGCTTTCGATCCCATCGCAAGCATACACAGATAGATAGACATACGATGACATCCTCTGCCCCCATCAGTTACAAGGACGCTGGCGTTGATATCGACGCAGGCGACGCCTTGGTCGAACGCATCAAGCCGTTGGCCCGCAAAACCCTGCGCGAGGGCGTGCTTGCGAGTATTGGCGGTTTTGGCGCATTGTTCGAGGTGCCGCGGCGCTACAAGGAGCCGGTGCTGGTTTCCGGCACCGACGGCGTGGGCACCAAACTCAAGCTGGCTTTCGAGTGGGGGATGCACGACACGGTCGGCATTGATCTGGTCGGCATGAGCGTCAACGACGTGCTGGTGCAGGGCGCCGAGCCGCTGTTTTTTCTGGATTACTTCGCCTGCGGCAAACTCGATGTCGATACCGCCGAGCGCGTGGTCGCCGGTATCGCGCGCGGCTGCGAACACAGCGGTTGTGCGCTGATCGGCGGCGAGACGGCCGAGATGCCTGGCATGTACCCGCCCGGCGAGTATGACTTGGCGGGCTTCGCGGTCGGCGTTGTCGAAAAATCAAAAATTCTCGATGGCCGCAACGTGTGCCCGGGCGATGTGGTGCTGGGCCTGGCTTCCAACGGCGTGCATTCGAATGGCTTCAGCCTGGTGCGCAAGGTGATCGAGCGCGCCGGCACAGAGCTGCCCGCACGCTTGGATGGCCAGCTTTTCCGCGATGCGGTGATGGCGCCCACACGGCTGTATGTCAAACCCGTTCTCGCCGCGTTGGCCCAGCATCCCGTGAAGGCGCTGGCGCACATTACCGGCGGCGGCTTGCTGGAGAATATTCCGCGCGTGCTGCCCGCTGATTGCGCGGCGCGCCTGCGTGCGGGCAGTTGGCCGCGCAGCCAGTTGTATGCATGGTTACAGCGCGTGGCGGGGATTTCCGACTTCGAGATGAACCGCACTTTCAACAATGGGATCGGCATGGTGCTCGTCATCGAGCCCGCACACGCCGCCGCTTGCGCCGCAACTTTGCGTGAGGCCGGCGAGACGGTTTATGAAATCGGCGCAATCACCGAACGCGCTCAGGCGGCGGCAGTCACTGTGGTTTGATCCACGTTCACGGAAACTGCCTGCAGTCCGCCCCCTTCTGCCGTTCGTGCCCGTCGCATCATTACTATGTCCAGCTCCCTCCCTCCCGCCGCGCCGCCGCGTGTGCAGCCGGTCGATATAGCCAGTTATTTGCTGATCGCCGGCGGACTGCTGCTGGTGATGCTGGTGCATCTGCTGGCCGGCCTGCTGTGCGTGTGTGTGGGCTTTCTGCTGACGCGCAGGCTCTCGATCGCGTTCGACGCTCTGGCGGCGCGTCTGCGGCCTAAGCCGTCTCAACCGGCACAGTGTTCCGGTCTTGCCCGCGTTCTGGGGGGCCGTTGGATGAGCGCGCTGGCTGCGGCCATCGTCATTCTCGCGCCCCTGCTGATTTTGACCGGCGCGCTCACGCAATCGCGCGAAGTCATGCTGCACGCGCCCGCCCAGTACCGTGAACTGCTGGACTACACGGCGCACACGGTACTCGAGCTGCGCCAGAAGCTGCCGGCCTCCATTGGCGCGTATTTACCGGATGGGGCGGCGGACTTGCAGCGCCTGCTGGCGCACTTCTTCAGCACACAGGCAGGCACCTTGGCGCACACCGGGCGCTTGTGGATCAACGCGCTGATCCATGCCTATGTGGGCCTGATCATCGGGGCGCTGGTGGCTTGCAGACCCCGGCTGAAATCGCCACGGCCGCTGGTGCAATCGCTGCATACACGCATCATGCTGTTTGGCGAAGCGTTCCGGCAGATCATCGCGGCGCAATTCTGGATCGCCGCGCTCAATACCTTGCTGACCGCCATTTTTTTGCTGGTGGTGCTGCCGTTGTGGCAGGCGCGCCTGCCTTACACCCCGGCGCTCATCATGTTGACTTTTCTGGCCGGACTGGTGCCGATCGTCGGCAATCTGCTGTGCAACACGGTGATGACGCTGGTGGCGTTGTCGGTTTCGCCGCTAACCGGCGTGGCCTGTCTGCTGTTTCTGATTCTGATCCACAAGGTTGAATACGTCATCAATGCCAAGATCGTCGGCCAGCGCACCCGTGTGACGATGTGGGAACTGCTGACCGCGATGTTCGTGGCCGAAGCCATTTTTGGCCCCGGCGGTCTGGTGGCCGCGCCGCTGTTCTATGCCTACATGAAAAAAGAATTGCAGCGGCTCGATTTGGTCTGACGCGGCACCACCCCGCGGTGCCGCATCATGCGGTGCTGCCGTTTTGCATGGTTTGGAAATGGCTTACCGGGCGCTGCGTTTCCTATTTCCTGTGGGTGCACGGTTTCCCGTGGAAGCGGCATGACGGGTGTGTGCGCCAAAGCGCACCGTCATAAGCGGGCGCGCATGGCCAGCTGATCGATGATCCAGCCCGCCGCGCATTGCCCGAAGGTGGCCGTGACAGCGACCATAGATCCATAACCGTGGCAATTGAGCGTACCATCGCTCACGCTTTGGCTTTCGCGTTCAAGGAGGCAGGAAGGATCGGGCGCGGCAACACTTTCGCGGCTGAAGGCGCAGGTGATGCCGATCCTTCGACCTTCGCGCGGCGCGTGATACTCTTTACGCAAGCGTTGGCGAAGCTGGGCCAGTAAAGGGTCGTGCGTGACGTGGGCCAGATCGTCGATTTCCACGCGATGCGCCAGCCGCTTGCCTCCGGCGGCGCCCGCAGTAATGAACAGCGCCTGGCTCGTACGCGCCCATGCGGCCATGATCAGCTTGGCGCGCGGCTGATCGCAACAGTCGATGACGGCATCGACCTCACCCAGGCTCTGCCGCGCCTGGGTCAATAAATCGAGCCAATTGCCGGGTTCAACGAATTCGTCGATCGGCAAGACGCGGCATTCGGGGTTGATCTGCGCGATACGTTCGCGCATGGCCAGCACCTTGGCTTGACCTACGGTCGATTCAAGCGCCTGAACCTGACGGTTGATATTGGACTCCGCCACGTGGTCCAGATCAATCAATGTCAGGCGAGCGACCCCGCTGCGCGCGAGCGTCTCAGCCGCCCACGAACCAACGCCGCCGACGCCAACCACCACCGCATGCGCCGCGCGAATGGCCGCAGCGCCGCTGGTACCGAAGAGACGTTGCAGCCCCGAGAACCGGCGCGCGGAACCGGCATCGGCAGGCACTGTCGCACTGACGGCGGACATACTCCAGCGGCTATTTCAAATTGTTCAGCCGGTCGCGTCCAGCCTGGGCGGCTTCTGACTGTGGATAGGCCTTGATCAATTGTTCCAGCGTACGGCGCGCGCCACTGGTGTCTTTCAGCTGGATTTGGCAGTTGGCAATCGAGAGTACAGCCTGAGGCGCGTTCGCGTCATCGGATGCCATCGAGAGCATGGTGCGGAAATTAGTAACCGCCTCCTTATAGTTGCTGGTGGCAAACTGTGCGTTACCCAGCCAGAACAGTGCCGAAGGGATATAGCCGCTTTGCGGGCTGCGTTTAATGAAGCTCGCAAAAGCCGTTTGTGCCTGTTGGTACTGGCCCGAGCGGAAAGCGTCCAGTGCGGCCTTGAAGTCGGTCGTCTCCTGCGAGGTGGCATTGAACTTCCGACCATCAACCGTCACCGGGGCCGGTGCATTTTGTTTGACGAGAGCAGCCGTGTCGTCCGCCTTTTTCTGCAGATCAGACACCGTCTTCCTCAGTTCCTCGTTTTGGCCGGTGAGTTGGGCGATCTGGTCGTTCAGGGACTGGATCTGGTTTTGCAGATCCAGCACACTGCGACGCACTTGATTGACATCGTCGGATGCGTGCTGGCGATCAGTCTCAGCACGCTGACGCAAATCAAGGATTGCGCGGCGGGCCTCGTCGTCATTGAACAGGCCCGCATGCGCGACCAGCGTCGCGCCCAACAAAATTACAGCAAGCGCCGCACGCCCGATCCGTTGAGGATTCAGGGTGGCGCGGCTCACGGCAGATAAACGATGTCAGCGCGACGGTTCTTCGCCCAAACAGCCTCTCCCGTACCTTCGACAGCGGGCCGTTCCTTACCGTAACTGACGGCTTCCACCTGGCTGTCGCTTACCCCGAGAAGGCTCAGCCCCCGGCGCACGGCATCCGAGCGTCTCTGGCCCAACGCGAGGTTGTATTCAGCGCTGCCACGCTCATCGGTATTGCCTTCAATGCGGATGTGACGCCGCGCATTGGTTTTGAGGAATTTGCCATGCGAATCAATCAGCGATTGGTATTCCGGCTTTACATCGTACCTGTTGAAATCGAAATACACCGTACGCTCGACCCCGGCCGGACCGGCGGCGTTTTCTGAGCTGTTGTCAGCCGCGACGGGAGTGACGTTGGTTGCCGCACCAGTATCGGTGGCCGTACTCGTGCCACTGTCGGTTTTGGCAAGATCGGGGCTGGACGAGCAACCGGCAACAAAGGCAACGAGGGCCAAGGAATAAAGAATGCGCTTGTACATGTGAAAGCTCCTGATAAAAGTAAGGGTTAGAACCTATTTATGTTTACAAAACACTTGCATTAAGCCGCAATCAGAATGAGCCGACAGCCACCCCCGCGTTGTTCGCTCATGCAAACGACGTAGGTGCCGACTCGCTCGATTCCCGCCCAACTCGAAGGGTAAATGCCTTTGTAGGCGGCCTCCGCGTTGTAGCGCCCGTTCATGGTACCAGACCGATGAACAAGCATTGCGCTCTCTTTGCAGCCCTGCCTGGAAAAGTGTACCCGAACAATCCATTCGTTTCTTGGATCCATCATTGCTGGTGCAAGAACGGGCCCCAGTCAGGCTCTCGGATGTCGCCTCCTCGTGCGGCCAGCGGGGTCTTGATCGTTCCATCGAGCGTGGTCACCATCAAGACGCCGCGGCCACTTTGCCGGGTTACATACAAAATCAGCTTGCTGTTGGCTGCGAAACTCGGTTTTTCATCCGCTGTGGTATCCGTAATCGAGCGGACGCTGCCGGAGGCTAAATCCATCACTTGGAGCTTGAACGCCCCACCGCTACGCGAGATGTAGGCCAACCAGCGTCCATCGGGGCTGATTGCTGGCGAGACGCTATATTCCCCGCTGAAGGTGATGCGCTGGGCGGAGCCGCCGCCCGCCCCCATCTTGTAGATCTGCGGGGACCCCCCCCGGTCACTGGTAAAGTAAATCGCACTGCCGTCCGCAGAAAACACCGGCTCCGTGTCGATACTTGGGCTTTGCGTGAGACGGCGCGGCGCCCCCCCGGCGGCGGAGATGTTGTAAAGCTGCGAAGCGCCGTCGCGGCTCAGAGAAATGACCAGCGAACCCCCATTGGGCGCCCACGCAGGCGCACTGTTGTTGCCCTTGAAGTTAGCCAGCAGCCGGCGTTGACCGGTATGTATGGTTTGGACGTAAACCACGGGTTTACGCGACTCGAAAGATACGTACGCCAACTGTGAACCGTTGGACGACCAAGCCGGGGAAATGATCGGCTCTGAACTTTTAAGCGCTGCTTTGGGGTCTGCGCCGTCGGCATCGGCCACCCATAATTGGTAAGAACTGCCAGACTTGGTTACGTAAGTAATGCGAGTCGCAAAAACCCCCTTTTCGCCGGTGAGTTTTTCGTAAACATAGTCGGCGATGCGGTGCGCGGCCAGGCGCAGATCCTCCTGCGATACGGTGTAGCTGCGCCCCCCCAGGTCTTGGCTGCGCACCACATCCCAAAGACGAAAGCGCACGTCGTAACGGCCATCGCCGCGACGGGTGACGCTGCCGACCACCAGCGAATCGGCCGTGCGGTCGTGCCACATGTTCATGTCGGGACGGGAGTTTTCGTCCAGATCCTGGCCGGAGGCATCGACACCGCGGAATTGTCCGCTGCGTTCCAAATCGGCCTGCACAATAGCCGCTATTTTTTGCGGTGAAAGGTTTTCACCATGAAATGGCGCGATGGCGATGGGCAATTGCGTGAGCCCAACGCCGGTGACCTCAACACGAAACTGCGCCAGCGCCGGGAGGGTTGATAAAGCTGAAGCGCAGGCCACGCCAGTGATCAGGCTGCGGCGAGTCAGCGCCAGCGAAGAAGGGTAAAGCGTGGACAAGGATTTGTGCATGCAATAACGAAAACGAGTGAGGCTTTAAAAAGCCATGAAGCCCCTGGCACCGAGGCTGCGATAAGGTGTAATAGTACACGGATAGCATGGTGTGTCGAGATTTTCCGTGATCTCCCGTCAACCAACCGGGGGGTGCCGGCGATCGGTTTACGTCTTGCTTGGCACGCCACTCACAACACATACGCGCACATACCCTGCGCGCACATACGCGTGAATCCCGCTGTCATCTTTCTGTCAAAGTTTACTGGGACACTGCGCTGGTCCCAATAGCCGAGATACCCGAGGCCTTCTTTTTCATTGGCCAAGACGCCAACACGAGAGCGGAAACTATGAATAAAAAATCGATCCATGCGAGGCTATTAGCGCTAGTTGCAATGCTCGCCCTTCCTATGGCTTGCAACGCCCTGCAGGCGCAGTCCGATCTTTCGCCGATCAATAACATTGTTGTGATTTATGCGGAAAACCGCAGTTTTGACAACCTGTACGGCTACTTTCCAGGGGCAGACGGCTTGCAGGACGTGAGCGCTGCCCACGCACGGCAGCTTGACCGTGATGGGTCGGTGCTGCCGACGCTGCCGAAGATCTGGAATGGACTCACGCAGAGGGGCATCACACCGGCAGTGACCGAGACAATGACGGCGAATCTGCCCAACAGCCCCTTTGCCATTGACGATCCAAACGGCTTTAACGTGCCGATGTCGGTTGCAACGCGCGATCTGTATCACCGTTTCTACGAAAACCAGGTGCAGATTCATGGCGGCAAGAACGACATGTTCGCCGCGTATGCCGATTCGGGCGGCCTCGTGATGGGCCACTACAGGCCCAACGCCAGCACACTCCCGCTCTGGAAAATCGCGCAGCAGTACACGCTTGCGGACCATTTTTTCATGGGCGCTTTCGGCGGATCGTTTCTGAATCACATCTGGCTGATCTGCGCCTGCGTGCCGTACTACCCCCACGCCGACCAAAGCCCCGCTTCCGGTTCGATTTCGGCCGTTGATGCGGGCGGCGTGTCGCTCACGCTGGCCCCGAACTCGCCCGTCTCGGCGCTTGCCGGGCCGCCGAAGTACGTGAACTCGGGCACGCTCACGCCCGATTTTTATGCCGTCAACACGATGCAGCCCCCCTATCAGCCCAGCGGCAACCGACCCGCGCCGGGCGGTGACACGCGCTATGCCGATCCTTCCAAGGCGACGACGCTGCCGCCGCAAACGCAGCCGACCATCGGTGAGCTGCTCTCGAAAGCGGGCGTATCGTGGGCTTGGTACAGCGGCGCTTGGGATGCGGCGCTTGCTGCGGCGCACACGCATACCGGAGGCACGATCTACGGCGCCAAGATGAGCCGGCCCAACTTCCAGCCGCACCACCAGCCGTTCAACTACTTTGCGAACTATGCGCCTGGCACGCACGCGCGCGCGAAACATCTGCGCGACGGCGGCATGGACGGCTCGGAATTCATCAAGGCCATCGATACCGGCACGCTGCCGCAAGTTGCGTTCTACAAGCCCCAAGGCAACCTCAGCCAACACCCGGGCTATACCGACGTGGATTCAGGGGATCAGCACATCGCCGATGTGATCACGCACCTGGAAAAAAGCCCGCAGTGGGGCCATATGGTCGTGATCGTCACTTACGACGAGAACGGCGGCTTCTGGGATCACATGGCGCCGCCCCAAGGCGACCGCTGGGGGCCAGGCTCGCGCATTCCGGCGCTGATCATTTCGCCCTTCGCGAAAAAAGGCTACGTCGATCACACGCCATACGACACGACCTCGATCTTGCGTTTGATCACACGCCGCTTCTCGCTCTCGGCGTTGCCCGGTCTGGCCGCCCGCGACGCTGCACTCAAGCGCAACGGCGCGCCAGCGATGGGCGACTTGACGAATGCGCTTGACATCCCGCGGTAAGTCATTCGATTTCTCGTTCAAAACAGCAAGAACAGAATTGGCGCGCTGGCTTTTCTCCTTCCCCCTTTGGGGGAAGGCAGGGATGGGGGCTTGCGGCGCTTGGAAATACAGACAGCGCCCATGCCCAACAGCGCCCGTGCCCAACGGCGCGCGGCCTCCACCCCACCCCAGCGGGGGAGGGAGTCAGGCAAGCGCTCAACTGCGGTTTTCCCAGGTTCAATACTTGCTGAAATCCGGCTTGCGTTTTTCCATGAAGGCCGTGAATGCTTCGCGGGCGGCGGGGGACAGGAGCAAGCGGGCGAAGGATTGGATTTCTTCCGTCATGCGCCCAGATACCGCCTGTTGCTGGTTCTTGCGCAGCAGCCGTTTGGTTTCGATCAGCGCTGACAAGGGTTTGGCGGCAAGTTTGAGCGCTTGCGCCTGGGCGTAGGCGTTGACTTCGGTGATGGGCAGCACGCGGTTGGCCAAGCCGACTTCGAGCGCGGTTTGGGCCATGAAGGGCTCGCCCAGCAGCAGGACTTCGGCCGCGCGATGCGCGCCCAACATTTGCGGCAACAGCAGGCTGGATGCGAATTCTGGGCACAGGCCGAGATTGACGAAGGGCATGGAAAAAACGGCGTTCTCGCCCGCATAGACCAGATCGCAGTGCAGCAGCAAGGTGGTGCCGATGCCGACCGCCGCGCCGCACACGGCAGCGAGCACCGGCTTGGGGAAGTCCCTGAGTGCGCGCATGAAGCGGTAAATGGGCGCGTCCCTGAGCAGAAAAGTGGTGCCGATACGTGCTGCGGGGCCACGCAGCGCGGTGATGACCGGCGCAGGAATGCGTTTCAATGCGCGCATCAAGCGGTTTCTGAGCCGGCCTTTTTTTGCACCCGAGGGCAGCGGGTTCAAGAAATCGCCAATGTCGTTGCCGGCGCTGAAAACGGTGTCCTGGCCCTGGATGACAACCACGCGTACAGCCGCATCTTGTGCGGCCTGTTCGAGCGCGTCGGCAAGCCGGGCGTACATGGCGCCGGTGATGGAATTTTTCTTGTCTGGACGGTTGAAGGTCAGGGTCATCACACCGGCTTCGGTGTGCACGAGAATGTCACTCATGTCGTCTGGCTTTGTGTTGTAAACAGAGAAGGAAAAGGCCATCACTGGGATGGTAGGAATTGCAGAGATTTTTATGCGCAAAGGGCAGGCCGCTGGGTGTGTCGGCCAGATCAGCGGCGGGACGGCCGAGGTCGAAGAAGAATGTCACATTGCGCATTGTCAGTGTCATCAAGGGCATTGGGGCGGCCATTGCGGCATTCTCGTCAAAAATTTTGCACTGCGGGCGCGTAGCGCGCGGGGCAAATAGCTGCCGACGAATTCGGTCTCGATGCGCAGCGATCGCGCCACCGGTGGCATCGTCTGCGCCCACAGCCCAGGCGGCTTTTGTGTCGGCCAGGCGCACCCTGGAGCGCATGCCGCGCTACGCTTTGAAATAGACCATCTGATTGCTGGTGGCCAGCAGTTGGCCGCCTTCAGACCACAATTGTGCGGTCTGGTCGAAAAAACCGTTGTAAAAACGCTGCCCTTGCGCGCGGCCCAGCAGGTAGCCTGGGCCGATTTGGGCCAGCCCTTCGGCGTCGACGTGGAAGTAGGTGGTGATCGAAACCGTGCCGGCGGGAACGTTCTTGGCGCGGCGCAACCACACGCGGGGATAGAACATATCGCTCATCGCCGTCAGCAAGGGGAAATCGAGCGGACGCAACATGGCGTCGCGCAGCCAGAGGAGGGTTTCGCTGTGGGTACCGCTGCCGTCCCAAACCTTGGGGATGAAGCCGCTGACCGGGCGCATCTCGCAACGCTGGAGCCAATCGACTCCAGCGGGGCCAATCGGCATCGTGCGCAGTGTCTCGGGGCGCGGTACTGCGGGCATGGGCACATCGCTTTCACTCCAAGTCGGGCGCCGCAGGGCCGTGACCAGCGTCGCCGTGGTGTTGATTTGCGCCGTGCCTTGTGCATCGTTCTGGGTCATTTGTACGCTCCAGTGCTGGGATGAACGATTGGTGCGCACGGGGGTGGCATGCACCTCGAAAGGCCCGGCGCTGATGGCCGCGGCGTAGTTGACGGTGATGGCGATCGGCAGGCCCAGCCGTTGCGGGTGGCACAGCACCGCTTGCGCCATGATGGCCGCTGTGATGCCGCCAAAAGGGCCCACCATGTTCCAGTAGTCTCGGCGGGTCGCGCCCCGGTAGCGCCCCGCTTCCTGGCCCGTGGGGATGAGCGCGATCGCTTGGTCGAAGGCGTGCTGTTCCTGTTGCGTCATCGTGCAATGTCTCCTGTAGCGTGAACGAAGCGAACACCAACGCCTGAAAAAAGCAGTCACACGCCATGCAAGGCGCGCATGGCTGCCCGATCGTGATGCGCGGGTTCCCCGTGCATCCTATGGCCTATTTCACTTGAACTTGAGCGCGCCTGCACTATAGGCGGTAGGCTGCCCTCCAAATCAAGCCGGCGCAGAGGTGCGCACCAGGTAATCGAAGGCGCCTAAGGCGGCTTTCGCGCCATCGCCGGCAGCAATGATGATTTGCTTGTATGGCGAGGTCGTCACGTCACCGCCCGCAAATATCCCCGGCACAGAGGTCTGGCCTTTGGCATCAACGACGATTTCGCCCGTTCGGGTCAACTCAACCGTGCCTTTGAGCCAATCGGTATTCGGCACCAGGCCGATCTGCACGAATACACCGGCCAGCGCGATATGCGTGACTTCACCGCTGGCACGATCTTTGTAGGTCAGACCGTTGACTTTGCCTTGATCTCCGGTGATTTCGCTGGTCTGCGCATGCGTCACGATGACCACATTGGACAGGCTGCGCAGCTTGCGTTGCAGCACGGCATCGGCACGCAACTGGGGATCAAATTCGATCAGCGTCACATGTGCGACGACGCCGGCCAGGTCGATCGCGGCCTCGACGCCGGAGTTACCCCCGCCAATCACCGCAACGTGCTTGCCCTTGAACAGCGGGCCATCGCAATGCGGGCAGTAGGCCACGCCCTTGGTGCGGTACGCCTGCTCGCCGGGGACGTTCACATTGCGCCAGCGCGCGCCGGTGGCCACGATGGCGGCCTTGGTGCGTAACGAAGCGCCGCTTTCGAGCTGCACCTCGATCAGCCCATTGCCCGAGGCGGGCGCAGGGACAAGGGCCTTGACGTTTTGCAAGTCCATGATGTCGACGTCGTAGGCGCGCACATGTTCTTCAAGCGCGCGCGCAAATTCGGGTCCCTGGGTCCGCTGGACCGAAATGAAGTTCTCGATGTCCAGCGTATCGAGCACCTGGCCGCCGAACCGCTGCGCGACCACGCCCGTGCGGATGCCCTTGCGCGCGGCATAGACCGCCGCCGCCGCCCCTGCCGGGCCCCCCCCGATGATGAGTACGTCGAAAGGCGGCTTCTCGTCGATCTTGCGTGTTTCGCGCGCGACGCCGCTTTTGTCAATTTTGGCGAGAACTTCTTCCAGCGTCATGCGGCCCTGGCCGAACGGGGCGCCATTGAGAAAGACCGTGGGTACCGACATCACCTCACGTGCATTGACTTCATCCTGGAACAGCGCGCCGTCGATCATCGTCATCTTGACGCGCGGGTTCTGGATCGCCATCAGATTCAGGGCCTGCACCACATCCGGGCAGTTGTGGCAATCGAGCGAGACATAGACCTCGAAATCAAAATCGCCCTCGAGCGCGTGAATCTGTTGCAGCACTTCGGGCGCGACCTTGGGCGGATAGCCGCCGGTTTGCAGCAGGGCCAGCACCAGCGAACTGAATTCGTGGCCCATCGGCAGCCCCGCAAAGCACGGGCCCGTCTCTGCGCCAGGGCGGCTGACGCGAAACGAGGGCTTGCGCCGGCTGCTTGGGTCGTCCTCACGCGCGGCACGAACCTTCACCAGCGGGCAGACATCGGCGATGTCTTTGAGCAGCTCTTGCAACTGGCCCGAAGCCGGGCTGGCGTCGAGCGAGGCAACTATTTCAACCGGCTGCGAAATGCGTTCGAGATAACTCGCCAATTGGGCCTTGGCAGCGTCGTCGAGCATGGCGGGGACTCCTTTCGATTGTGATGCAGGAAAACAAATGGCCCGGGAGCGTGCACACCCGGGCCGTTGGTGTCGCCTTCCCTAAGAACCTGTTTACGATCTCAAAGGCCTCTGCGTGAGCCCTTTGAGATCGTAAACAGGGTTCTAAGGGCAGTGTCGAATCACACCCAGCGAAACGCAGTCAAAAGACCCGGGGAATCAAATTTTCCCGACCAAGTCAAACGAAGGCTTGAGCGTCTTTGCGCCTTCCTGCCACTTGGCTGGGCACACTTCGCCAGGGTGCGCGGCGACGTATTGCGCTGCCTTGATTTTGCGCATCAGTTCGGTGGCGTCACGGCCCACGCTGTTGTCATGCACCTCCATGATCTTGATCTTGCCTTCCGGATTGATCACGAAAGTACCGCGGTAGGCCAGGCCGGCATCGCCGCCTTCTTCGATCAGCACCTGGAACGCGCGCGCGAGCTGGCCGCTGGGGTCGCCAACCATCGGGTAGTTCACCTTGGCGATGGTCTCCGACGAGTCATGCCAAGCTTTGTGCGTGAAGTGCGTATCGGTAGACACGCTGTACACCTCGACGTTCATCTTCTGGAATTCAGCGTAGTGATCGGCCAAGTCACCCAGCTCGGTCGGACAGACGAAGGTGAAGTCGGCCGGATAGAACACGACGACGGACCATTTGCCTTTGAAATTCTCATTGCTGACCGGCACGAACTTGCCGTTGTGGAACGCCGTGGCTTGAAAAGGGACGACTTCGGTATTGATCAGGGACATGGATTTTTCCTCTCAAAAGGGGGGTGACAAAGTGGGGAGTTGCCCTGCCTTTGCGGGCAGGGCGGTGGTGGAATTTGATAGTTTATGTAGTTAAATACAAACAATCAAATAGCAAATAACTATTATCTCGATTGCCGTTGACGATCTTCCGCCTTTATTTCACGCTCATATAAACGATGACTTGGCTGGCTTCGCGTGCCGTGCCACAGCACAGCACAGCACAGCACAGCACGGCACGGCACGGCACGGCTTGCGCAACCTCATCGCGTCCGGGCTTGATCTGAAAATGCGGTCAGTGCGCGCCGGCGTGGACGGCATGCGCCGGGCTTTGGGCGTGCGCGCTACCGTTTTCGGCGCTCTCAACGAGTTGGCTCACCAGCGTGACGAGCACGATGCCTGTCAGCAGCCAGACGATTTGCAACAGGGTCTGACGCGCATTCAGGCGGCGTTGCAACTGAGGAATCAGGTCGGCCAGCGCGACGTAGATGAAGCTGCTGGCCGCCAGCACGAGAAAATACGGAAGCAGCCCATGCAGTTGACCTACGGCCCATCCGCCGATCAGACCGCCGAGCGCGGTCGAGGTCCCCGCAAGGGTCACCTTGATGAGGGCGATACGCGCATCGGGTGAGGTCTGACGCAGCACGATCAAGTCGCCAATATGGTGCGGAGTCTCGTGTGTGAGCACGGCCAATGCGGCTACCACGCCGATGCGCCAGTCCGCGATGAAGGCCGAGGCGATCAGCACGCCATCGCCAAAGCAGTGCACGCTGTCGCCCGTGAGCACCGCCCAGCCGCCCGCAACGCGCGGCCGCGCGGGGTGATGGTGCGCATTGGGTCCGTGCTCATGCTCATGATCATGCGCATGGTGATGCTCGTGCCCGTGATGCCAGAGTTCGGCCTTGTCCAGCAGGAAGAACAGCACCAGCCCGGCCAACAGCGCCGCGCACAGCAGCGCGGGCTCAAGCCCGCTGTTAAATGCGTCAGGCAACAGATGCATGAAGGCCGTCGCCAGCAGCGCCCCAGCGGCCAGACTCAATAGATACTGAGCGCCGCCAAAGTCTGCATCGCCCCCCTTGATCCCAAGGCGCAACAAGCCGGCAGCGATCCAGACGCTGCCGACGCCGGCGATGGCGGTTCCAATGACGATGAAGAGCAAAAGCATGGTGGGCGGTGGAAATCAAAAAATCGTAGCAATACTGTCAAGCGTTGATTTGCGGCGTGTTCAGACTTTTCTTTTATTCGATTTTTGCCCTTGAGGGGGATGTGGATTCAACCTGGTTTTCGGGGTTCAATGCGCTTGCTCCCAATTCGGCCCGACGCCGATTTCGGCGACCAGCGGCACTTTCAGTGGCGCCACCCCCGCCATCAGGCGCGGCACTTGGTCGCGCACCCAGGCGATTTCGTCTTCCGGCGCTTCGAATACCAATTCATCGTGCACCTGCATGATCATCCGTGTGTGTTTGTGCTCGCGCTCGAGCGCCTGCTGGACCTGGATCATGCTCATCTTGATCAGATCGGCCGCCGTGCCCTGCATCGGCGCGTTGATGGCCGCGCGCTCGGCGGCGCTGCGGCGCGGCCCGTTGGGCGAGTTGATTTCGGGCAGGTACAAGCGCCGCCCAAACACCGTTTCGACGTAGCCGCGCGCTTGAGCCGACAGGCGGGTTTCGTCCATGTAGGCCTTCACGCCCGGGTAGCGCGCGAAGTAACGTTCGATGTAATTGCGCGCCGCGGTGTTGTCGATGCCCAGGCTCTTGGCCAAACCAAAGCTGCTCATGCCGTAAATCAGCCCGAAGTTAATCACCTTCGCGTAGCGCCGCTGCTCGCTGCTGACCTGCTCGGGCGCGACGCCGAAGACCTCGCTGGCGGTGGCTCTGTGCACGTCGGTGCCCTCGCTGAAGGCGCGCAGCAAAGCCTCGTCGCCGCTGATGTGCGCCATGATGCGCAACTCAATCTGCGAATAGTCGGCGCTGGCGATCAGGCAGCCTGGCGCGGCAATGAAGGCTTCGCGGATGCGCCGGCCCTCGGGGGTGCGCACGGGGATGTTCTGTAAATTCGGCTCGTTGCTGGCCAAGCGCCCGGTCACCGCCACCGCTTGCGCGTAATGCGTGTGCACCCGGCCCGTGCGCGGATCGGCGAGTTGACCGAGCTTGTCGGTGTAGGTGCTTTTGAGTTTGGACAGACCGCGGTGCTCGAGGATTCGGGCCGGCAGCGGAAAGTCCTGGGCCAGTTTTTCGAGCACCTCTTCGTCGGTACTGGGCGCGCCGCTGGGCGTTTTCTTGACCACCGGCAGACCGAGCTTGTTAAAGAAAATTTCACCGATTTGCTTGGGGCTGGCCAGGTTGAACGGCTGATCGGCCAGCGCGTAGGCCTGCTGTTCGAGTGCCAGGATGCGCACGCCCAGATCGTGGCTTTGCATGGCCAGCGCAGCCGCGTCAATCAGCACGCCGTTGCGCTCGATGCGGTAAAGCGTTTCGCTGCTGCCGATTTCCAGCGCATAGATAAAGCGCAATTTCTCATCGGCCTCGATGTGGGGCCAGAGGATGCGGTGCACGCCCAAGGTCATGTCGGCATCTTCGCAGGCGTAGTGCGCCGCCTTGCCGGCATCGACTTGCGAGAACGGAATTTGCTTGACGCCTTTGCCGCACAGCGCTTCATATTCCACGCCATCGCGGCCCAGATGCCGTTTCGCCAAGCTGGACAAACCATGCGGCTTATGGGCTTCGAGCACATAGCTTTGCAACAGGGTGTCGTGCGCGTAGCCCTGCACCTCGATGCCATGATTGGCGAACACGTGGCGGTCGTACTTGATGTGCTGGCCGAGTTTTTTGCGCGCCGGGTTCGTCAGCCAGGGCTTCAGGCGCGTCAAAACCTCCTCCAGCGGCAACTGCGCCGGCGCGTCCGGCCCGTCGTGCGCCAACGGCAGATAGGCGGCTTCGCCGGGCTCGACGCTCAGGGAGAGGCCGACGATGCGCGCGCGCATTGCGTCCAGCGAGGTGGTCTCGGTATCGACTGCGACCAGATCCGCGGCCTCGATCTTGGCCAGCCAGCGATCGAAAGCGCTCCAGTCGATGACGGTTTCGTAGCGCAGCGGCTGCGGTGCAACCGTGGCGGAAGGGGCAGGGGGCGTCGATGGATCGAATAACCCGCCTGGGGCGGATGGGATGCCGGCCGCGCCCTCGGTGGCGGCGCTGCTGTTGATGCGGCTGTCGATGCGGCCGGTTTCGCCGGCGGAGGCGGGCAGCGTCTTCAGCAGGTTCTTGAAGCCAAAACGCGCATAGAACGCGTGCAGCGCCTCGTTTTGCGCCTCTGCGAAGCGCAGCGCGTCGAGCACCGGCAGGCCCGGCAGATGGGCTGACAGATCGCAGTCGGTGCGGATCGTCACCAGCCGGCGGCCCTGCGGAAGCCAATCCAGCGCCTGGCGCAGGTTGGCGCCGGCCACGCCTTTGATTTCGTCCGCGCGCGCGATCAGCGCGTCCAGCGAGCCATACTCCTGCAACCACTTGGCCGCTGTTTTCGGCCCCACCTTGTTCACGCCGGGCACGTTGTCCACCGTATCGCCCACCAGCGTCTGGTAATCGATCATGCGCGCGGGCGGCACGCCGAACTCGGCGTTCACCCCGGCCACGTCGCGCCGCTTGCCGCTCATGGTGTCAATGATCGTGATGTGCGCATCAACCAATTGGGCCAAGTCCTTGTCCCCGCTCGAAATGAGCACGTCCAGTCCCTGCCCCTGGGCCAGGCGCGCCAGCGTGCCGATCACATCGTCGGCCTCGACCCCCGGCACACTCAGCACCGGCCAGCCCAATAGGCGCACCACTTCGTGAATCGGTGCGATCTGGCTGCGCAAATCGTCGGGCAGCGGCGGGCGGTTGGCCTTGTACGCGGGATACCAGTCGCTGCGGAAAGTCTTGCCCGGTGCGTCAAAAACACACGCCGCGTAAGGCGCGCGCACTTCGCGGCGCAGCGCCTGCACCATATTGATGATTCCGCGGATCGCCCCGGTTGCCGGACTGTGCATGTCGCCGGGCACGGCGCGCAAATCGGGCAGCGCGTGGAAAGCGCGGTGGATATAGCTCGAACCGTCAACGAGCAGTAATGCAGGGGCATCGGTCATCGGCGGATTGTGCCAACGCGGCGGCCGGCCGGCGCGCCCTGCTTCGATTTTGTTGAGAAGCGGCCCGCCCATCGAGGGCGGATCGACGGATCACTGACCGCCGTGGCGCATGCCCAAAAGGGTGGTTTTTGACCTCAAACCGGCAATCAACGGCTGTTGATCGAACCCACAGGAACCGGCTTGGCCATGTGCAGGAAGAGCGACGCAAGCGGCGCCAATTTCTAATTCCTGCCTATTCTGCCGCCCAGTCGCTGAACAAAACGCTGCAATGGTACTGTGCGGAAATAAAATGAAAAGGCGGCGGGGTTACAAAAAACGGAGCGGTTTGACCTATAAAATAGATCAAACTGACGTGAGCCGCGAAGCTGTACGCATACAGCTACATGCAAAGCGATTTTCTAATTTTAATACTAATGGAAACATAAAGTGGCGAAAATTTCATCAGAAATCAAAAGCGCGCCGCCCCATTTATTTGCCTGGCGAGAACGGGATCAATATCAGCCATTGGGGCGATGGGCTTAAAGAGGGTTGCGTGGTAAAACAATATTTTTCAGAGTTTCTGGCACTGGCATCCATTCACCTTTTAGCCGTTACGGTACCCGGCCCAGACTTCGCGGTCACGGTAAGCCAGAGTATCAGGAAGGGCAGAAAAGCGGGCATATACATCGCCCTGGGTATTGGTGCGGGCATGTCGGTGCACATCATTTATATGGTGCTCGGTCTTGGCGCGTTGATGCATACGTCGCCAATGTTAATGAATGTCGCACGAATTGTCGGCGGCGCTTATATTCTTTATTTTTCATACAACCTTCTCAAAGCAAAACCAGCCGGCCCTGTGGAGATCAATGGGGCCGTCAAAAGTGAAGCTATCACGCATTGGCCGAAGTTATTTTGGGCCGGGTTCTTAACAAACGCCACAAATCCAAAGGCCACCTTATTCTTCCTGGCCATCTTCACGACAGTGGTCAGCTCCAAAACGCCGGTTTATATCCAAATGGGATATGGCGCATGGATGTGTTTTGTAAATGCCCTCTGGTTCGTGTTGGTGGCCACTTTCTTCACGCATCGCGGCGTCAGAGAACAATTCCTCAAAATGGGGCATTGGTTCGAGCGGTTGATGGGGTTGCTGTTGATGCTGTTTGCCGTCCGATTGATTTGGGGCATGTTCGGCTGATTCAAGATTTTTCTGAAATTTAGCCGATTTGCTTGCGGTGGTTCAGCGCTTCCGCACATTTGTGCATGGCAGACGCAGCGTCGAATGAAGACCACTGTTCACGCGCGCTCTGCCAGCGTGAATGCCTATCGGTCGATAGTGTCGAACCCTCGACCCAGGGATAATTATTCACATTTTCCAGAAAGCGCAAAAATATTTGCCATTTACGGACCATTCATTGACGCCGTTGATAGTCAATCATCAACTGGTTTTTAGGGTCTCTGGACTTTTTGAGAATGACCTAAATCTTGGTCATATCCCGTAATGAACCCGTGGCCCGCGCAACGCCATGGCTGATAACCTCGCTTACGACAACAATTCACGTGCGCGTTGCAGCCATTCGCGTGCGCTTATGCCCCAGCCTGGGAGGTACATGCCGCCAGCATTGAAGGTGCTTGTGAATTCATTGTCCAAATTATCTCCCGGTAACGCTAGGAACAGATCAATATCACGGACGACTGCAGCACATTCCTCGGTTGAATACACGTTACGGTAATCTTCCAGCACAGCTTTAAACGCGGCTATAACCTTAGGCGTACTATCAAGTGGGCCGTCAAACTCATCTTCCCAGTCTTGGTGGAACCAGCCGCTAACCAAGCCGTACAAATGAGGAAAGGTATTGGGATCAAGTTTTTGCATTGCTCTCTCACAGTATTGGATGGGCGGTTAGGATGAAATATATCTGTTTGGGATCTCCGGTCTTTTTGAGAATGATCTGAACCTTGGTCATGTCCTGCAACTGACCAGTAATCCGAACAACGCCCGAACCAATGATTTCACCGACATCATAAATAAGCGGCGGGTTTGCCAGCCTCTCACCTGCATGAGAAGTTAGCGCCCATTGCTTGATTCTTGCCTCATTGGCTTTGAGTGCCTTGGAAACAGCCAAGCCCGCCTGATCCAGTGTGTTGAAGGTCGAGGCAGCTTCCATCCGCGTACCCACCAGCCGGTTTCGCAACTCCGCTTCGGTCTTTCCGATATGTTTTTCAATGGTGTGACCCACGCTTCGACCGACTCTCACGCCCTCACTGGCCTCCAGCATCGCTATGCCTTGGCGCACCTGGGCGATGCGCGCGGCTGAGCGCGGGCCGCCGGACACCGCGATGTCAACGCCCATGCTGATCGCCACGGCGACGGTGGGATCAATGCCAAGGTTGCGCGCCGCGGCAACCGCGGCTTGTTCGGTCAGGGTTGTTTTCGGGCGTCCGGTCCAGAACTGCGTGAGTCCGGTGGACAGCGTGTCGGCGCCGTGCAAGCCCAGGGCGGTGCCGCCGGCTTTGGTGAGCAGCGTCGGATCGGGCGCGGCCCATAGCGCGGCCGATCCGACCAGCTCAATGGCGCCGCCCACCACGGTCAGCGCGCCCCAAAACCGGTTGGAGAGGGTGGCTCCCCGGTCGATCGTTTGGCGTTCAAGAATCGCGGAAAGCTGCATCGGCGAGAGCACGATTTGCAATCCGTCTCCGGCATTATTGGTCATCGTTTTTACTATTTTTCAAAACCGGCTATAGAGATTATTTGCCGTAACGGTAAATTGTAATCACTCGGGTTTGATGCATCAGTTTTTACTTGTCCGCTCCGCGATGGGTTTGCTGCCGCAGCGCCTGCACTTGCGCGTGCAACTCATTGGCCCAGAGGCCGCGCGTGCGTCCTTCGGACGATTGGGGGGTGCCGAAATTCACGTGCGCAACCAAGGGCGGCGCGCACAAGGTCCGCCAGAATGAGCGCAATAGACTGGCTTTGAAATAGCTCGGCGCGAAGCTGGTTTGGCCGCTGGCGGCGTCGGCAAAGCGTAGCGCGACGGGTTGAACGGGGGCGCCGGCGGCAATGGCGGCTTGCAAAAGATTGGCGTGGAAGGGTTGCAGGGTGACGTTGTCGCCAATGGCGCCTTCAGGAAAGACGGCGATCAAATCGCCGGCGCGCAGCGCATCAGCCATGTGATGCATCATGCGCAGCGCGTCTTTGCGGCGTTCGCGCTCAATATACAGCGTACCCGCGCCGTCCGAGAGGGTGCTGATCAGCGGCCAGTGCCGTACGCCGGCCTTGGAGATGAAGCGCACATGCCGCGCGGCGTGCAGCGTGACGATGTCCAGCCATGACGTGTGGTTAGCAACGACGAGGGCGGGGCCTTGGTTGGGCGGCGTCCCTTGCACCTCCAGCCTGATCCCCATGATGTTGAGCATCCGTTCCGCCCAGGCTTGGACCATTTTGTTGCGCACGGGCTGGCTGTAGCGCGAAAAGCGCATGCGGATAATCCACCAGCCCCGTATTGAGTGACCGAGCGCATGCACAAACCGCGCCACGGCGCGCAGCGCGCGAAAGAGGGCCCACAGGGATCGCAGGGGGTGCTTTTTCATGTTATTTGGTTTTTAAAGATATAAAAATTTAATCTATTTAAATCCCGCCATCGAACGTATTTTTATCCGGCCGGATTTAATCCCAACAAGATTTAATTTCAACAAAATCAGCAATCGGCAGCCTTTCAGTTTTATCGTAATTTCTAAAAACGCGCGGGTTACCCAGCCGCTTCTGGTGTATTGCCTTCCATAAAACACCCGTCAATTGGCGTTGGGGATCGTACGGTAGCCGGTCTAAGAACCTGTTTACGATCCCGGCGCGGGCGTGCGGCGCGGGCTTGGGCAGTCTGCGGCGTTACAACCCTTGCAGCCCATCCGCATCCCGCACACCTCACGCCGAAATCGTAAACAGGTTTTAAGAAGCCTCTACAAAGCAAAGGCCAAGGGCGCGCAGGCGCCCGCCCGTCCAGCGCCAGTGTGGCAGCAGCAATGCGGGGCCGTTACACCCGATGGCCTGATGCCGGTCGCTTGGTGCGCCAAGGGCGATTCAGCCCGAGTAGAGCCCCGGTTGATGACAATTTCATTGCGCTTCGTACACGATGCGCCCGTCCACCAAGGTCAAGCGCGCGCGCGCTTGCATCACCTGACCGGCGAAGGGCGTGTGCTTGCTCTGACTGCGCAGCGCGGCGGCATTGACGAGCCAATCGCGCGCCGGATCGGCGATGCAAATGTCCGCGCGCGCCCCGGGCGCCAGACCGCGCGGGCCGGCGTTGCCATCGAGCAACTGCGCGGGCGCGGCCGTGACCACCTCGATCGCGCGCCCCAGCCCCGCGCCGCTGGTCTGGCCCCATTGCAGCGCGAGCGGCAGCAGCAGCTCGATTCCGCTGGCGCCGGGCTCGCTCTGCGCGAAGGGCTTCATCTTGGCGTCGTTATCCACGGGGGTGTGGTCCGAGACCAGCGCGTCAATCGTGCCGTCGGCCAGCGCCGCGGAGAGCGCCTCGCGGTCGCGTGACTGGCGCAGCGGCGGGCACAGGTGGGCACGGGTGTCGAAGTAGCCGATGTCCACATCGCACAGGTGCAGCGAGTTGATGCTGACGTCGCACGACAGCGGCAGCCCTTCGCGCTTGGCCGCGCGCACCAGCGCGACGCCGGCGGCGCTGGACAGGCGGCACAGGTGCACGCGCGCGCCGCTGGAGCGCATCAGCTCCAGGAGGGTGAAGATCGCGATCGTCTCGGCCGCCACCGGCACGCCCGGCACGCCCAGGCGCATGGCGAGCGCGCCGCTGGCGGCGACGCCCTTGCCCAAGCCGGGATCTTGCGGATGCAGCCACAGCGTGTAGCCGAAGGTGGCCGCATATTGCAGCGCGCGTTGCATCACCTGGGTGTTGGTCAGCGGTACATCGGCTTGACCGAAGCCGATGCAGCCGGCTTCGGTGAGCGCCACCATTTCGGTCAGCACTTCGCCGGCCAGACCGCGCGTGATCGCACCCAGCGGCGACAAACGCGCGCGCTGCTGTTTGCGTGCGCGGTCGCACAGCATTTCGACCAGGCCAGGCTCGTCGAGCACCGGATCGGTGTCGGGCGGGCACACCAGCCGCGTGACGCCGCCGGCCACCGCGGCCGCCAGTTCGCTGGCCAGCATGCCTTCATGTTCGTAGCCCGGTTCGCGCAGGCGCGCGGCCAGATCGACCAAGCCCGGCAGCACCAGACAGCCGCGCGCGTCGATCGTGCGCTCGGGCGTGAAGCCGGCGGGAATGGCGCCGCGCGCCAGTACGACGCCATCGGCCAGCGCAAGGTCGGCTACGGCATCGAATCCGTTGGCCGGGTCGATGACGCGGCCCTGGGTTATCAGGAGTTTCATGCTTCGTTTCCCGCCACGATGCTCATCACCGCCATGCGCACCGCAATGCCAAAAGTGACCTGCGGCAGGATCACGCTCTGGCGGCCGTCGGCGACCGTCGAGTCGATTTCCACACCGCGGTTGATGGGCCCCGGATGCATCACGATCGCATCGGGCTTGGCCGCGCAGAGCTTCTCGGGCGTCAGGCCGTAGGTTTTGAAAAATTCCTGCGACGAAGGTAACAGCGCGCCGCTCATGCGTTCGTTTTGCAGGCGCAGCATGATGATGACGTCGCAGTCCCGGATGCCTTCTTCGAGGTGGTGGTAGACACGCACGCCCATGGGCGCCAGATCGGCGGGCACCAGCGTCTTGGGGCCGATCACGCGCACTTCGGGACAGCCCAGCGTGGTGAGCGCGTGGATATCGGAGCGCGCCACGCGTGAATGCAGCACGTCGCCGACGATGGCCACCCGCAGATGACGGAAATCCTTTTTGTAGTGGCGGATGGTGTACATGTCCAGCAGCCCCTGCGTCGGGTGCGCGTGGCGTCCGTCGCCCGCATTGACCACATGCACGTGCGGCGCGACGTGTTGTGCGATCAGGAAGGGCGCTCCCGATTCGCTGTGGCGCACGACGAACAGGTCAGCGGCCATCGCGCTGAGGTTGGCGATGGTGTCCAGCAGCGATTCGCCTTTGGTCGTTGATGAGCGCGCGATATCCAGATTGAACACGTCCGCCGAGAGCCGCTTGGCCGCGATCTCGAAAGTCGTGCGCGTGCGCGTGGAGTTCTCGAAGAAAAGATTGAAGACGCTCTTGCCGCGCAGCAGCGGCACTTTCTTGACTTCGCGGTCGCTGACGCTGGTGAAATTGGCGGCGGTATCCAGAATGTGGTCGAGGATTTCGCGCGGCAACCCTTCGACGGACAGCAGGTGGATCAGTTCGCCGTTGCGGTTGAGTTGCGGGTTATGGCGTGCCGGCATTCATGCTCCTTCGACTTCGAAGATAAAGCGTCCGTCTTGCGCGCGCGCCAAGGTCAGCAGCTGGCTTGCAGGCCAGGCGAACTCGGCGGCGGCGAAATCGGCCGCCACCGGCAACTCGCGTCCGCCGCGGTCCACCAGCACCGCCAGCCGCACGCACGCGGGACGGCCAAAGTCAAACAGCTCGTTGAGCACGGCGCGGATGGTGCGTCCGGTGTAGAGCACGTCGTCGAGCAGCAGCACGTCCACGCCATCGACCTCGAAAGGCAGCGTGGTTTGCGCGCTCGCTGACAGGCCGCGCTGCGCGAAGTCGTCGCGGTGCATCGCCGAGGAGATCACGCCGGGCGCGCCGGGCAGTTGCAGATCCTGGTGCAGCCGCTGCGCCAGCCACGCGCCGCCGGACGTGATGCCCACCAGGCGCGTATCGGCGTGCAGCAGTCCGCGCACGCCATCGCGCAATTTGGCGTAGAGCACCTCGGCATCGGGAAGAGTGCCGGCGGTGCTGGAAGGGGGGGTATGGATATTCATAGGCTCCTGAGGAATTGTTCCAGGATGATGCAGGCTGCCGCCGCATCGGGGTCATCTGCACCGTTGGCGAGCGCTTCGGTGGTGCTGTAGCGTTCATCGACTTCGAAGACCGGCAGACCGAAGCGCCCTTCGAGCTGGCGTGCGAAGCGCCGTGCCGCGCGCGTATTTTCGTGTGGCGCGCCGTCGGGGTGCAACGGCACACCCACCACCAACGCATCCGGCTGCCATGCGCGGATGCGCGCCTGGATCTGTGTGAAACGCGCATCGCCTGCGGCGTGGATTGTGGCCTGCGGCGTGGCCGCGCTCAACAGCCGGTTGCCGCTGGCCACGCCGGTGCGTTTGTGGCCGAAATCGAAAGCTAGGAAGGACTGGCACCGGGCGGGAACAGGGGCGGAGGCGGGAACGGAAGCGGCGGCGTGAGTGGGGGTGGAGGTCGGCGGCATCACGGCACCTGCCGTTTCTAATTTCTAGGGGATCAGGCGTGCCCCGCCTCTGGCGACAGGGCCCACGCCTCCTGCAAGCCCAGGAGCAAGAGTGCGCGTTCGTAGCGCTGAGATACGGGGGTATCGAAGATCACTGCGGGATCGGCATGGACCGTGAGCCAAAAGTTTGCGGCCAACTCCGATTCGAGCTGGTTGCGCGCCCAGGCCGAATAACCGAGCGAAACCAGGAGCTTGCGCGGGCCCTTGCCGTGGGACAGGGCTTCGAGCACATCCTTGGAGGTGGTCATTTCCAAGCCGCCGGGAATCGACAGCGTGGAGGCGTAAACCGGTTCGTTTTTTTCGGCTGCGTGGGGCGATCCGTCCGGCAGCGCATCGGGCGTCATGGCTTCATGCAGGACGAAGCCGCGTTCGGTATTGACAGGGCCGCCGGCAAAAACCGGCAGATCGGCCAGATCGGCACGCCCAAGCGGCAGGTCGACGCGCTCGAACAGCGTCTTCAGATCGATATCACTGGGCTTATTGATGACCAAGCCGAGCGCACCGTCTTCGCTGTGTTCGCACAGATAGATGATGCTGCCCGCAAAGCCGCTGTCTTGCACCCCCGGCATCGCTATCAGGAAGTGATGCGTCAGGTCAAACCGTGGGGAATCGGGGCCAGAGCCTCCGGCAGAATTGCGCGACATGGCACCCATTTTACTGGCCGTTGACAAAATCTACACCCGGGCTCTGGTGTGGTTCCGGTACGACTTGCGCGTGCACGATAACGCGGCCCTGGCGCGCGCGCTGCGTGAATGCCGTGAGGTGGTGTGTGTGTTCATCTTCGAGCGGACACCGCCCGCCGATGGCGTCCACGGTTCTGATGGCGTCGATGCGCCGCAGACCGACCGGCGTCTCGAATTCCAGCGTGAATCGCTGTTGCAACTGGACGCGCAGTTGCGCGCACTGGGCGGTGGCTTGATGGTGCGCCATGCGATCGCGGCGCAGGAAATCCCCGCGTTGGCGCGGGCGCTGGCGGTGCAAGCGGTCTATGTCAACCGGGAAGGCGATCCGCGCGTGCATGAAGCCAGCCAGCGTCTCTTCGGGCGATTGGCCGCCGACGGCGTGCTGCTGCACACTTGCAAGGATCGCGTCATTTTTGAGCACGATGAAGTGCTCACGTCCGAAGGCGCGGGCTTTACCGCGTTCGCGGCCTACCGCCGCGCTTGGCTGGCCCGGCTGGCGCAAAACCCAACGGCGCTTGCCGCCCATCCTGTGGAGCGGGAAGCCGCTGCCCTGACACCGCCGCCGCCCGGCTTCGATCAGCCGCCGCCCGCCCTGGCCGAACTGGGGTTGCAGCCGAGCAATTTGTGCGATCTGCCGCTGCCGCCCGGCGTTCAGGGCGGCGCTGCGATGTTCGGCAATTTCCTGGCCCGCATCGACCGTTACCTGGCCATGCGCGATCACCCCGCGCTGCGCGGCCCGAGCTACCTGAGCGTGCATCTGCGCTGGGGTACGTTGTCGGTGCGCCAGCTTGTGCGCGCTGTCCACCCCTTGGCCCTACAAGGCCATGCCGGCGCGAAGGCCTGGCTGGGCGAGTTGATCCGGCGCGAATTTTTCTTTCAACTGCCCGCGCACCATCCCCAGCTGGCGCAAGGCAAGAGCTTTCACAGCGCCTTTGACCGCATCATCTGGCATCACGGCAAACACGCCGATGCCCTGTACGCCGCATGGTGTGAAGGGCGCACCGGCTATCCCTTGGTCGATGCCGCCATGGCGCAGTTGCGCGTGAGCGGATATATGCATCCACGCCTGCGCAACCTGGCGGCGAGCTTTTTGTGTAAGTGCTTGGGACTGGACTGGCGGCGTGGCGAAGCCTATTTTGCGCAAACACTCAACGATGCCGAATTTGCCCTGAATAACGGCAATTGGCAGCGCATTGCCTCCTGCGGCTGCGACGCACCACCGTGGTGGCGCAGCCCCGACCCTGTGGAGCAAAGCCGGCGCATCGATCCTGAAGGCAAATTTATCTGCCGCTACCTGCCGCAACTGGCGAGACTTTCCGCCGAGGCGATTCACGCCCCTTGGCAAGCGACACCCGCCGTACTCGAAGCCGCAGGCATTCGCATCGGGGCCGACTATCCCGCGCCGATCGTTAACCACATTTCAGAAGCTCAGCGCACGCTGGCCAGATATGCGATCGTGAAGAACGCGGTCGAGCATGGCACATCTCGCGGGAAAAGAGGCAGAAAAAGAGGATCCGGGGTCTAGTTTTTTATTTTGGTGGGGCGCTGTCCAAACGTGGGCCAAACGCGCGCAGAAGGTGCGCAGAAGGTGCGCAGAAGGCGCCTTTGGCGCCGCCGCACTCAAGCCGCAGCGTTCAGAAGGTGGTGAAGGTATACGCCATAAAAAACGCTCCACGAACCGAGGCGTGTGGAGCGTAACGGGTTGGACCCTCCACGCGCGCCCAAAACAAGCGCGGCATGGATGGGGAGGGCGGGTCTTGGCCGGTTCGACCTTACTTGGTGAGCGTGAGCGTCCCGCGCATGAGCGCCGCATGACCCGGGAAGGTACAGAAGTACGCATATTGCTCGCCAGCCTTGAGCTTGCTGACGGGGAAGGTCACCGACGTGGACTCGCCGCCGCCGATCATTTTGGTGTGGGCAATGATCTTCGGGTTGCTCGGATTCAGGTAATCCTTGGAAGGGCCCGCACCCATCGATTCGGTGACCACGGACTGTTCATCGGCCGCGGTGGACAGCACCCAGTCGTGGCCCATGACGGATTTGGCCATTTTGCCGATGTGCTTGAGCGTGACAGTGAAGTTCTTGCACGACGCCGGCACGGTCATGGTGGCTTTGTCGAATTTCATGGCGTCGTTGCCTGTGATTTCGGTCGCGCATGGGGCAGCAGCCATGGCGCTACCCGATATCAGCAGACCGGCGGCAAGGGCAATCAGATGAGGTTTTTTCATAGAGCTACTCCTAGGTTGAATGAAAACAAAACAACAGGCGGCATACGTGCCAAGTACGCTGTTTTTCCAAGACCCTGATGCGCGTTGTCCGGGTCTGCATGGCACCTTTGAAAAAGAGCCTCTGCGTAAGTTTGCGCGATGGGCGCATCACGGCTTCGGGCGGCCTCTGTTCGCGCGCGTACTTGTTCAGAGTCCTCAAGTGTCCTGTCTCATCAATACCCACGCTTGAAACCGTGCTTTCACGCGCTCGGCGGTATCGCAATGGCTCGCAATACCCAGGGGGTGCCGCGAGTGGTTACGGGAATTGCGCCGTTGTGCGCCCAGTCTGCCATAAGCAGCGCTGTCCCAGCCTCAATTTCGCACAGATATTTTCAGACAGGACACTTGAACAAAAGGGATCATACTGCTGTACCGCGTACTGGCACAGCCCGTTGGATGCCGAAATAGTTATTGGGCGCTTACTTGCGATGCAATTGAGCCACATCGCGTACCGCGCCCTTGTCCGCCGAGGTGGTCAGCGCGGCATAGGCCCGCAGCGCCGAGGAAACGCTACGCTCTCGGGCCGCGGGCTGCCAGGCTTTATCGCCGCGCGCGTGCATGGCGCTGCGGCGCCGTTCCAGTTCGGCGTTGCCGATGACCAGCCGGATGGTGCGGGCCGGAATGTCGATTTCGATCAGATCGCCGTTTTCCACCAGCCCGATCACGCCGCCGTCCGCGGCTTCCGGCGAAACGTGGCCAATCGACAGCCCGGAGGTCCCGCCAGAAAAGCGCCCATCGGTCAGCAGTGCACACGCCTTGCCCAGCCCGCGTGATTTGAGGTAGGAGGTCGGATACAGCATTTCTTGCATTCCGGGCCCGCCTTTGGGCCCCTCGTAACGGATCACGACCACCGCGCCCGCCACGACTTCGCCGCCCAGGATGCCGTTGACCGCGTCTTCCTGACTCTCATAGACGCGCGCGGTGCCGGAAAACTTCCAGATCGATTCGTCCACTCCCGCGGTCTTGACGATGCAGCCATCGGGGGCGATGTTGCCGTAGAGTACCGCCAAGCCGCCATCTTCTGAGTAAGCGTGGGCTTTGTCACGAATGCAGCCGTGCACCCGGTCGAGGTCCAGATCGGGGTAATGGCGTGATTGTGAAAACGCCTCCTGCGTCGGCACACCGCCTGGCGCCGCCTTAAAAAATTCCACCAACGGAGACGGGGACTGGGCTTGCATCACGTCGCAAGTTTCGAGGGCCTCGCCCAGCGTGCGCGCATGAACCGTCGGCGTATCGCGCGTGATGAGCCCGGCGCGGTCAAGCTCGGCCAGGATGCCGAACACGCCGCCGGCGCGGTGGACATCCTCAACGTGATAACGCTGCGTCGCCGGTGCGACCTTGCACAGGCAGGGCACGCGGCGCGAAATGCGGTCGATGTCGGTCATCGTGAAATCGACCCCGCCTTCGCGCGCGGCCGCCAGGATGTGCAGCACCGTGTTGGTCGAGCCGCCCATGGCCACGTCCAGCGTCATCGCGTTCTCGAACGCGGCGCGGTTGGCGATCGTGCGCGGCAGCGCGCTGGAGTCGTCCTGCTCGTAGTAGCGGCGGCACAGTTCGACGATGCGCTGTCCGGCCTCCAGAAACAGCTTCTTGCGCCGCGCATGCGTGGCCACCAGCGTGCCGTTGCCCGGCAGCGCCAAGCCGAGGGCCTCGGTCAGGCAGTTCATCGAATTGGCGGTGAACATGCCCGAGCAGGAGCCGCAGGTCGGGCACGAAGAGCGCTCGAATGCCTGCACGGCTTGTTCCGGCACCCGGGCGTCACCGGCCTGAATCATGGTGTCGATCAAATCGACGGCGATGGTCTGGCCCTGCGATTGCACCTTGCCGGCTTCCATCGGCCCGCCGGAGATGAAGACGGTTGGAATGTTCAGCCGCAGCGCCGCCATCAGCATTCCGGGGGTGATCTTGTCGCAGTTGGAAATGCACACCAGCGCATCGGCGCAATGGGCGTTGACCATGTACTCGACCGAATCGGCAATTAACTCGCGCGAAGGCAGTGAATACAACATGCCGTTGTGCCCCATGGCGATGCCGTCGTCGATCGCGATGGTATTGAACTCCTTGGCGACTGCGCCGGCGACCTCGATCTCACGCGCCACCAATTGCCCCAGTTCCTTCAAATGCACGTGGCCGGGCACGAACTGGGTGAAGGAGTTGGCGATCGCGATGATCGGCTTATCGAAATCGCCATCCTTCATCCCGGTGGCGCGCCACAACGCGCGTGCGCCCGCCATGTTGCGGCCATGGGTAGAAGTATGGGAACGGTAACGGGGCATAGGGGCTCCTGGGGAAAACGGGTCATTAATTATGGAACCTTCGGATTGAAAAGTTCCTTTGACGGCAAATAGGGAAGCTGTCGCGCGCGCGCCTCAGATCTGAGATTTAAGAACCTGTTTACGATCTCAAATGGCTCACGTTGGGCCGCAATCGGGATGAGTGGGTGGCCCATGGCGCGCCGCATGGGCTGGTGCCCATGCAAGCGACTGGGATGCCCAATCGCC
>JAITWT010000154.1 GCA_031285125.1 Burkholderiaceae bacterium | reverse complement strand
CGCGTGATGCGCGACTTCGTGGCGCAGCGCCACAACCTGCTGCTGTGCTCGACCATCATCGAAACCGGCATCGACGTGCCCACCGCCAACACCATCGTCATCAGCCGCGCCGACAAGTTCGGTCTGGCGCAACTGCACCAACTGCGCGGGCGTGTCGGGCGCAGTCACCACCAAGCCTATGCCTATCTGATGGTGCCCGACATCGAGGGCTTGCCGCGGCAGGCGCAACAGCGGCTCGAAGCGATTGCGCAGATGGAAGAACTGGGCTCGGGTTTTTTCCTGGCGATGCACGATTTGGAAATACGCGGCGCGGGCGAAGTGCTGGGCGAAAACCAGAGCGGCAACATGATGGAAATTGGTTTTCAGCTTTACAACGAAATGCTGGCCGAGGCGGTGAAATCGCTCAAGGCCGGCAAGGAACCGGATTTGCTCGCGCCGCTGTCGGCCACCACCGAAATCAACCTGCACGCCCCTGCGCTATTGCCCGAGGACTATTGCGGCGATGTGCATTTGCGGCTGTCGTTCTACAAAAAGCTGGCCAGTGCCAAGACACCGGGGCAGATCGACGCGCTGCTCGAAGAAATCGTGGATCGCTTCGGTAAGCTGCCGGTGCAGGCGCAAACGCTGATCGATGTGCACCGCTTGCGCGTCCTTGCGCGCGCCTATGGCGTGCTCAAAGTCGATGCCGCGCCGGGCGTCATCACCATCAGTTTCAAAAAAGAACCGCCGATCGACCCGCTCGCAATCATTGGGCTGATTCAGAAAAACAGGCAGATCAAGCTTGCGGGCAACGATAAATTGCGGATCGAGCGGACGCTGGAAAACCCGAAAGATCGGGCGCAGATGGTGCGCGATGTGCTGCGATCGTTGGGCAAGCCGACGGCGGATGCGGCAGGGGAAGAGCGCAGTTAACGATCAAATCCGAAGCCTGAAGTGCAACGTGCGCGCGCCGGCCCGCATTGCATTTCCATAGCAAAGATGACTTTGCCGTATAGCGCCGTATAGCGCTAGAGCGCGTGCGTGACCAACCTGAAACCCGGGTCTTCAGGGAAGGGCCTGATGTCGAAACCCAGGTTTTTCACCAACTGCAGCATGTTGCTGTTGTTGGTCAGCACCAGGCCCATCATTTCTTGCAGGCCCTTGTCGCGCGCCGCGTCCATGATGGAGAGCAGCAGCCGTGTGCCCAGACCTTGGCCGGCGTGTTGGTCGGCCACCACCAGGGCGAACTCGCAACTGGTCTGATCCGGGTTGGTGATGTAGCGCGAGATGCCCATCAATTTTTCGCGGTGCTCCTTGCTGCCGTCGGCGCCGGTTTGCTCGATTTCGGCGACTGCGCACAGCGCCATTTCGCGGTCGTAGTCGATCAGCGTGAAGCGCGCAAGCATCGAAGGGGGGATCTCCGCCATGTTGGAGACAAAGCGGTAGTACCGGCTTTCGGGCGACAGTTTCTGCACGAATTCTTGCAGCAGTTGGGCATCGTCGGGCCGGATCGGGCGCACGGTGTATTCGCCGCCGCCTTTGAGCGGCCAAACCTGTTGCAAGCGCGCCGGGTAGGGCAGGATCGACAAATGCCCGTAGCGGTCGGCGCGTCCGGGCGATGCTTGGATGGCTGGGCCGACCACGATGCGCGCATCGACAGCGACCACGCCATGCTCGTCGGCGATGATCGGGTTGATGTCCATTTCGCGCAACTGGGGCAGTTCGCACACCATTTCGGAGACGCGCAACAGCACTTGTTCGAGCGCCGCCATGCGCACCGGCGGCGCTCCGCGCCATGGGCCCAGCGTTTCGCGCGCGTGTGAGCGTTCGATCAGCCGTTGCGCGAGAAATTGGTTCAACGGCGGCAGCTCCATGGCATGGCCGGTGATCAACTCCACCATCGTGCCCCCGATGCCGAAAGCGATGACCGGGCCAAACGGTTCATCGGTTTTGATGCCGATGTAGATCTCGCGTCCGTGCCGCGAGCGCGCCATTGCCTGTATGGTGATGCCGTTCAGGCGTGCCTCGGGCTGCCGCTTGCGTACCGTTTCCATCATGTCCTGATAGACATCGCGCACGGCCACGCCGTTCATCACGTTCAAGGCCACGCCGCCCACGTCGGATTTGTGGGGGATGTCGGGCGAGTCGATCTTGAGCGCCACCGGGTAGCCGAATTGGTTGGCGATCATCATCGCTTCGCCGCTGCTGCGCGCCAGGATGGTTTGCGTCACCGGGATGTGGAAAGCCGCCAGCAGCGCCTTGGATTCCATTTCGGTGAGCACGGTGCGGCGCTCGGCCAGTACGCTTTCGACGATCAGGCGCGCACCTTCCACGTCTGGCGCTGCCAGCGGCGACAGCGGGGGCGGCATTTGTTGCAGCAGTTGCTGATTTTGGTAGAACGAAGCGATCTTGCCGAATGCATCCACCGCCGCCTCGGGCGTGCGAAAACTCGGAATCTGCGCATCCACCAGCTTGCGGCGCGCCGGCCCGACCGTGGCATCGCCCATCCAGCAGGCCACCAGCGGCTTGCTGATCTTGGGCTTGGCGGCGATCAGGGTGGCGGCCACCGCCTCGGCGCTGCCGCCGAACCGGGGGGAGTACGACACCAGAATGCCGTTGATCTGCCGGTCCTTGACCGCCGCTTCCAGCGCCAGCCGGTAGTGCTCGGGCGTGGCGCTTTTGGTGATATCGATCAACCCGGTCAGGCTCGCCCGCGGCGGCAGTTTGGGCGCCAGTTCCGCAGCGATGTCGGTGTTGAGCGCGCCCAGCTTGAGCCCCAGCTCGCTGATCCAATCGACCGCCAGAACGCCCGGGCCGCCGCCATTGCTGATGATCGCCAGGCGCGGCCCGACGGGCGGCCGGTAGGGCGAAGCCAGGCACTTGGCCGCCGAAAACAGTTCGATGAACGAGCGTACCCGCACCGCGCCGGCGCGGCGTAGCACGGCTTCGAACACCTGGTCGCTGCCGACGATGGTGCCCGAGTGCGTCTGCGCCGCCGCGTTGCCCGCGGGGTGGCGTCCGGCCTTGAGCACCACCACCGGCTTGGTGCCGGCGGCGGCGCGCAATGCGCTGGTGAAATGGCGCGCATCGTCAATGCCTTCCATATAGATCACCACGCCGTGTGTTTGACGGTCGGAGGTGAAGTAATCGAGCGTTTCGGCCAGGTTCACCGGGGTGTGCTGCCCGAGCCCGACCACGGTCGAAAAGCCGACCTTGTTCTGTTGAGCCCAGTCCAAGATCGAGGCGGTGAGCGCGCCCGATTGCGTAACCAGCGCCAGTTTCCCGCTGGCCGCCAGAGCACCGCAGGTGCAGGCATTGAGCCCCAGCAGCGGCCGCTGGATGCCTTGGCTGTTGGGGCCGAGCAGCCAGTAGCTGTAGCGGCGCGCCACGGCGTGCATGGCGCGCGCCTGTTCGGCGTCGATACCGTCTCCCAGCACCAGCGCGGCTTTGACCCGGATGCGCCCGGCCAGCTCCAGCGCGGCGATGATCTCGTCCTCGGGCAACGCCACCACCGCCAGATCGGCGCGGGTGTTGGCCAGATCAGCCAGCGTGCCGGCCGTGCGCGCATCCAATGCCGTGATGTGGCCCTTGAAAGGCTGCGCCTTGATATGCGCCAGCAGCGCCTTGGCCTGCGGCGTTTGTGTTTCGGGTTGATCCTGCGGGCCGGTAAAGAGGGCGATGGATTGCGGCTCGAACAGGGACGCGAGGTAGTGTTTGTCCATGGTGTAAACCTCCAGGCGCCGAACGCCAAAAGACGGGCTGCGGCTATTTTCCTCCCCTCCGGGGAAGGCGGAGAGGATCGGGCGCGTTCAACGGTCTTTTGTGAATTCAAACCGGCCAGCGTGGCGCGCGCTTTTCAATGAAAGCCTGGACGCCTTCAAGCGCGCAAGGCTGCATCATGTTGCGCGCCATGGTTTGCGCGGCATCGGTCAGTGCGGCATCCAGATCGAGTTCGATCTGACGGTAGAACAGCGCTTTGCCGATGGCCAGGGCGGGTTGCGGTTTGTCCAGGATGCTGCGCAGCAGTGATTCGATTTCGGCATCGAGCGCCTCAGCCGCTGGGGATGCGGCGACGCGGTTGATCAGGCCGCGCGCGTGCGCGGTGGCGGCGTCGATGAATGCGCCCGTCACCAACATCTCGAAGGCGGCTTTGCGCCCGAGGTTGCGCGAGAGGGCCACACCCGGGGTGGCGCAAAACAGACCGGCATGGATGCCGCTGACCGCAAAGCGCGCGTCGGGGGAGGCGACGGCCAAATCGCACAGCGCGACCAGTTGGCAACCCGCAGCGGTGGCGATGCCATGGACGCGCGCGATCACGGGAACCGGCAAGCGCAGCATCGACAGCATCATCTGGCCGCAACGGCTGAACAGCTTTTCGTAGTACGCATAGGAAGGCTGGGCGCGCATTTCGTGCAGATCGTGCCCGGCGCAAAAGGCGCGGCCCGCGCCGGCGATGACGACAGCGCGCAGGGTTTCGTCATGGGCGAGCGATTCGAAGGTGTGTGTCAGTGCGTCAATCATCTCGTCCGACAATGCATTGAAGGCGCGCGGGCGGTTGAGCGTGAGCGTGACCACGCCGCGTGCGTCGCGAGTGGTTTGCAGCGGTTCATGGCCCATGTCAGTGTCTCCTGTGCAATCAAAAAATGCGCGCCCGTGCAATGACTGGCGGGTGAGAGGCGCGTTGGCCGATTGTTGTAACTAATCGTTTCGGTTGTTGCTGGGCAACTGTGTTCTATTTGCCCGTTGTTGGCTTGATTGAAATGTATAGCTATTAATTATTTAATTGTCACTTAAAAGAATGCTCAATTCTTTCGAATTGACCTGGGCACCCAAGGCAAAAATATTGACGCCCGGTATGCAATTGAAGCGCCCTCAGTGTTGCACGAAGACGAAGGCGCCTTTATGAAAATTGAAAGTCGGCGGAAACTAGGGCTCAGGCGAAAACCCCTGCCGTGTCCTGCATCTGCGCCGACACCGCGCCCAGGTGGTGGAACGTGTCGCCGAAAGTCATCTCCAGTTGCGTGAGGCGGCGAAAGTAGTGGCTGATGATGTATTCGTCGGTCATGCCGATGCCGCCGTGCAGCTGCACGGCGTTCTGGCCGATGAAGCGCATCGAAACGCCCAATTGGTACTTCGCGCGCGCCAGCGCTTGGCGGCGCTCGGCCGCGGGGGCATTGAGCTTGAGGCTGGCGTAGTAGCTCATCGAGCGCGCCAGTTCGAGCTGCATCTTCATCTCGGCCATGCGATGGCGCAGGGCCTGGAAGGTGGCGATCGTGACACCGAACTGCTTGCGCGTGTTCATGTATTGGGCTGTGACCGCCATCGTTTGATCGAGCGTGCCAACGGCTTCCGCGCAAGTTGCTGCGATGCCGATGTCCACGGCGTGCTCCAGTACCGGCAGGCCATCGGCAGCGATCAGCGTAGCCGCCGCCTGATCAAAAAAGACTTCGGCGGCGCGGCTGCCGTCTTGTGTGCCGTAGGCGCGGGAGGTCACGCCGCGGGCAGCGCGTTCGACCAGGAATAAGGCCATTGTGCCGCTGCCGTTGGTTTGTGCGGGCACGAGATAAGCGTCGGCTTGGTCGCCGATGGGCACGAGGCTTTTGGTCCCCGTCAACACCCAACCCTGGCCCTGCGGACGGGCTTGCGCTTCGCAGGGGGCCAGCCGGTAGCGTGCGTTGCGCTCCTGGTAGGCCAGTACCACCAATGCGTGGCCGCTGGCGATGCGCGGCAGCCAGCTCTTTTGGGTTTGCGTGTCGGTTTGCGTGTCGGTTTGCGTATCGGTCTGCATATCGGCATGGTGCGCGAGTACGGCGCCAGCGATGAGAGACTGGGCCAGCGGCTCCAGCACAATGCCGCGCCCGAGCTCCTGCATGACCAGCATGCCTTCGATCGGGCCCAGTCCCAGCCCGCCCGCGTGCTCGGGGATGTACAGGCCGGCCAGACCGAGTGCGGCAAGTTCGTCCCAAGCTTGGCGCGAAAAACCGCCCTGGCGCTCGATCTCACGGCGGCGCTCGAAGCGATAGGCTTTTTCGACCCATTTGGCCACCGCGTCGCGCAGTTGTTGCTGATCGTCCGAAAAATCGAAATCCATGGGTTATTCCTTTCGAGTTTTGGGCGTGGGTCAACCCAGTACCGTCTGGGCCACGATGTTGCGCTGGACTTCGTTGGAGCCCCCGTAGATCGTGGTTTTGCGCATGTTGAAGTAAGCGCTTCCCAGCGGCGCGAGCAGCGGGTTGGCGCCCGGGAAGTCGCCTTGCCAGCCTGCGGCCATGGCTTCGCGGATCAGCGGCAGGCTGTAGGGGCCGCCGGCGAGCATCATCAATTCGCAGTAGCGCTGCTGGATTTCGCTGCCTTTGATTTTGAGCAGGCCCGCGATGTCCAGCGGGTTTTGGCCCGATTTTTGGCTCGACTGTTGGGCCGAGAGCACGCGCAGCACCAGCATTTCGAGCGCGACGATGTCCACCTCGAGCTTGGCGATTTCGTCGCGCAAGCGCATGTCGTCCCACACACCTTCCTTCTTGGCGATGCGTTTGAGGCGCTCAAGCTCGCGCTTGGCGCGGTTGACGTCGGCGATGTTGGTGCGCTCGTGCGAGAGCAGATGCTTGGCGTAAGTCCAGCCTTTGTTTTCTTCGCCAATCAGGTTTTCAGCCGGCACTTCGACGTTGTCGAAGAACACGTCGTTGACCTCGAAGCTGCCGTCGATCAGTTGGATCGGGCGCACCGTGACACCCGGCGATTTCATATCCAGAACAATAAAACTGATGCCCGTTTGCGGCTTGCCTTCGGTGCTGGTGCGCACCAGGTTGAACATCCAGTCGCCGTACTGGCCCAGCGTGGTCCAGGTCTTCTGGCCGTTGATGATGTACTTGTCGCCTTTGCGCTCGGCGCGTGTGCGCAGCGACGCCAGATCCGAACCGGAACCGGGTTCGCTATAGCCCTGGCTCCACCAGACTTCACCGCTGGCGATGCCGGGCAGGAAACGTTTTTGCTGCGCGGGGTTGCCAAAAGCCATGATGACCGGTGCGACCATCACCGGGCCGAAAGGCACGATGCGTGGCGCGCCCGCGCGCGCGGTTTCTTCTTCGAACAAATGCTTTTGCACGGCAGTCCAGCCCGGTCCGCCGAACTGCCTGGGCCAGCCGTAGCCCAGCCAGCCTTTTTTGCCAAGAATCTTGGCCCAGCGCTGAAGATCATCGCGGGTCAACGTGAGCGCGTTGTGCACCTTGTGCGCAATCGACTGGGGCAGGTTTTCCGCGACCCAGGCGCGTACTTCTTGGCGGAATTTCTGCTCCTCAGGGGTAAAGGCCAAATCCATGATGACTCCAGAGCGAAGAGCCCATTGTGAACAGGATCGTCCAGGAAGCGCAGTCGAATTCGTGACATGCTGACTGAAGTTCCCGGGGGGCACTGATAATCCGTGCCCATATGAGTAAGAACCTGTGCAAGAACCCGATCGTGATCCTGATTTCGGGCGGCGGATCGAACATGGCCGCTATCGTGCGCGCCGCGCAAACCGGGCGCTGGCGCGAGCGTTTCGATGCCGAGGTCAGCGCCGTCATCAGCAATCGCGCCGATGCGGGAGGCTTGGCCTTTGCACGCGAGCAAGGCATCGTCACGGCGGTGCTCAACCACCGCGACTACGCTACGCGCGAAGCCTTCGATGCCGCACTGGCAGCGCAAATTGACTTATATCAACCCGCGCTGGTGGTGCTTGCCGGGTTCATGCGCATCCTCACGCCGGACTTTGTCGCGCGATATGCGGGGCGCTTGCTGAATATTCATCCCAGCTTATTGCCTGCCTTTCCAGGCTTGCACACGCACCAGCGCGCGATCGACGCGGGCTGCTGCTTTGCCGGAGCCACAGTGCATCAAGTGACCGCGCAGCTCGATCATGGGCCGATCCTTAAGCAAGCGGTGGTACCTGTGCTGCCCGGTGACACGGCGCACACCCTGGCTGCGCGCGTACTCACGCAGGAGCACCGGATTTACCCGCAGGCCATTGAGGATCACTTGCGCGGCGTGTGAACGTATTGAAACAAGTCTCGCCGGCCAAAAAAAAGCCCCAGGTCTTGCGACCCGGGGCTCAATCCACCAATTGGGAGGGTGGAGGAGACAATCGGTGCATAGGGTATACGATCAACTGATCACCCATGCGATGAGAAGAAGTGTATCACCCGCCATGCTGCGACGCAACAAGCCCATAAGAATTTCTTGAAATATTTTGAAATATTATGACAGAAATCATATTTTTGGTTAGTGTACGCTAACATAATCTATGGGAGATGGAAGCCAGGCATGCATAAGTCGTGCCTTTGATCTCGATATGTTCTTTCAAAAATGATTAAAAAACATCAAAAACTGGTATTTGTTGTTATTTTTTGGTGTTTTGGAGATGTGGGCGCGCGCCCTGGACGGCTTCAGTTCAAAACCGTCTTTGCCTTGTTTGCATCGATGCATAGCGATGGCGCTGTGCTCAAAAAGCAACAAAAATGCAATCAGATGGCTTTTTTTGTCTGTTTGTAACTGTGTCTGATCGACATGCAGCCCTCAGCGTGGCCTGCTTTTCGAGCTTGCAAACTTCGGTCCCATGGACGCACCGTGCGCCTGATGTCCCGGCAAAGAGGGGAGGGCAATGCGCGATGGGCCTATAGGCTGCACAAGCATGTGTGCGGGGAAAAAATATGCCGTGGCCTGTCCTTCGGCCTTGACCGGGGCAAGCGACTTTTGACTTTTGCGTGCTGGCTTGGGCTGCGGCAATCAGTCTGTTGTCGCGCAAAGAGCCGGTATGGGGGGTGAGGCTTGTTTGGCTCACATCCCCATTGACGCACCCGCTCAAACCGCCTGCGCCAGCCGTGCAATCCCTTCTTTAATCTTCTCGACATTGGCCGTCGCAAAGCTGAGCCGCAGTGTCGCTCTATCAGGGTTCTCGGCGTAAAAGGGCGCGCCAGGCACGAACGCGACGAGCTTTTCGATCGCGCGCTGGGCCAGCGTGTTGGCGTCGGCCACCTTCGCATTGGCGCCGGTCAGCCGGGCCCAGAAAAACAGGCCGCCGCCGGGCGGGGTAAAGCTGATGGCTGGGCCTAAATCGTGTGTGAGGGCCGCATCCATGGCGTGTGCGCGCTTGGCATAGGTTCTGCGCATGTGCGCCAGCGTGGCCGGCATCCGCCCGCTCTTGAGGTATTGCGCCGCGGTGGCTTGCGCGTAGGTGCTGGTGTGCGCGTCGCTGAACTGCTTGCACATGGTCGCTTTGGCCAGCACATCGGCAGGGGCAATCATCCAGCCGATGCGCAGACCCGGGCAGAGCACTTTGCTCAGGCTGCCGCAGTACACCAGCCAGTCGCGGCTGCCGGGGATCTGGGCGCTGAGCGCCATGAGTGAAGGCGGTGGCGCGGCGTCGAAATACAGTTCGCCGTAAGGATCGTCTTCGATGATCGGTACGCGGTGGCGCACCGCCATTTCCAGCACCTTCAGGCGGCGCTCCAGCGTGAGGGTGGCGCCGCTGGGGTTGCCGAAAGAGGGGATCAGGTAAATGAACTTGGGCTTGTGCTGCGCCACGAGTTGTTCGAGCCGGTCCGGATCGACGCCATGGGCATCGATGGGGGCGCTGATGACGTGTGCGCCGTACAGGCGGAAGCACTGGATCGTCGCCAGAAAAGTGGGCCCTTCGACGATCACCTTGTCCTCGGGCGAGACCAGCGTTTTGCCCAGCAAATCGAGCGCTTGCTGACTGCCGGTGGTCACGATCAGGCCGGCGGGTTCAACCTGCACGCCTTTGCCGGCCATGAATGCGGCCAGTTGTTCGCGCAAGGGGTTGTAGCCCTCGGTCGCGCCGTATTGCAATGCACTGCCGGGTTCCGTGGCCAGTGCGCGTTCGCTGGCTTGGCGGATCCCTTCGATATCGAACATGGCGTTATCGGGAAAGCCGCCTGCGAAGCTGATGATGCCAGGCTTGCCCAGCAATTTGAACAGCTCGCGGATGGCGGAGGTTTCGACGTAATTGATGCGTTCGGCAAATTGAAAGGCGGACATGGCAGGTTCAGGATACAGCAGTGACGGCGAGGAGTGCGGTGGGCAATCCACCGTACATTGTCGTCATTTAGCGGACTTGCGTACCGGCGCCACGCCGCCACTGCGCGCGCGGCCGCACGTACTGCGGTGTGTGCTGTTGCGTGTCCGGTTCCGTTGTCTGGTGACGTGTACAGCCGCGCGCCAAACACCCCCTCCGCATGCAGACATGTCCATGAAAATTGCACAGATCCCCCCTTTCTTCGCCGCCTTGCAAGCCGCCAACCCTGCGCCGCGCAGCGAGCTTGAATACAGTTCGCCCTTCGAGTTGCTCTGCGCCGTGCTGCTGTCCGCGCAGGCCACCGATGTCGGCGTCAACAAGGCCACGCGCAAACTCTTCCCGGCGGCGCATACCCCGCAGGCGATGCTCGCGTTGGGCCAGGAGGGGCTGATCGGCTACATCAAGAGCATCGGCCTGTACCGCAGCAAGGCCAAACATTTGATCGAAACCTGCCGCCTCCTGATCGAACGCCACGGCGGCGAAGTCCCGCGCACCCGCGCCGAACTCGAAGCGCTGCCCGGCGTGGGCCGTAAAACCGCCAACGTGGTGCTCAACGTCGCTTTCGGCGAACCGACCATCGCAGTCGATACGCATATCTTCCGCGTCGGCAACCGCACCGGCTTGGCGCCGGGCAAAACACCGCTGGACGTTGAACGCAAGCTCGAAAAGCGCGTGCCCCCTGCCTACCGTCTGCATGCGCACCATTGGCTGATTCTGCTGGGCCGCTACGTCTGTACCGCGCGCACGCCGCGCTGTGGGCAATGCTCGGTTTCAGGCTGGTGCGATTACAAGCCGAAAACGCCAGCGGCTTGAAAAACGCCGGCGGCTTGAATTTGGCGGGTTGCCGCAGGCCGTGCAATGCACAGCACTGGCGCGTCAGTTTTGTGCGTCAGTTTTGCCCCAGCTGCGCCCACGCCTTTTCCAGCCGCTTGATGCTGACGGGCTGCGGGGTGCGCAGTTCCTGGGCGAAAAAGCTCACGCGCAGTTCTTCGAGCAGCCAGCGAAATTCCTGCGTGCGCGCATCGAGTACGCCTTTGCGTTCAGCGACCAGGCGCCTGTAGCGCTGTTCCAGCGGGTGCAAGTCTTTCAGGCGCTGCGCATCGCGCGCAGGGTCGGCGCGCAGTTTGTCTAGACGCAGGGTGATGGCTTTGAGATAGCGCGGCAGGTGGTGCAGCGCGGACCAAGGGGTGTCGGCGATGAAGCGTTTGCCGACCAGGCGCTGCAGTTGTTGTGCCGCGTCCTGCGTCGCCTCCGGGTGGTTTTTGGTGTCCTTGATCTTGCGCGCGGCCTGGGCATATTCGGTCAGCACCGTAGCCGCCAGGCGCGCGATTTCATTGGCGATCAGCGTCAGGCGGCCACGTCCTTGCTCGATGCAGCGGGCGAACGCGCTTGCCTCGGCAGGCCAGGGGTCTTGCAGAAAGGCGCGCTCCAGCGCAAGGTCGATGATCTGCGCGCGCAGCTCTTCGGTGGTGCCCAGCGGCATGTAAGCGACGGCCATTTTCTGCAGATCAGGGATCTGTTTTTCCAAATACTTGAGCGCATCCTTGAGTTGCAGCGCAACCAGGCGGCGCAGGCCGGCGCGGTGTTTGGCCGCGGCGGCTTCGGGTTCGTCAAAAACCTCGATGCGCACGGCATCGCCGTCATCGACCAGGGCGGGAAAGCCGATCAGCGTTTGGCCGCCTTTGTGCAGTTCCATCAATTCCGGCAGCTCGCCGAAACTCCACGTGGTGTGGCGCTGCTCGCCCAAAGCCGTGGGTGCGCACGGCGCTGCACTCGCACTCGCGCGCCGTGCCGCCGGGGCTGATGCGGATGAAGCCGCTGCCGCTGCCGCCGCCGATGCCGATGCCGATGCCGATGCCGATGCCGATGCCGATGCCGATGCCGATGCCGATGCCGATGCGCCGCCCGATGCATCGGATGCGGCCGCCGCCCCGCCATCGACCGCCTTGCGCACCTGCAGCAACGCCAGCGCTTGAAAAGCTCCGCGCGCCTGTGCGCCGAGTTCGGCCTTGAGCGCGCCCAGATTGCGTCCGGTGCCGAGCTGGCGGCCATGTTCATCGACCACGCGCAGATTCATGAACAGATGCGGCGCCAGCATGTCGCGCTTGAAGTCGTTGCGCTGCACGTCCAGCCCGGTGGCTGCGCGCACTTGCTGCAGCAGCGCATCGGTGAGCGTGCCGTGGCCGAAAACGTCCTGCTGCGACAGCGTTTGCGCCATGCGCGCCGCCGCCTCAGGCAGCGGCACCAGCCGCGCGCGCGGCTTTTGCGGCAGGCTCTTGAGCAGCGCCTGAATCTTGTCCTTGAGCATGCCAGGCACCAGCCATTCGCAGCGCTCCTCGCTGACTTGGTTGAGCACGAACAGCGGCACGGTCACGGTCAGCCCGTCGCGTGCATCGCCGGGCTCGTGCAGGTAGACGGCGGCACAATCGACGCCGCCCAGGCGCACTGCGGGCGGGAAGGCTTGCGTGGTGATGCCGGCGGCCTGGTGGCGCATCAAATCTTCGCGCGAAAGGAACAGCAGCCGGGTCTGCACACGCTCCTGCGCTTGCTCGCGCCCTTGTTCGTGCCCTTGTTCGTGCCCTTGCGCCTGCGCTTTGCCGTGTGTTCTATCGTGTGTTTTCTCCTGCGCTGGCGCACGCGCCTGGACGCGGTACCACGCCTCAAAGTCCTGTCCGCTGGCGATGTCGGCGGGGATGTGCGCGTCGTAGAAGGCGACGATCAGCTCGTCATCGACCAGCACGTCCTGCCGGCGCGATTTGTGTTCCAGCGTTTCGATCTCGCGCACCAGCTTGCGGTTGGCCGCCAGAAAGGGCAGGCGGCTGTCCCATTCCCCGTTCACCAGCGCCTCGCGGATGAAAAGTTCCCGCGCCGCCGCCGGGTCGATGTGCGCATAGTCGATACGCCGCCCGCTGTAGACCACCAGCCCATACAGCGTGGCGCGCTCCAGGGCCACCACACGCGCGCTTTTTTTCTCCCAATGCGGATCGAGCGCCTGCTTTTTAAGCAGATGCGCGCCGGCCTGTTCGAGCCACTGCGGCTCGATGGCGGCGATGCCGCGGCCGAACAAGCGCGTGGTTTCGACCAGTTCGGCGCAAACAATCCAGCGTCCGGGCTTCTTCTTCAGATGCGCGCCCGGATGGCGGTAAAACTTGATACCGCGCGCGCCCACATAGGCGTCGCTGTCCTCGGGCTTGAAACCGATGTTGCCCAGCAGACCGGCGAGCAGCGCAAGGTGCAATTGCTCGTAGCTCGCGGGCGCGCCGTTGACGCGCCAGCGGTGCTCGGTGACCACCGTCAGCAACTGCGTATGCGTGTCGCGCCATTCGCGCACGCGGCGCACATTGATGAAATTCTGGCGCAGCAGTTGTTCGTATTGGCGGTTGCTGAGTTTGTGGGTGGGCTGCTCTTGCGCTGGCGCGGCACCGTTTTTTTTCGGCGCGCTGCAAGGGCGCTGGCCGCGTGCCTTTTCCGCCTTTTCGGCCTTTTCTGTTGTGCCGGCGGCTTGCGCGCGCGCGGCGGGCAGGGCGGGAAGTCCGCCGCGCGCCTCGTGGATCCATTGCCACAGCCGCACATAGCCGCTGAATTCGCTGCGCTCATCGTCGAACTTGGCATGCGCCTGATCAGCCTGCGTTTGCGCATCCAGCGGGCGGTCGCGCACATCCTGCACGCTCAGCGCGGCGGCGATCACCAGCACCTCGGCCAGCGCATCGCGCGTGCGCGCCTCCAGAATCATCCGGCCGACGCGCGGATCGAGCGGCAGGCGCGCCAATTCGGCGCCGATGGGCGTGAGCTCGTTGCCCTCATCGACGGCGCCCAGTTCGGCCAGCAACTGGTAGCCGTCGGCAATCGCGCGGCGCGAGGGCGCTTCCAGAAAAGGAAAACGCTCGACCTCGCCCAGGCGCAGCGACTTCATGCGCAGGATCACGCCGGCGAGCGAACTGCGCAGAATTTCGGGATCGGTAAAACGCGGCCGTCCGGCGTAATCCTTTTCTTCGTACAGGCGGATGCAAATGCCGTCGGCCACGCGCCCGCAACGGCCCGCGCGCTGATTGGCCGCCGCCTGGCTGATCGGTTCCACCAGCAACTGTTCGACCTTGCTGCGCAGGCTGTAGCGCTTGACGCGCGCCGTGCCCGCGTCGATCACGCCGCCGATGCCCGGCACCGTCAGCGAAGTTTCCGCCACATTGGTCGCCAACACGATGCGGCGTGCGCCGTGCGCCTCGAACACGCGCTCCTGCTCGGCCTGCGACAGGCGCGCAAACAGCGGCAGCACCTCGGCGCCACGCAACAGCGGCTGGTGCGCGAGCTGCTTGCGCAGGTGCTCGGTGGCCTCGCGGATTTCGCGCTCGCCGGGCAGGAACACCAGAATGTCGCCCGCCTGGCGCGGGTCGCGCCAAAGCTCATCGACCGCATCGTTAATCGCCTCGTTCAGCCCGTAATCGCGCGATTCCTCGAAAGGCCGGTAGCGCACCTCGACCGGATAGGTGCGTCCCGACACCATGATCACCGGCGCCGGCCCCCTGGCGCTGGCGAAGTGGCGCGCGAAGCGCTCGGCGTCGATCGTGGCCGAGGTCACGATCACCTTCAAATCCGGGCGGCGCGGCAGGATTTCGCGCAGATAGCCCAGCAGAAAATCGATGTTCAGCGAACGCTCGTGCGCCTCGTCGATGATCAGCGTGTCGTAAGCCTGCAGCAGCGCATCGGTCTGCGTCTCGGCCAGCAAGATGCCGTCGGTCATCAGCTTGACCGAGGCCGTGCGTGCAAGCCGATCCTGAAAGCGCACCTTGTAGCCCACCACTTCGCCCAGCGGCGTGTGCAGCTCCTCGGCGATGCGCTTGGCGACCGAACTGGCGGCGATGCGGCGCGGCTGCGTGTGGCCGATCAACTGGCCCGGCTGCCCCGGTTCCGCATTCAGGCGGCCGCGCCCGAGCGCCAGCGCGATTTTTGGCAATTGCGTGGTTTTGCCCGAGCCCGTTTCGCCGCAGACGATCACCACCTGATGCGCCGCGATCGCGGCCATGATTTCGTCGCGCCTGCCGCTGACGGGCAGAGATTCTGGAAAGTCGATGCGCAGCGCGGCCGCTGGCAGCGGCGCGCTTTGATTTTGTAAGGGCGCACGGGGAGTCGCCGCAGTCCTGGAAGGGGAATTCATGACCCCTGAATTGTCCGGCCTCTGTCTGTCAGGCGCTGGGGCGCAATAGGAGTCATAGGAAAGCGTGCGCCCTGATTTGCCCATCATCGTCCCGGCTGCACGACCAGCACCTTCTTGGGCCTGCGCTTCGACGGCACGGGCAATAACCGCGACGACGATGACGTGCCCCAGAACAAGTACAGCAATATGAACAGGCCCTAATTGATATGTCCATCAACATCCGCCACGCGCCCAGGCGCTGGCTTCTTAGAACCTGTTTACGATCTTGGCGTGAGGTGTGCGGGATGCGGATTGGGATGGGCTGCAAGGCGCAAGCCACAGCCAATGGCTTGTGTCATGGGCAAGGGTTGCAACGCCGTAGACCGCCCAAGCCCGCACCCGCACGCCCGCGCCGGGATCGTAAACAGGTTCTTATCACTGTTGCCGTGCTCGGCGTGGTTGTCTTGCTGGCTCTGGCCGCAGTGCAGCGTGCCTGGAGCACAACGCTTGCGCGTGCGTGTTGATTGATGGGGTCGAACAACAGCTTCCCCGAGAAGCCATCCCATTCACAGCACGCTGGATGGCTTCGCCTTCGGCTCGCAATGACGAAAGTCATTGAAAATTTGTAATCAACTCAACAACAAAAGACGCTCTACAGACGATGCGTATGGCACCATGCGCATGCGCACTGCCCTTGAGATAAAACAGTGCGATAACGGCTGGCCGTCAGATAGACTGCCAAGCTTCAATAGTCCAAACAAAAAAAGAGGGAGAGATAACCATGACCCCAGTGGAAGCCTACGACCACTTGCGCCGCCTGAGCCAAACCAAACGGCTGCTACGCCTCTCCTTCCCCTACGACGACGCCCCTCAAACCTCCCAACACTCCGAACTCGTCATCAACCGCCTGGAGGCCCAAGAAGGCCTCGGCCTGGACTTTCAATACACCCTCGAACTGCTCAGCGACAACGCCCATCTCGCCCTCAAGGACTTCATGGGCAAGATGCTGTGCGTTGAACTGGTGCGCGCTGATGGGTCTTTACGCTACTTCAACGGCCTGTGTTTTGAGTTTGCCCTGGTCAAGTCCGA
>JAITWT010000122.1 GCA_031285125.1 Burkholderiaceae bacterium | reverse complement strand
ATGACGAGTTCGGAGTGTTGGGAGGTTTGAGGGGCGTCGTCGTAGGGGAAAGTCAGGCGTAGCAGCCGTTTGGTCTGGCTCAGGCGGCGCAGGTGGTCGTAGGCTTCCACTGGGGTCATAGTGATGGCTCCCTCTTTGTTGGAAATTGGACTGATAGGCGAACTATACAAATCCACTGCTGTCCGGTTTAATGTTAAAAATCAACAACTCTGCAACAAGCGGCGGAGCCGTTCATTGGGTCACACTGGGGAGCCGGTTGATTGTGGAATCGCCGGCCCGCAAAGCACAGGAAAGTTTGAGCGCACCTATCGCACCCCTATTGCGCCCCGCTGCGCCAAGCCGAACCGCGCACTATTTCCCGCCCTGGCGCGGCTTGGGACTCTGGTTTGGCGCAGCGCGGTCGTAGATGGCGTTGGGCAGCACACGCATGATCCGGGCAACGATGCCCATCTGCCACGGAATCACGCTGTAGCCGCGGCCCGCCTCGATGCGCTTGAACGCCTGTTCGGCAAAATCCTCTGCCCGCATCAAAAAGGGCATCGGGTAACGGCTGCCTCGCGTGAGCGGGGTATCGATGTAGCCCGGACAGATCGTCAACACTTTGACGCCGGTGTGCCGCAGTTCGATGCGCAGACTCTCGCTGTAGTTGATGGCGGCTGCCTTGCTCGCGCTGTAGGCGCCATTTTTGGGTAAGCCGCGCATGCCCGCGACGCTGGCGATGCTGACCAGCCGCCCGCTGCCTCGCTCTCTCATGGGTTGCACGAAGGGGTGGAAGGTGGCGGCAAGCCCAACGGTGTTGATTGCAAAAGTGCGCGCCATCGTGTCCAAATCCGCGCGTTTGGCGGTGTTCATGACGATGCCGATGCCGGCATTGGCAATCACCACTTCAGGCACGCCCTGGTTTTCGATACACGCGAGGCCGGCCGCAGCGATGCTGTCGATTTGGGCCACGTCAGCGCCATAAATTTGATAGCGATCGCTCGCCCACTGGCGCGCCTGCGCCCAATTCTGTATTTCATCGGTGCGGCGCGCGCTCAGCGCCAGCCGGTAACCCGCCTGATAGAAACGTCCGGCCAGCGCCTGCCCGATGCCGCTGGAAGCGCCGGTAATAAAAACAAGTGGAGAAGTCATGGCTTTGTAGATTTTTTAAAAACAGAAAACGGCAGCAATTCAAACCGTCTGCGAGAACGCGAATCCCCCATGGCCGCAAACCCGTGTGAATGATTATCTATCTTGAAAAATCGCGGCATTCACAAAACCTTCATCAAAGCTCCCCACAATCGTCTGCATTCATCGCTACCATCGCTCAATGCAAAACGGAACTCGCCTGGCTGCCATCGATATTGGCTCTAACAGTTTTCGCCTGGAAATCAGCGCGGTCGATCACGGCCAAATTCAGCGCGTCGAATACATCAAGGACACCGTTCGCCTGGGCAACGGCCTGGACGCCACGCGCAACTTGACGCCCGAGGCGATGCGCCGCGGCTGGGACGCGCTGGCGCGCTTTGCCGAACGGCTGGCCAATTTCAAGCACGCCCAGGTGCGCGCCGTGGCCACGCAAACACTGCGCGAAGCGCGCAACCGTGAAGAATTTCTGCTGCGCGCGCGCACCACGCTGGGTTTTGGCATCGACGTGATTCCGGGCCGCGAAGAAGCGCGCTTGATTTACCTGGGCGTGGCGCACCTGCTGCCCCGCAACGAACAGGCGGACGGCGAGCGCCGGCTGGTGGTGGACATTGGTGGACGCTCGACCGAATTGGCTTTGGGCCGCGCGCTGGAGCCGCAAACCATGGATTCCTACCGCCTCGGCAGCGTCGCCTGGTCGATGAAGTATTTCCCGCAAGGGCAATTCAGTAGCGCCACTTTCCGCGCCGCCGAAGTCGCGGCCAAGGCGGTGCTCGAAGAGGCTCTGCCGATCTACCCGCGCGACCAGTGGGATGTGGCCTACGGCGCCTCCGGCACGATAGGCGCCGTCGGTGACGTTCTGGCCGCCGCCGGTGGCACGCCGGGCGTGATTACACGCACCGGCCTGGATGATCTCATCGGCCGGCTGATTCGCGCCGGCAGCACCGACAAAGTGCGCATCGAAGGTCTGCGCGAAGACCGCAAACCCGTCATTGGCGGCGGCGTGAGCGTGCTGCGCGCACTGATGGATCTGCTTGAAATCGATCAGATGCAAGTCGCCCAAGGCGCCCTGCGTCATGGCCTGCTGCACCAATTGCTCGACCGCGACGCGGGTGTGACCGATCTGCGCGAGACCACGGTCGAACGTCTGTCGGCGCGTTTCGTGACCGATCCGGCACAAGCCGCGCGCGTGGCCCACACCGCGCAAATGCTCTATCTGCAACTCCGGGACAGCGCCGAAACGCAGGACACGGCTGAGCGCCCCCAAGACGCCGCAGGAGACGGCAGGCGCTCCTTACGCAAGCTGCGCTGGGCTGCCGTCTTGCACGAGGCGGGCGTGCAAATTTCGCACACCGACTATCACAAACACGGCGCCTACATCATCGACCACTGCGACGCGCCGGGCTTCACGCTCGACGATATGCACCAGCTCAGTCAGTTGATCCTCGGCCACCGGGGCAAACTGCACAAGATCGAAATCATGCTCAATGATGCAGATTTCGTGATGCAACTGCTGGCGCTGCGCTTGGCGGTGCTGCTGTGCCACGCCCGGCGTGACCCGCAGCCGCAGGCCTTGCATTTGGCTCGGCGTGACGCCAGCACATTCGAGATCCAGGCCCATGCCGATTGGGCCGCGCATTACCCTCAATCCATGCACCTGCTGCGCGAAGAAGCGTTCGCTTGGCACAGGGTCGGACGAAAGCTACGGGTATTGCTGGTGAATTGACTTGTTTCATGACTTAATGTTGGCCGATTAGGCCGGCTCAGACAACGCGGAACTGCACGGGGTTTTGCTGAGGTTTTCGCGCCTCGCCCGCAAGCGCCAGCGGGCCAAACAACAGTCTGCTCCTGACTATTGGGTAAGCCAGCGTGCGGCCCAGAAGAAAACAGCCATCACGATAGAGGCGCCTGAACGCCAGCCCGGCTGCCACGCAATGCGCGTAACCGCCTTCGGTCATCGAGGAAGTGCTGCGCCTGCGCGCCTTGTCTGGACGTGGCTGCCTGATGATTTTCCAGATGTTCAACCGCCGCCATGCCGGCGACGGCATGAGCGTCGGCAAAACCTTTGTCGCCGAAACCATCAAAAAGCAGGCGCATCGAGCGCAAGCTCATGACCCGGGATCAGGCCATCGCCGGCATCCTCGATGCCATCCGCCAACTCATGGCGCCGCCACCGGCGAGAAGTAACAACACGAAGGGCCACAATCTGCGGCCCTTCTCTCTTCAGCAGCTACCGCGCAAAGCGCGGGGGGTAAGGTTTTTATTCATGCCATACCAATCACATCATACGAGGTGCCGGGATCAATCATTGAGTGTTTGGAAGGGGTAATTGAACAATGCAGAAGCGTGACAAGTACGCTTTAGGATTATTCGATATATTTTTCAAGCTTATAATTTTATTAAGTTTTATGCAGTCCGTTTTTTTAGGATGATCTCTGCCAACTTTATATACACCATCAGGGTCATCAGGATTTTCTCTGTTTAGCGCGATCCAAACATACGGAAATTTTTCATTTCCTGAGTCAAGTGCGACTAAACTTAGGTCGTCACTATTAATTAAAAAAGGAGTCGATATAACCTTATCCCGATAATATATCTCAAATCCTTGAATCGTTGAATATACGGTTTTTTGATCAATCGCCCCATCACTTCGGAATAAAAACAAACAATAATAAATAAAAAAACCGAGCACGATGAGAATGAAGTAACGAGCCATGATTATCACTTATTATTAAACGCATCAAATCCAGATCCAGGAGGAAGTTCACTACCTTTCTCCAACCTCTGTGTAACAGATCCCGATTGCAGGAATGCCGGACCTGCAAGTTCATATTTCGGTGCGGGTGCCGTCCGGGTAGCTGGCCTGGGTGATTCGGTTCAGGGCGTCGTATTCGTGCTTGACCGTGTAACCTTCGCTATCGCTGCTGCTGGCCAGGTTGCCTTGCCGGTCGTATTGGTAGCTCGCCTGCGGGCGTCCGGCGGCATTGATGATGCGGCTCAGCTGGCCCTGTTGATCGTATTGGTAGCGTGTGCTGAGGTTGTTGGGGCCGGTTCGCGCCGTGAGCTGCCCGGCGCTGTTGTAGCTGTATTTCGTGGTTTGCCCGGCGGCGTTTTTTATGGCGAGCAGGCGGTGCTGCTGGTTCCAGGTGAGTTGCGCCAGGCTGTCCCAGCCGCCGGCGCTTTTTTGTTCTACTTTGATGGGATCGATGCCGTTGGCCGCGTAGGTGATTTTGGTTTGCCGGCCCAGCGGGTCGGTTTGCAGCAGCGGGTTGCCTTGCTCGTTGCGCACGGTTGTGCTGGCTTGGGTGCCGCCATCGGGCAGTACGCGCGCGGTGATGTCGGTGTTGCCGGCATGCACGTACCACTGCCGGCTCTCCAGCGGGGCTTTGCTGCTGAGCAGGGTTTCGATGGTGGCGCCGTTTTTTGTATCCCAGTGCAGGACGGTGGCTTTGCCGTAGTCGC
>JAITWT010000118.1 GCA_031285125.1 Burkholderiaceae bacterium | reverse complement strand
ATGACGAGTTCGGAGTGTTGGGAGGTTTGAGGGGCGTCGTCGTAGGGGAAAGTCAGGCGTAGCAGCCGTTTGGTCTGGCTCAGGCGGCGCAGGTGGTCGTAGGCTTCCACTGGGGTCATGGTGATGGCTCCCTCTTTTTTGTTTGGGACTATGGAAGCTTGGCAGTCTATTTGACGGCCCGCTGTCATTGCATTGTCTTATCTCAAGGGCAGTGCGCATGCGCATTCTCAGGGTGCGGCAAACACTGTTTCTAAAGCATCTTTTTGAATCGATGACAAATGTTCAATGACTTTCGTCATTGGTCATTGCGCGCCGAAGGCGAAGCCATCCAGCGTGTTGTGAACTGGGTGGCTTCGCTACGCTCGCGATGACGCACCACTCAGCCGCACTGCCATGATGCGCAAAACCGCGGTATCTCCTGCGTGATCCACAGCCCCCGCAGAAGCGCCGGGAAGGCTGCGCTGAATGCCCCGGAGTGAATGCCTCTGAGCGATGCCCATGGGGGTGATGGATCCCACGGGCTATCAAAAATCGTAGCTCAGGTTATAGCGGTCCATGATCTGCTTGAGCTTCCCATTTTTCTTGATGTTGGCTAATCCCGCCTGAAACAGGGCCAGCAATTTCTGGTTGGAGGCATTGTTTTTCATCACGGCAAAACCGTAGGCGGAGCCTGGCGATTTTTCATTCGGGTCATTGACAATTTTCAGGCCATTGTTCTGGGAAATACCGTAAGCCATGACCGGTGAATCTTCAAAACAGGCCGCGCTATTACCGGTTTTTACGTCTTCGTACATAGTCGGGCTGTCAGTGAAATAGTGGATTTTGAAATTGTATTTGGCAGCCAAACTCTCGGCATATTTGGCGCCTTCGGTGCCGGTTTTGACAGCAACTGTTTTTCCTGTCAGGTCAGCATAGCTTTGGATGCCGGCGTTTCCCGCCGTCACCGCCACCACGATATAACTGTTGTAGTAGGGGGCGGAAAAATTGTATTTTTCCTTGCGCTTGTCGGTAATGCTCATGCCCGCGATGACGCCATCGGCCTGGTTCGATTCGAGCGCAGCCACAGCCGCATCGAAACCCAACGGGCGCAATTCATACTCAAAATTCTGATCCACGGCGATAGCGGCCAGTATGTCCAGATCTGCGCCGACGAATTCACCGCGGCTGTTGGTGTATTCAAAAGGCGCGAAAGTCGTATCGGTGGCGATGACATATTTTTTATTTTTATTGCCCGAGCAGCCCGCCAGCAGCGATATCAAAATCGCCAGCACGAAGGTCAACACAAGAGATTTTCGTAAAGTCATATGCGCCTTTCTGAAATGGAAATGGGGCGATTGAGCGATACAGCCGGGCTGTATGTGCGGGCGCCTTGTTGCAACGGAGCGCGCGCAACGGGACGCACGCAATTGGGGGGGCGGCCGGCGTCAACAGGTTCTAAGGCGGTATGAACCTTGGGCCGGTCCGCCCCAACCCGCCCGGCGGCAGGCTAACACAGCCAGGCCAGGCCAGCCATGCTCTTAAACCCGGCATTTGAGGCCGTTAACAGGTTCTACGGCCGCTCGCCTGAAAGCGCGGCGCGGGGGTGTCTTCATACAATGCTGGTTTATCTGCATCACCGGAGGCGCGACACGATGGCCCTTTATGAACTCGATGGCGTGGCCCCCCGTTTGGGCGAGGGCGTTTGGGTGGCCGAGAGCGCACAGGTCATCGGCGACGTGTGCCTCGCCGATGGCGCCAGCGTCTGGCCCGGCGCGGTGATTCGCGGCGACAACGCCACCATCACCGTGGGCCGGGGCAGCAACGTGCAAGACTTGTCGATGCTGCATACCGATGCCGGGCTGCCGTTGCTGATCGGCGAAGACGTCACTATCGGCCACCAAGTGATGTTGCATGGCTGCACCATTGGTGAGGGTTCGTTGATCGGCATTCAGTCCGTGATTCTGAACCGCGCTTGCATTGGCCGCCAAAGCATCGTCGGCGCCGGCAGTGTGGTGACGGAGGGCAAGGAATTTGAGGACTGTGCGCTGATCGTTGGCGCGCCCGCCCGGCTGGTGCGTAAGCTCGATGAGGCGGCGGCGGCGCAGCTGCGCGTCAGCGCCATGTTCTATGCTGCCAATGCGCGCCGCTTTGCCAAGGGCCTGCGCCGGATCGGCTGAAACGGAGCGCACGATGAGCGAATTGCACAAATTCCTGTTTGACGGCCTGCCGGTGCGCGGCGTGATCGTGCGCCTGACCGATGTCTGGCAGGAGATCCTGGCGCGCCGTGCATCGAATACCGTAACCGGCGCATATGCGCCGCCGGTCTCACAACTGCTTGGCGAGATGACCGCAGCGGCGGCGCTGATGCAGGCCAGTATCCAGTTCAACGGTGCGCTGATTTTGCAAATCTTCGGCGATGGCCCGCTCAAGCTGGCGGTGGCCGAAGCACGTTCCGACATGGGTTTGCGCGCGACCGCGAGCGTCAACGGCGCGCTCTGCGATGACATGCCCTTGCAGCAAATGGTCAACCTGCGTTTCAAGGGCCGCTGCGCGATCACGCTCGATCCGCTCCAGCGCCAGCACGGCCAGCAGCCCTATCAGGGCGTGGTGCCGCTGGTCGATGAGCGCGGCCAGCGGTTTGAAAACCTGAGCGTGGTCTTGCAGCATTACATGCGCCAGAGCGAGCAGCTCGATAGCACCTTTGTTCTGGCCGCCGATGACCGGATTGCCGCCGGGCTGCTGATACAGCGCCTGCCTATCGCCGGCGCGGCCAATCTGCAAGGGCGCCTGCCCGGCCTGGATCCCGAGGAGGACTACCGCCGCATCTCGATCCTCGCGGCCAGCCTCACGCGCAAGGAATTGCTGACGCTGGATATCGAAACCATCCTACGCCGCCTGTTTTGGGAAGAAAAACTACAGCGCCTTGCATTGGGGCCGGCTACAGGATCAGCGCAGGCACTGGCGCGCCCGCACATGTTCTGTGTCTGCAGCCGCGAGCGCGTCGCCGGCATGATTCGCGCGCTCGGCCGCGCCGAGGCCGAATCTATCTTGGCCGAGCGCGGCGAAATCGAGGTCGGCTGTGATTTTTGCGGGCAGCAATACCGTTTTGATGCGGTCGATGCGACCCGTCTTTTTACGGCCCCGGTCGAACAGCCGCCGGGGAGCGCGACAGTGCAGTAAGCCTGAGAACCTGTTGACGATCCCGGCGCGGGCGGGCGGGCGGGCGCGGGCTTGGGCTTGGGCTTGGGCTTGGGCGGTCTGCGGCGTTGCAACCCTTGCCCATGGCGCGAGCCATGGGCTGCGGCTTACGCCTTGCAGCCCATCCCCATCCGCATCCTGCACACCTCACGCCGAGATCGTCAACAGGTTCTGAAAACAGCAACAGCACGTTGCAACAAGCGCCTGGCGCGGCCCCGTGCTGTGCTGTGCTCAAAAGCCTTGCGCAGACGCACGGCTTGTGTGCGGGGGAGCACACAGGCGGCATCGTCTTTCACCCAGTGTGCGTGCATCTTGCACGATATGCAGCGCCAAGCCCTTGAAATTGATTAACACATACTTACTTATAAATCATCTCAGTTGCAAACAAATGTTGTAACTACCCTGATTTTTGAAAGGATTGTGATATGGCGACCCAGCTCATGCCAGGAACGACTTTGCTTGACAGTTTCTTCCGCGATTTTCCGGGTCTTACACCGGGCTACTTCCTCGATCGGCCGTACGGCAAGGCGGCGCTCGCCGCCGGGCAGATCCGCATCGACGTGAAGGAAAGCGACAGCACTTACACCTTGCAGGCGGAGCTGCCAGGTTTGTCGAAGGACGAAATCAACGTTTCGCTTGACCACAACGTGGTGACGTTGCGCGCTGAAGTCAAGCAGGAAAAACAGGCCGATGGCGGCGAAAAAGTGCTTCGTAACGAGCGCTTTTACGGCGCCATAGCGCGCAGCTTCGCATTGCCCCAGCACATCGACGAGGCCAAGGCCAAGGCCAAATACGATCAGGGCGTGCTGACCTTGATGCTGCCCAAGAAACAGACCAGCAGCTCGCAACGGCTGATCGTGGAATAAGGGGCCGGAGGCACCCCGCGTGTGCCTCGCGCTTGACACGCTGGGGAGGTGCCCCGGCCGGGATGAAGACCGGCTCTGAATTGCACAACGCTTTGAACGTCGCGCTTTGAGCGTGGTTGAGTTTCAGCGAGCCGCCAGCAGTGCCCGCGCCATTTCGGCGAAGCCGGCGCCGCGTTCGCCGAGGGTGATGTAGCGCGGCGGGTGGGCGAGGGCGGGGAGGACGCGGCGGATGTTGGCAACGCCGATGCTGTTGGGCAAGTACTCGAACAGCGCCAGATCGTTGCCGGAATCCCCCGTGAAAGCCCAGGCGTGGCGTTCGCTATCCAGGTCGCGCCCGAAGCGTTGGCGCACGATCCAGCGCGCGCCCGCGCGCTTGTCGTGCGGGCCATAGCCGCCGTTGATGTGGATGCTGCTGACGGTGGCATGCAACCCTTCGGCGCGCATGATGGCGAGCACTTGCGCGATGCGCGCGGGGTCGAGAAGGTGGACTTCGCCGTGGTCGATCGACAGGTCGGTTTCACGGCCTGCAGAATCGGTGGCGATTTGGGCGCCGGGCACTTCGCGCAGGATGCGCGCGCCAATTTCGCGTAGGCGCACGGCGTTGGCGGCGCGGGTCGCGGCGTCTTGCTGGTAAAGCCTGCGGAAGATGCGGCGGCCGCTCGCGTTGTGTCCTTCGGGGATCAGTGCCGCCGCGCCGCTTTCGGCCACGATGGCCTCCAGCGGCCAATCGCACGCCAGCGCTTCACACCAGCCCAGCGGGCGGCCCGTGATGGCAATCACCGGCAAGCCCGCTTCGCGCAGCGCGGCCAGGGCGGCCAGGGCGTCGGCGGTGATCGCGCCTTCGGCGGTCAGTGTGTCGTCAATGTCGGTGAACACGCCGGTGATGCGTTGCCGGTCGGCCAGGGGCCACTGCGCGATCGGCTGCGGTGGCGGTGACGGTGACGGCGCGGCGGCCGGTGCTGCTTTATCCATTCGACGCCTCCAGCGCCAACCCCGCGTGCTCGCGCAGCGGATGAAAGTGAATTGCCGGAAAGCGCTCCTGTGCCAGCCGCACGTCATAGGGACTGGTGCACAGGTAGGCCAGCGCGCCGGCCGCGTCGTGTGCCATGCGCGCGGGGTAGGCGTCGCAGAAGGCGCGCAGTTGCTCGGGCGTGTCGGCGCTGATCCAGCGCGCGCCCGTGTAAGGGCTGCTTTCCAGGCGCACGGCGGTGTCGTACTCGGTCTTCAGCCGGTGCTGCGCGACCTCGAATTGCAGCTGGCCGACGGCGCCCAGCAGCATGGGCCCGCCGATGTCGGGGCGGAAGACCTGGATCGCGCCTTCCTCGCCCAGCTGCGCCAGCCCTTGCTGTAATTGCTTGGTGCGCAGCGGGTTGGCCAGGATCACGGTCATGAACAGCTCGGGCGCGAAGAAAGGCAGACCGGTGAATTGCCGCGCCACGCCGTCGGTGATGGTATCGCCCAACTGCACGCCGCCGTGTGTGGTGAAGCCGATGATGTCGCCTGCATACGCCTCATCGACCGCTTCGCGGCGCTGGCTCATGAAGGTCACGACGCTGGTGGGGCGCAACTCCTTGCTGGTGCGCTGCACCTTGAGTTTCATCCCCGCGCCGTACCGGCCCGAGGCGATGCGCACGAAGGCAATGCGGTCGCGGTGCGCGGGATCCATATTGGCTTGTACCTTGAAGACCACGCCGGAGAAGTTGGGGTCTTCGGGCTTGACTTCTTGCGTGAGCGGCTGGCGGTTGACCTGCGTGGTGCTCAGACGCGCGCGAGGCGCGGGCGCCAGATCGACCAGTGCATCGAGCACTTCCATCACGCCGAAATTGTTGATACCCGAGCCGAAGAACACCGGCGTTTGCCGGCCCGCCAGAAAAGCCTCGTGATCCCACGCGGGCGAGGCGCCGACGGCCAGCTCCATGCCTTGTTCGGCGCTCTCGTATTCGTGGCCGAAGCGCGCGATGAGCGCCTCGCGCTGTGTCACCGGGATGCTCTCGAAATCCTGCGGAAGGCGCTCTTTGCCGGGCTCGAACACCGTCATCGCGTGCGTGCGCAGATTGACGATGCCGCCGAAGCTCTTGCCGCGGCCCACCGGCCAAGTCATCGGCACGCAAGGCATGCCCAGTTCGCGCTCCACCTCGTCCAGGATATCCAGCGGCTCGCGCACTTCGCGGTCCATTTTGTTGACGAAGGTGATGATTGGCGTATCGCGCTGGCGGCAGACTTCGATCAGGCGGCGGGTCTGCGCCTCCACGCCGTTGGCCGCGTCGATCACCATCAGCGCCGAATCGACGGCGGTGAGCACGCGGTAAGTGTCTTCGGAAAAGTCCCTGTGGCCGGGCGTGTCCAGCAGGTTGATGACATGCCCGCGGTAACTCATCTGCATGACCGAGCTGGCGACCGAAATACCGCGCTGCTTTTCAATCTCCATCCAGTCCGAGGTCGCATGGCGGCTGGCTTTGCGCGCCTTGACCGAACCGGCAATCTGGATCGCCCCCGAAAACAGCAGCAGCTTTTCCGTCAATGTGGTCTTGCCCGCGTCGGGGTGCGAAATAATGGCAAAGGTGCGGCGGCGCCGGGTTTCAGAGGCGTAGGACACGTGGGGTTCCTGGGGAAGCGAATGCGGGAAAGCGCGGTACGGGAGGAAAGCGCGGATCTGGCGGCTAGCCGCCGCGAGGATGAGGGAGCGTGACGCAGCAGGCCGTGCAAGAAAAAGGACGGGGCCGGATGCAGCGAGAAGCAAAAGGCTGGATTTTAGGCATCCTGCCGTCCAGTCTTTGACCCTAAATTTGCCCCTAAAAAACCGCAGTTGACCGTGCGTAGGACGGTTTACTGCTGTCCGTTAAGTGGCGGTGGCGCCTGTTTGCGTAAGACGGGCTCTGAAAGTCCTGGAACGGCCGATAGGGTTCAGCCCCGGTTGCGCACCGCTTCGATCCAATCGACGTATCCGTCATGCTCAAGCAGGAATCGGGCGTCGTTGCGGGTGGATTTGAACGGGGGCTGAAGCTCGGATCGGAATGGTGACGCGCAGGACAGCCGTGCCACTTTCTTGAATACAAGCCCGGCTCAGCCGTTGTCGCGTAATGACTCGATCAGATCGATGTACGCCTGCATGGCCGCATCGGTGGACAGGCCCTTTTGCGCATTCCACGCATCCCACTTGGCGCGCCCGACCATGTCAGTGAAAGAGGGCTGCTTTTCGGTGTTGTCGCCGACGGTGGCCTGTTTATACAGGGCGTAAATTTTCAGCAGCGTCATGTTGTCCGGGCGTTCGGTCAGGAGTCTGGAGTTGGCCTGGGCGGTTTCAAATTGGCTCTGGAGATCAGACATGGTACGTATGGAACAAGTTAAAAAAACGATTATCCTAAAAACAGCCATAGCACGATAGAACGCGCCTGCCAGTGCCGTGATCGTGGCAAAGAGGGAACACGCAGCGCATTCAAAGAACTGACGCAGTGCAGGGGGCGCTGGGGGCCTTTGCACTTTGCAAAAAGTGGCGGCGGCAGAGCCAACGTGCCTGAATGCAAGGCGCAGCGCGCAGCCCATAGCCAACGCTATGGGCCAGCGTTGCAACGCCGCAGACCGCCCGAAAAGGCCTCTGCCCTTCGGGTTGGGCCGAAATCGGGCGATTGGGCGACCCAGTCGCTTGCATGGGCATGAGCCCATGCGGCGCGCCGTTGGCCACCCACTCATCCCGATTGCGGCCCAACGTGAGCCATTTCAGATCGTAAACAGGTTCTGAAAGGCGGGTGGGCGCAGGGGCTTATGTTCGATGGGGAATGATAGAATCTAAAGTTCTATATCACCCTAAAATCCAGACTCAGGAAAAGATATGGCTACACCTCCCCCTTCCCGCAGTCGCGTGCAGCCACAAACAAAAGTCAAACCAGTAAAAGCAGCACCGGTAAAAGCAGCTCCAGCAAAAAAAGCGCCGGTAAAAACAGCACGAAAAAAGGCCGTTCCTCCGCCAAGTTATTCGGCCAGCGAAATTAAAGACCTTTTTGACCGTGCCTACCGGGCCATGCACGAGGGTCGGTTACTTCATGCGCATGAGGCGTTGGATCAAATTCTTGCCGCCAATCCAAATCACGCTGAAGCTCTTTCTGATAAAGGGCTGGCGTATGGATTGAGCAATCAGCCTGAAAAGGCCATGGCCTTGTTTCAGCAAGCGATTGTCATTAAACCCGATTTGGCCGAGGCCTATTTCAATTTGGCGGCATTGCTACACCGGCTGGGCCGCCATGCCGAGGCGTTACCGGCGTATTTGAAAGCCCGAGAACTGCGTCCAAAAAGCCCGCAACTGTGTTTCAATTTGGCAACGCTTTACCGTGAGATGGGGCGTCCCGGCGAGGCCGAGCCGCTGTTCCGTCAGGCGATCGAACTCGAAAGCCGCTTTGCACAAGCGCATAACGATCTGGGCGTATTGGTATTGGATCGAGCCGATTGGCCCCAGGCCGAGGCGTTATTTCGGCAAGCGATCAAGCTCAATCCAAGCGATGCAAACCCCTGGTACAACTTGAGTATCGTGCTCAGACGCTGTCAGCGCCTGCAAGAGGCCGAACAAGCACAGCGCCAGGCCATCAGCCTGCGCAGCAACAATGCCCAAGATCACAACAATCTGGGCATAGTGTTGCAAGATCAAGGTAAGAACGATGAGGCACAGGCGCAATTTCGCCAAGCCATTGCATTGATGCCGCAATTGGGTGAAGCCCACGTCAATCTTGGCAACCAATTACGCAAATTCGGACGTTTCGCCGAAGCAGAAGACGAACTGCGTGAAGCCGTTCGGTTGCTGCCTCATTCCGCCGGAGCGCTCGACAATTTAGGCATATTGCTGCAACAGACAGGCCGGTTTGACCTGGCCGAACAAACCTACCGCGAAGCAATCGCCAAAGACCCGGCGTTTCAGCCTGCGCACGAACATCTCGCCAACCTTCTCAAGGAACTCGGCAGAGACGGTACCCCTTAAGAGAGACCTTTGCACAGGTCTCCCTCGGCTGGCGCACCCCCAATTTCTGGCGGTCTGTCGTCGTCCAGCCCTCTGAATAAAACTCTCTTTTGTATTGAGGTCAGCATGTTGAATTTTCACTCCATGAGGAATTTTGTCGTCATTGGCGGCGGCACAGCGGGCTGGTTTGCAGCGCTGGAGCTGCGCCGTTTGTTTGGACAACCCGCCTCGATTACGGTGATTGAATCGCCCCGCACCCGCGTGATGAGCATCGGAGAAGGCGGCATCCTGATCGTGCCTCAAGCGCTCAAACGCTACGGCATCAGCGAAGACGACTTCATGAAGGCGACCGGTGCGGCCTATAAGCTGGGCTTCCAGTACATTGGCTGGAACACCGGGCGCGAGGACGATGTGTACTACCACCTGTTTCACCGCGTGCCAGAGGCCGACATCGTCAACGGCATTCCGGTCAACTGGGCCATGCTGGCCGCCAACGGCGTGGGCGTGCACTATGCGATTGACTCGCTGCCGCTGATTCTCAGGAACGCGGCGCAAGAGGAAATCCGGGCGGCGCGCGCAAAAGCGGGCGCGGATCACTTCCCCGCATCGTTTCACTTTGATGTGCAGCGCGTCGCGGCTTACCTCAAACAGGTGGCCATGGCGCGCGGCGTGCGCCTGCTCGAAGCGAATGTGAACCATCTTGAGCGCGATGGTGAGAGCGGGTTCGTGCGCGGCATCCGGATCGACGGACAGGAAGCCGCGCTACCGGTGGATTTCCTGATCGACGCCTCCGGGTTCTCACGCATTGCATTAGGCAAAACCTACAACGAACCGATGCGCTCGTACACCAAGTACTTGCGGCATGACCGTGCGTTGACGTTTTACATACCGCCCACGAGTAAGAACCCGCACCTGGTGACCCGCGCGTTGGCGATGGACGCCGGCTGGATGTTCCAGATCCCGGTGCACGATGCGCAAGGCCAGGAACGCATCAGTTGCGGCTATATCCATTCCAGTGCGCACCTCAGCGCGGACGCGGCCCATGCGGAAATCGAAAAACGCTTGGGCTGCAAGATCGACCCCCTTCCGATGATGCACTTCGATGCCAAGCATTTCGAGAGGGTTTGGGTCGGCAATGTGATGGCGGTCGGATTGGCCTCCGGTTTCATCGAGCCGCTCGAATCCGCCTCCATCGGGCAGATGCTTGGGCAGATGATGACCTTTGGCGAGCTGGTGGGCCGGAGCGCCTACATCGTGCCGGAGCTGGCGATCAACACCTTCAATCAGCGCAATCAAATTGACTGGCATGGCATCGCCGACTATCTGTGCCTGCGCTATGACGTGAAGCGGCGCGATACGCCGTTCTGGCGCGATGTGGCCACGCAAGTGTTCCCAGCGACCTATGTCTCGCTCAAAAATTGCTGGCAGTACCGCTTGCCGCGTCCGATCGATATGGCGACCCACGCAATTGGCAATCTTCCGCATTTCCCCTCCACCAGTTGGATGGCCGCAGGGCAAGGTACGGGCGTCGTGCCCATGCAAGCGGCCGCTGCCGACTTGGCGAGCCTGCCCAGCGAGAGAATGCTGGAAGCCAACAAGTTCCTCGCCAGTGTGCGCAGCCGGTTCGGGCTGGGTACGCCGGCCTGAGAACCTGTTTACGATCTCAAAGGGCTCACGTTGGGCCGCAATCGGGATGAGTGGGTGGCCAACGGCGCGCCGCATGGGCACATGCCCATGCAAGCGACTGGGCCGCCCAATCGCCCGATTTCGGCCCAACCCGAAGGGCAGAGGCCTTTTCGGGCGGTCTGC
>JAITWT010000201.1 GCA_031285125.1 Burkholderiaceae bacterium | reverse complement strand
CAACCCGAAGGGCAGAGGCCTTTTCGGGCGGTCTGCGGCGTTGCAACGCTGGCCCATAGCCGGGCTATGGGCTGCGCGCCGCGCCTTGCATCCCCTCCCGAAAAGGTCTCTGCGTGAGCCCTTTGAGATCGTAAACAGGTTCTTATCTATTTGCCAATCGCAAACAGGTCTTTAGCGCACCCAGTATCCTGCAGCGACGCCCACAAAAACCGTAAACCCTAGCCAATGGTTCATGCGAAAAGCGCGAAAGCACCCTTCGCGGGTGCGTGCGCGAATCAAGCGCCAGTGCCACAACGCCTGTAAGGCCCCCACGGCAATGGCCGCATACAGGGGCCAGCCCAGCCCGGCATGGATGCCGACAGCGGCCCAGATCCCCAAATACAGCACGTAGCTGGCCATGACGGCAGCAACATCGAAACGCCCGAAGGTGATGGCCGATGTCTTCATGCCGATGCGCAAATCATCGTCGCGGTCAACCATCGCATATTCAGTGTCGTACGCCAACACCCAGAACAGATTGCCCACCAACAGCACCCAGGCCAAGGCAGGCATATGTCCTAACACGGCGGCAAAAGCCATGGGGATGCCGGAACTGAAGGCGATCCCCAGCACCGCCTGCGGAATCGAAAAGAAGCGCTTGCTGAACGGATAAAACAGACTCACCGCAAGTCCGACGAAAGACCACAGCACAGCGGCGCGAGTGGTGGTCAATACCAGTGCAAAGGCCGCCAGCGCCAGCGCCGCGCCCACCAGCAGCGCCTCGAACACCGACAGTGCGCCACTGGTCACCGGGCGGGCGCTGGTGCGCTTGACGTGGCGGTCAAAATCGCGGTCAGCCACATCGTTGACGCAGCAGCCCGCACTGCGCATGAGTACCGTGCCAACGACGAACACCACGATCAAATGGATCCCAGGCCAGCCACGCGCCGCGAACCACAGCGCCGCCAGTGACGGCCACAACAACAGCAACCAGCCCGCGGGACGATTCCAGCGAATCAGATCAAGATAAAGCGCCAGCCGCCCACGGCGCGGCGCCGGTGGATGCGTGCCCTGGGAAGATGGCGCGGATAAATGCGAAGACGAGGTCGTATCAGCCGAGGTACCCATAGAAAACTCAGAGGTCAATCAGCGCGCCCGTAATGAAATGCAGCACCCTGCTCCCCCCTATTCTTCACGATTCGTACAGTATGCGGTCAGCACACCGGCGGGAGCGGTTTTTTTGATCTTTGACTATAAAAGCAGATTCCTGGGCAGAAATGGAAAAGTTTTTATTTTAGCGGCTGGGAATATCTGTGGCCGCCGTGCAACACGTCCTCTGCTTCCGTTCGCACACCGGGGACGGGGGGGGCAAAAAACTTTTCTCCCTTGTCATGCGCGCAGCAAGAAAGTGTTGCCCCAAAAAACGGGGGCCGAACATGCTCGCCCGTGCTGCGATCGGCGCACCAGGCAAGGGGGCGCCACGCCGCATGATGCGCCAAGCGCGGCGCTGGGGGGTACGTAGCGCCCTCATTGGATAGTTGAATTCCATCGAATTACAGAAATCAATATTCACGTGATCCTTGTGAAGAGAACATGCGCTCAACTGCCGTTTTTAGGACTACTCCATCGCCGTTTCATTTATTGTGACTTATCACAACATTTTTTGACACATCCCCGTTCTTCTGGTTGAAAATGATTACTTTCAACCCTCGTTTTCAGGAGCGTGTTATGAAGCTTTCGATCAACGCCTTGTTGGTGGCCGCCAGTTTCGCCTTTGCCCTGTGCGCGCATGCCCAGACGCCCGCAGGCGCTCCAGCGGGCAGTACGGTGGAATGTAAAGACGGGACCTTCGCCTCGCCCACCACCAAAAAAGGCGCTTGCCGTGGCCATCAAGGGGTCAAAACCTGGTTCGGTCCAGCAGCGGCCGGCAGCACACCCCCTGCCGCGAACAACGCGCCTGCGGCTGCCCCGGCCGCCCCTGCTCCTGCAACCGTCCCTGCCACCGCCTCCGCTCCAGCGGGCAGTACGGTGGAATGCATGGATGGCACCTTCGCTTCACCGGCCACCAAGCAGGGCGCCTGCCGTGGTCACAAGGGCATCAAAACCTGGTTCGGTCCAGCAGCGGCCAGTGGGACGGCGCCCGCAGCCACGAGCGCACCTCGCGCGCCAACTGTCGCTGCGACGCAAGCCCCCGCCCCAGCGGCAAGGTCGGTGCCGGCGCCAGCCGCAGCGGCCGCCCCGGGCGCTAGCGCAGGCATGGTGTGGGTTAACACCCAATCCCAGATTTATCACTGCCCAAACGATCGCTACTATGGCAAAACCAAGCAGGGCCAGTACATGACCGAAGCTCAAGCCAAGGCGCAAGGCGCACGCGCGGCGCGGAACATCGCCTGCACGATTTGATTCGCACGCCGGTTTTCATGCCTCTCTTCGCTCTCTGTCTTTTGCCCGTGCCTGCACCGTGGCCGGGAAGGGAGCCGAAGGGAGCGTCTGGTTCGCCACGCGCCGCCGATTCAGGAGATGGCGGCGCTGGGTGCCTCTGTTCAGCGCCTCCGTGGCATGGCACCGAACGGCGGTTGGCCCTGCCAGGATGAAAAATCCTGCGTCAAATTTCTGATTGATGCGGTTGGGAATCGCCGCACTGGCCCCAACCGGCCAAACACCAATGCACTGCGGGCGCCATCAGGACAGGCGTTTGACCCCCGGCAGTTCGCAAGCATAGATCGCATTGCGTAGCGCGGCGATCGCCTCGTAGCGGGGAAAGCTGCGCCGCCAAGCCAGGACCACCCGGCGCGTAGGAGGGGCATCCAACGGGCCTTCACGGATCGGCAGATAGCCCAGCATCGGTGTCACCGCATCCTTTTTGCGCAGGCCATCCTCCTCGTGCGCGCGCGGCTTGAGCGCATCAGCGGGCACCGACAGGCGCGGCACCAACGTCACGCCCATGCCCGAGGCGACCATGTACTTGAGCGTCTCCAACGAGGAGCCTTCAAAGGAGTTACGGATATCCCCGACGCCTCCCTGCCCCTGAAAACGCCCGAACTCGGGACAGACCGCCAGCACGTGGTCACGAAAGCAATGCCCGATACCCAGCAGCAATACGGTCTCGTTCTTGAGCTGTTCGGAGCTGATCGATTCCCGCTGCGCCAGCGGATGCCGCGTTGGCAGCGCAGCCATAAAAGGTTCGTCGTATAACGGGGCAATGGCCAGACCGGCATCCGGGAAAGGCTCGGCCATGATCGCGCAGTCAATTTCGCCAGCGCGCAGCATATCCAGCAACCTCGCCGTGAAGTTCTCGTGCAATATCAACGGCATCTGCGGGGTTCGCGCAATGTTCTGGCGCACCAAATCGGGCAGCAGGTAAGGTCCGATGGTGTAAATCACACCCAGGCGCAGCGCCCCGTTGAGCGGATCTTTCCCGCTCTTAGCGATCTCCTTGATACCGGCGGCTTGGTCGAGCACGTTCTGCGCCTGCTGCACAATCTGCTCGCCCAGAGGCGTCACCGTCACATCGCTCGCACTGCGCTCGAAAATTTTGACTTCGAGCTCCTCTTCGAGCTTCTTGACAGCGACCGAAAGCGTCGGTTGCGAAACAAAGCAAGCCTCCGCCGCTTTGCCGAAATGCCGTTCACGTGCAACAGCAACAATGTACTTGAGTTCAGTCAAGGTCATAAACTGTGCCTATTATGAAACGGTAGGGCGATAGTACCACCCTTCTCCCAAACGACGCCGTCCTGCCGCTGTCAACGCTCCTGTGAAGGCTTGGAGCGCTGCGTGTTTCTTTCAGTAGTTTTGGACTTGCGCGGATTCCAAGACTATAGTTGTTGGCGTGCCATTCGGCGCATCAACGCATGTTTGACTGAAAGGAGCAATCGACATGATCCGTACAACATCCCATTCCCTGCTGGCCATGGCTCTTCTGGCTGCCAGTGCCCTGCTGCCGCTGACTGCGCAAGCGGCTGAAAAGGCGTCGGCCCGTCATCACCGTCCCCACGCCATTCGTCACTATGGTGCTGGCCCGGCTGTGGCCGTCGCGCCTCAGGACGAAAACGCGGCGTACGCGCGCAACGCCATCGCACGTTGCGGCATCTTCAAGGACGACGTGGATCGCCAAGCCTGTGTCCAGCGCGTGCAAGGTACGGGCAGCACCTCCATCACCGGCAGCGTGATGGGTGGGGGGATACTGAAAGAAAACACCATCCAGTACCAGCGATAACTGATACTTCTTCCGGGGCTTTCTCCCTTCGTATTTTTATTTACGGCCCCAGGAATTCTGCGTGGGTCTGTGCGAGCATGCCGGTTCGTACAGACTATTTTTTTGAACAGCCGTAATCGCCGTAACGGTGCATTACTCCACTGTCACGCTCTTGGCCAAATTGCGCGGTTTGTCCACATCGGTGCCGCGCGCACAGGCGGTGTGGTAGGCCAGCAATTGCAGCGGCACCACGTGAAGCAGCGGACTGAGCAGGCCATAGTGTTCCGGCATCCGAATCACGTGCAAACCCTCGGCGCTTTCAATGCAAGTGTCGGCGTCGGCCAGCACGTAGAGCACGCCACCGCGTGCGCGCACCTCCTGCAGATTGCTCTTGAGTTTTTCGAGCAGCGCATCGTTGGGCGCAACAGTGACGACCGGCATTTCACTGGTGACCAGCGCCAGCGGGCCATGCTTGAGCTCGCCTGCCGCGTAGGCTTCGGCGTGGATATAAGTCACCTCTTTGAGTTTGAGCGCGCCCTCAAGCGCGATCGGGTAATGCAGCCCCCGGCCCAAAAAGAGTGCGTGCTCCTTGCGCGCGAAATCCTCAGCCCAGCCGATCACTTGCGGCTCTAGCGCCAACACCGATTGCAGCGCCAGCGGCAAATGGCGCATTGAATTCATGTGATGCGCTTCCTGTGCGCACGTCAGGCGCCCTTTAGCTTGCGCGAGTGCGAGCGTGAGCAGAAACAAGCCGGCCAGTTGCGTGGTGAAGGCCTTGGTCGATGCGACACCGATTTCCACCCCCGCGCGCGTGATGTAGGCCAACTCACATTCGCGCGCCATGGCACTGGTGGCGACGTTGCAGATCGTCAGCGTGTGCGTCATGCCCTGCGCGCGCGCATGGCGCAACGCGGCCAGCGTATCGGCGGTTTCGCCTGATTGGGAGATCGCCACCACCAGCGTGCGCGAATCGGGCACCGAGTCGCGGTAGCGGTATTCGCTGGCGATTTCCACCTGCGTGGGCAGGCGCGCAATATCTTCGAGCCAGTACTTGGCGGCACAACCACTGAAGTAGCTGGTGCCGCAGGCCAGGATCAACACCTTGTCGATCGCGTCGAACACTTGGCGCGCACACGGCCGTACACCCGCCCCGTCACGACCGCCGGCGCCTTCCTGCACGGGGCCGTCGAAAAGTTCCGGCACGATGGCGTGCACGCCTTCGAGCGTCTCAGCGATCGCGCGCGGCTGCTCGAAAATTTCCTTTTGCATGTAGTGGCGATAAGGCCCCAGTTCGGCGGCACCGCTGTGCGCGTGCACCGTGTGCACCTTGCGCATGACGCGCTGACCCGCACCATCGGCGATCACATGGCCTTCTGGGGTGATCGCGGCCACGTCCCCTTCTTCAAGATAGATGATCTGATCCGTCACGCCGGCAACCGCCATTGCATCGCTGGCCAAAAAGTTTTCTCCCTCGCCAACGCCCAGGATCAACGGTGAGCCCGCGCGCGCGCCCACCACGCGCCGCGGCTCGTCGCGGCAGATTGCAGCGATCGCGTAAGCCCCGCGCAGCTCCCGCACCGCCGCCTGCACGGCAGCAAGCAGATCGCCCTGGTACAGGCTATCGATCAAGTGAACGATCACCTCAGTATCGGTCTGGCTGACAAAGCGGTAGCCGTACCCTTGCAGCCTCGCGCGCAGTTCCTCGTAGTTCTCGATGATGCCGTTATGCACCAGCGCGATGCGCGGCGGCTGCGTTTTTTGTGCATCGGCGCCAGGGCCGTGACTGAACTGCGGATGCGCGTTATCCACCACCGGCGCACCATGCGTCGCCCAGCGTGTGTGAGCGATACCGGCGCCGCTTTGCAGTTGTTCGTGTTGCACCTGCGCCAGCAGATCGGCCACGCGCGAGGTGGTGCGCGCACGCGTCAAGCCGCTCGCGGCGGCGGCCTGCACCGCCACGCCGCAAGAGTCATAACCGCGGTACTCGAGCCGCTGCAAGCCTTGAACCAGAACCGGAACGATGTCACGATGAGAAGCCGCGCCGACGATGCCGCACATGAGAAGATGCCTCGCTGAGGAAAAAGAGCGTATCGTAGCCTGAGGACCAGTCTGAACATGGCGCTGAATGTCAACATCTCTTGCTCTTTGGGCCATTGACCGGTTGTTGACCGCTTGAATCGACCGCTTGTTATCCTCAAGCAAGCCGCATGGATAGCGGCTTGCGCAACATCTGCAGCCTTCCCCTCTTCCCTCTTGAATGGCCGCGCTAGGCGCCGCAGGTCATTCCTTGCCAGGATTTTTTTTCTTGGGCCGCTGCCAATTGACAACGCTGACCTGACGTGCCCGCGCCACCGTGAGCGCGCCGGACGCCGTGCTTTTGCTGAGCGTGGAGCCTCCGCCGACCGTGCCGCCAGCGCCGATGGTCACGGGGGCAATCAGCACGCAATTGCTGCCGATGTGCACATCGTCACCGATCACGGTGCGGTGTTTATTGGCGCCGTCGTAATTGGCGGTGATGCTGCCCGCACCGTAGTTCACGCGCGCGCCCACGCTGGCGTCGCCCAGATAGGCCAAATGATTGGCCTTGGCGCCGGGACCGAGGATGGAATTTTTGATTTCGACGAAATTGCCGACATGCACGCCGGGCCCCAGTTGCGCCCCTGGACGCAGGCGCGCAAAAGGGCCTATACACGCATCCGGGCCGACGATGACGCCGGCTTTCTCACCGTCGATGTGGGTGAACGGGTCAATCCGCGCTCCCGCCTCAATACGGGCATGGGCGATAACGCAGTTGGCGCCGATACGCACGCCCGCGCCCAACGAAACCGCGCCCTCGAAAATGCAGTTGACATCGATCTCCACATCGGCCTCGCACGTCAGCGTGCCGCGCAGATCGAAGCGCGCCGGGTCGGCCAGGCGCACGCCCTGCGCCATGAGTGCCTGCGCCTGGCGCAACTGCCATTGGCGCTCGAGTTGCGCCAGTTGAACCGGATCGTTGACGCCCGCGACCTGTAAAGCGTCGTCGATGCGGTGCGCGACCACGGGAACGCCATCATCCACAGCCATGCGCACGATGTCGGTCAGGTAGTACTCGCCCTGCGCATTGTTGTTGTCGAGCCGGGCCAGCCAGGGTTTGAGCCGGCCTGCGGGCACGGCCATCACGCCGGTATAGACCTCGCGGATCGCGCGTTGCGCGGGGCTGGCGTCTTTTTCTTCGACGATGGCGCGCACGGCTGCGTTCTGATCGCCGGCATTGTTCTGATCCTCCGTGCGCACGATCCGGCCATAGCCGGTGGGCACATCCAGCGCAATCGTCAACAGCGCAAGCTGGCCATGGGCCCCGGCTTGGCGGAACTGGCTGGCCTGGATCAGCGCACGCAGCGCGTCATGGCCGATCAGCGGCACGTCGCCCGAGAGCACCAGCACGGTGGCCGCATCATCGAGCAGCGGCGCGGCCTGCTGCACGGCGTGGCCCGTGCCCAGTTGCGGGCTTTGGCGTACGAAACGCAGCGGCGCTTGCGGGGCCAGTGCGCTCAAGCGCTGTTCGACTTCTTCGGCCCCGTGCCCAGTGACGACCACGATGCGTTGCGCGCCCAGACGCGTGGCGGTGTCGATCACATGCGCCGCCAGAGGACGGCCTGCAAGCTTGTGCAGCACCTTGGGCAGGCGACTTTTCATGCGCGTGCCTTTGCCAGCGGCCATCACGACCACTTCGAGTGCAGGAGAGGAGGCGGTATTATGTGTTTTCGAGAATGTCATGTTGTTTTGGATTAAATGCCAAGCGGGGCCGCGTTATTTATGCCGCTTTTCTGAAGCTAACAAGCGATCAACGGCGGTTTTTAGGTTGAAACATCCCCTGTCATTCTGCGCAGAATAATAGGAGAGACAAGAGATCGGGGTGTGGCAGCGAACTCAAACAGATGCGCGGAGACTGTCATAAGCGCTGTCTGAAGCGTGGATTTTCTTTGGGAGTTTTCAGGCTTGCTTCAGGCAGAAGCCTTCAATCAGAAGGCGGCCAGACCACGCCGTCCTCGTTCAGGATCGCGTCCAACGGCACATCGTGCGGCTCGGGCGTGAAGCCGGCGACCCGCCCCGCGGCGAAGCCCAGCCCCACCGTGACCGGCCGCGGCTGCAGCGCGGCGAGCGTGCGATCGTAAAAGCCGCCGCCGTAGCCCAGCCGGTAGCCGTTGGCGCTGTAGCCCACGCAAGGCACGAACAACAACGTGGGCGTAATCAGCTCGGTATCTTTGGGTTTAGGGATACCGTAAGCATCTTCCTCCATCGGGCAACCTGGGTACCAAGCATGAAAACTCAAAATTTTGTGTGCCTTGTCAACCACCGGCAGACCAATACGGCGAGGCTGGCGCTTGCCTTGAAGCTCGCCATCTTCTTTCCAGCGATGCAGCGCCGGCAGCGGATCGAACTCGCCCTTGATCGGCCAGTACGCGCCGATCACGGTTTCGGCGCGATCCACCAGCCAGATCCGCATCACGCGCTGCAACGCATCGGCGCGCGCCTGCCGGTCGGGCAGATCCAGGCGCTGTGCGACCAAAGCGCTGCGCAATTGCGCCTTCAGGAAAGCGGTGACCGAGGGCGGCGTGCCCGGTGTTGGCTCAGGCTTATTCATAATCTAAGAATGCGATTTCAAACCATTTTGACATCCCGGCGTGCAATGGCCGCTGTCGTGCTGTCAATTGCCCTGACCCCCTTGGCCTGGGCACAGCGCCCTGTTGACAACGTCATGCTGCAAATGAAGCAGGCCTTCCAACGTGGCGACAGCGCTACGCTGACGGCTTTGTTGCCGCAGGCCATCGGCAATCCGCTTGAGGCCTGGGCCGCCTATTGGGAGTTGCGGTTGCGCCTGGATACGGCCGGCACGGACGAAATTAACGCTTTTTTCACGCGCTACGCCGGCTCGTATCAGGAAGACCGTTTGCGCAACGACTGGCTGCTGCAACTGGGCAAGAACGGGTCGTGGGACACTTTCAGCACAGCCTATTCGGCCTACCGCATGCGCGATGACGCCGAGGTCGACTGCTATGCGGTGCTCGCCGACATGGCGCACGGCAACTCGCCGACCCCCGAGCAGACGCAGCAAGTCCGCACCAACTGGCTGGCCCAGCGTGTCGCTGGCGATGGCTGCCTGCAGGCAACCAGCCAGTTGCTCAATGCCGGGCTGATCACGGCTGACACGGTCTGGCGCAAGGCGCGCCTGGCCACGCAGGCTAACCGTTTGAGTCTCGCAAGCGACGCCATCAGCCTGGTCGCGCCAGAAATGCTGGCGCAATTCGACCAGATCCGCGCGCGAGGAGCGACGCGCTTCCTGACCACCCCCCCCGCTGGGGACACCTCGCAAGCCGCGCAGGAAATGGTTGTGCTGGCGCTATTGCGCATCGCAGACGCCGATCCTGACAATGCCGCCTCAATGCTGCAAAGCACATGGAGCGCGCGGCTCAGCGACGAGCAGCGCAATTGGCTGTGGGGCATGATCGGACAGCAATCGGCGCTCAAACTGTCGCCGTTGGCCAATAGTTATTTCGCCAAGGTCACGCGCAACAGTGACCTGAGCGACGGGATGTTGGCCTGGAGAGTGCGCACCACGCTACGCTCCGGCAATTGGAAAACGGTACTGCCGGCCATTGAAGCCATGAGCGGCGGGGAACAAAAAAAACCGACCTGGACCTATTGGAGAGCGCGCGCTCTCGCCGCTCGCGGGGGCGCCGATGCCATGGCGCAGGCGCGCACGCTCTACCAAAGCATTGCCGGCACCCAGGGGTTCTACGAACTGCTGGCCCTGGACGCGCTCGGTCAAAGCGCGGTCGTGCCCCCGCCGCCCGAACCGTTGAGCAGCCAAGAGCGCACAGCGGCAGCGGCCAACCCAGGCTTGCAGCGTGCCCTGACGGCGATTGCCACGGGCTTGCGCCCCGAAGGCGTGCGCGAGTGGAACTACACCACCAATCTGGCCACCAAGGGCGGCATGAGCGACCGCGAACGGCTGGCCGCCGCCGACCTGGCGTGCCAGCACCAAGCCTGGGATCGCTGTATCAACGCCAGCGAGCGCACCAAAAGCCTGATTAACTTCCAGCAACGCTATCCAACGCCTTTTCGTGACACGGTGATGAGCCAAGCCCGCGCTATCGGGCTCGATCCAGCCTATGTCTATGGGTTCATCCGGCAGGAAAGCCGCTTCATCATGGATGCGCAATCGGGCGTGGGCGCCTCCGGTCTGATGCAGCTGATGCCCGCCACCGCGCGCTGGACCGCGCGCAAAATCGGCCTGTCCGATTTTTCTCCGGCGCAAATCAACGACCCCAACACCAACATCATGCTGGGGTCAAACTTCCTCAAGCAGGCGCTCGACCGATTCAATGGCTCCGTCCCCCTGACTGCCGCCGCCTACAACGCCGGCCCGAACCGGGCCCGTGCGTGGCGCGATGCGGGCACGGCACTGGAGGCGGCCATCTGGATCGAAAACATTCCTTTTCGTGAAACACGCGACTACGTCAGAAGAGTCATCGCCAACACGACCAACTATGCTGCGCTGCTGACGGGCCAACCCCAATCCATCACCCGCTACCTTGGTACAGTCGATCCGGTCCTGGGTCCCGATCCCGGCGCCGATACCGGCTTGCCATGATGGGCCTTCTTTACCTCAACGTCAGTTTCAAAACCAGAGCCTCTGGAATATCCGTTGTTGCCCGGATAGGCCGGAGCGCCATGGGCTTTCAAGCCTTTATCCTCGAAACCACAATTGCGGGTCTTCACCCATCCCCGCTTAAAAAAACATGCCTGGAAAGACTGGGATCCTGATCGGCGCCACCGGCTTGGTCGGGGGGCATTGCTTGAACCTGCTGTTGCGATCTCCTGACTACGACAAGGTCGTGGCCGTGAGCCGCCGCCCCCTTGCCTTCAAGCACCCTAAGCTGATCCCCATCGAAATCCCGTCTTTTGAGCATCTGGGCCAGTCCCTTGAGCACATCGCCCCTGACGATGCCTTTTGTTGCCTGGGCACCACCGCCAGCCAAGCCGGCACCCGGGCTGATTTCCAACGCGTCGACCACGACTACGCCCTGGCGTTCGCCCATCGCATGTTGTGCAACGGCGCCCGCCATTTCCTGCTGGTCTCAGCAATCGGTGCGCAGGTGCAGTCGCCCGTCTTTTACAACCGGGTCAAAGGGTTGTTGGAGCAGGATGTGATCGCGCTGGGCTTTGCCCGTACCTCCATCTTCCGGCCCTCGCTGCTGCAGGGGGATCGCCATCAGGTGCGTCCGGGCGAGGCCATCGGTTCATCTCTTTCCACTTTCATCGCGCCTTTCCTGCTGGGGCCGCTGCGCGCCCTCCATCCCATCCGTGGCACCGAGGTGGCAGCCGCTATGGTGGCCTGCGCCGGACGCGCAGGCCCGCAAGGCGCATCCATTTATCGTTATAACGATATGCAGGCTCTGCGGACCTGAGTTTTTGCAGTATCTTCGCCGGCTCATTTCCCCGTCTAAAAACAGCCCTCGCGCACGCCTGACCCAAGAGGTCAAGGTTGCCGAAGCTGCCCCAGCCGCCCTCCATGCGGTTTGAAGATAGCAAGAGCAGTCCACTGCTGTTTTTAGCCTCCTGATCCGGTTCGCTGCCGTCTTGCTGAATGCTGCTATCCCATATTGATCTGCTTTACTCTGTGTCTGGTCTTTTCGTCGGCTTGCTTGTCGGGCTGACGGGCGTCGGCGGCGGCTCGCTGATGACACCGATTCTCGTGTTGCTGTTTGGCGTTCATCCGGCCACCGCTGTCGGTACCGACCTGCTGTACGCCGCCGCGACAAAATCGGTCGGGACTTTTGTGCATGGCCTGAAGGGCACGGTGGACTGGCATGTGACGCTGCGATTGGCCGCCGGCAGCGTGCCTGCGGCGGCCGTCACGCTGATCCTGCTTCATCGCTACGGCATCAATACGCCGCACGCCGCGCATTTGATCCAAACCGTGCTCGGCGCGGCGTTGCTGATGACCACGATGGCGCTGATCTTCCGCCCGCAATTGGCCGCGTTTGCGGCACGTCACCGCCGCGTGCCGCGCGAATCGAGCACGCTGCTTTTGACCGTCTTGACGGGCGCCACGCTCGGCGCGCTGGTGTCACTGACCTCCGTCGGCGCGGGCGCGATCGGCGTCACGGTGCTGCTGTTGCTCTACCCGATGCTGCCAACCGCGCGGATCATCGGCTCGGACGTCGCGCATGCCGTGCCGCTGACGCTGCTGGCGGGCGCGGGCCACTGGCTGCTCGGCTCGATCGACTGGTGGATGCTGCTGTCGCTCCTGTGCGGATCGCTGCCGGGCATCACGATCGGCAGTCTGCTGTCCTCGCGCGCGCCCGACCGGCTGCTGCGCTATCTCCTGGCGACCATGCTGACGCTCGTGGGCATGTGGCTCCTTGTGCGGTGATGGCGTGATCGTATAAAGCGCGACCTCAACGCGCGCTGTTTCGATGTTTTTGTGGGGGAGATAAGCAGCATGAAACAGCATGCCTATGCACAATCTGATCTTCCCTTGTTGTCCGTGCCCCCCTCATGGAGCCCCGTGCCATGAATACGCCTTCACGCCAGACTTCTCCCGTCGCCCCGTTCGACGCTGTCCGCGCCTTTACGGACATCAGCGCGCAGTGGGATGGCGACATCCTCACCCAGCTCATGGAATACTTGGCGATCCCGGCCAAGTCGCCGGCTTTTGACCCTGACTGGGTCGCGCACGGGCATCTGGAAACCGTCCTGCGCAATGCAGCACGCTGGATCGAGGCGCAGAAAATCGCAGGTCTGAAAGTCGAAATCGTGCGCCTGGAAGGCCGTACACCGCTGCTCTTCTTTGAGGTTGCCGCGCACGGTACCGCGCTGCGTGAAACGGTGTTGATGTATGGGCACATGGACAAACAGCCCGAATTCAGCGGCTGGCGTAGCGATCTCGGCCCGTGGACGCCCAAGTACGAAGACGGGCGCCTGTATGGCCGCGGCAGCGCGGATGACGGCTATGCGGTCTATGCCGGCATCGCCGCACTGCGGGCGATTCAAGCGCAGGATGTGGCGCATCCGCGCATCATCGGCCTGATTGAAACGTGCGAGGAATCGGGCTCGCCCGACCTGCTGTCCTATGTGAACGCGCTGCGCGCGCGTCTGGGCGAGGTGGGGCTGGTGATCTGCCTGGATTCGGGCGCGGGCGATTACGACCGGCTCTGGCTGACTCCCTCGCTGCGCGGCCTGGCCAGCGGTACGCTCAAGGTGCAGGTGCTGACCGAGGGCGTGCACTCGGGCGATGCGTCCGGACTGGTGCCCTCGAGCTTTCGCATCATGCGCCAATTGCTCGACCGTTTGGAGGACAGCCAGACCGGCCGCCTGCTGCCCGCGAGCCTGCATTGCGCCATACCCGCCGAACGGCTCGAACAGGCGCGAGCCACCGCGGCGATTCTGGGCGATACGCTGTACCGCCCCTTCCCCTGGGCGCCCTCCGCAGGCGCGGGCGGCGCGGATGACGGCGCGCACGTACAGCCCGCCACCACCGACCCATTGCAAGCCCTGTTGGCGCGCACCTGGCACCCGACGCTGAGCGTCATCAGCGCCGAAGGCTTTGCGCCGCCGCGCGACGCAGGCAATGTGCTGCGCCCGTTCACGGCACTCAAGCTCTCGCTGCGTCTGCCGCCACGGGTCGATGCCGCACGGGCTGTGCGCGATGTCAAGGCGCTGCTCGAAGCGCGGCCCCCCTATCGGGCCCAGGTCAGTTTCGTTGGCGGCGGCAGTGCCAACGGCTGGGACGCACCGCCCATGCCGGCATGGTTTACGCACGCACTCGATGCCGCCTCGAGCGCACACTTTGGCGCGCCGTGCGGCTTCATCGGACAAGGCGGCACGATCCCGCTGATGAACATGCTCAGCGCCAGCTTTCCGAAAGCGCAGATGATGGTGTGCGGCGTGCTCGGCCCCAACAGTAACGCGCACGGCCCGAACGAATTTCTGCATGTGCCCTATGTCAAAAAACTCACCGCCGCCGTGGCCGGCGTGATTGCGGCCTGGCCGTTGGCGCAAGCCGAGCCATGAGCGCGAGCGATCTGCAGCAAGAACAAAAAACGGCATCTGGAGTGCGGGAGGTCAGCGCATGACCGATCCAACACCGCCCACGCAGTCTGCGCTGGCTCGGCCCAATGGCCAAATATTGGCTGTTTATGACTGGCCCATGCCGGTTGCGGCGCCCGCGCGCGCGCTGGTTCTGATCGTGCACGGTCTGGGCGAGCACGGGCTGCGCTACGCCCCCGTCGCACAGCGCCTGAACGCCTGGGGCTACGCCGTGCGCGCCTATGACCATTACGGACACGGACACTCCAGCGGGCCGCGCGGCGCACTGCCGCAGACGATGCGGCTGGTCGATGACTTGGCGGCGGTTATCGATGCTTCGCGCACCGCTTGGCCGGGCCTGCCGCTGATCCTGCTGGCCCACAGCATGGGGGGGCTGGTGGCCTCGAGCCTGGTACGGCGTGAGGTTCGCCTCGTCGATGCGTTGGCGCTGTCCTCACCCGCACTGGAGGTTGGCTTTTCCCGCGTCCAGCGCGCGTTGATCGCCACGCTCTCGCGCCTGACGCCGAATTTACGTCTCGGCAATGGCCTGGAGGCACGCTGGATTTCGCACGACCCCGCCGTGGTGCGCGCCTATCAAAACGACCTCTATGTACACGACCGCATCAGTGCCCGCCTGGCGCGTTTTTTCGCCGACGAAGGCCCTGCCGTCATCGCCGCTGCGCCGCGCTGGCACGTGCCCACGCTGCTGATGTGGGCCGGCGACGATCGTCTGGTCGCGCCCCGAGGCAGCGCCGCCTTCGCCGCCGCCGCGCCGCCTGCGATCGTACAAGCGCACTGCTTTACGCCGCTTTATCACGAACTTTTCAATGAGCGCGATGCGCAGCCGGTGTTCGAGTTGTTGCGCGCATGGATGAGCCCCCTCCCGACAGCAACGCTCCAGAACCGGCCTTCAACCGATGGGGCTGAATGACTTTGGGAAGAGGTTGGCTTCCCTCCCGGGTATTGATTGGGTTGCATCCAAACAGCATGGTTGCTCCCCCCATGGCTCGGGGTTGATTTCGCGCCATCCTTTGTCACACTGGACGCTGGCGCCGCATTTAACTTCATTCAGCAGCCCGTCAATAGCTTGCGATTAAAAGTCTATGATCGGTTGGCGCTGTTCGCCGCGCTTGAGAAATCCTGGCCCAGTGGGCGGACAGTGTCGATCGTCCCAATTCAAACAGACACGCAAAGGAGGCATAGGTATGTTTCATCAACTGCTGACCCCCATCGGCGATTCGCTGCTGTGGTCTTTTATCGTGGCGGCATTGCCCATCATCATCGTGCTCGCGCTCTTGGGCTGGGCACGATGGCCGGCTTGGCGGGCTTCGCTGGCGGGCCTGGTGGTGGGCCTGATTGTGGCGATCTTCGGCTGGAAGTTCCCGGCCGGCCTGGCTTTCGATAGCGCCGCCGCAGGCGCGGTGTTCGCGCTGTGGCCGGTCATGTGGATCGTGGTCATGGCGATCCTGCTGTACAACATCGCACTGCACTCGGGCCGTTTCGCCGCCTTTCGCATGTGGATGCTGGACAACCTGCCCAACGACCGGCGTATCGTGCTGGTGGTGATCGGCTTCTCCTTTGGCTGCCTATTGGAGGGCATTTCGGGCTTCGGCACGCCGATTGCGATCACCAGTTCGCTGCTCATCATGCTGGGCTTTCCGGCATTGGAGGCGCTCACTTTCACACTGATTTTCAACACCGCGCCGGTGGCTTTTGGCGCGCTGGGCGCGCCTATCACGGTGTTGGGCGCAGTCACGCATTTGGATCCCGATCTGCTCGGAAAGATGGTGGGGCGCCAATTGCCGTTTTTCGCGCTGCTGTTGCCGTTCTATGTCATTGGCATCTACGCGGGCATTCGAAATATGTGGCGCATTTGGCCGGTGCTGCTGGTGTCCGGTGGCAGCTTTGCGCTGGCGCAGTTCGTCACCGCCAACTACATCAATTACAGCCTCACGGACGTGCTCTCGGCGCTGGTTTCGCTGGTCCTGACGATCGGTTTCCTGCGCGTATGGAAACCCGCGCCCGATCCGCGCTTTGCCATCAATGTGGACCGCAGCACCCCCACCAAGCAGGCTCGCGCTGGCGTCAGCGGTGTACAAGGCTGGTACCCATGGCTGATCGTGGTGGTGGTGGTGATCGCATGGACAACGGCCAAAGTCTTCCTGATTGGTGAGACGAAGATTGCCTGGCCGGGCCTGGACAAGGCGGTCTTCATCACGCTCTATAAAACGCCCTACGCCGCCATCTGGAACTTCCAGCCGCTGGCCACGGGCACGGCGATTTTGGTGGCGGCGATCATTACAGCGCTGGCGGTACGGCTGAAGCTGTCCGAGTTTTTCCAGGCGCTGGCGGACACCTGGACGCAAACACGCATCGCCATTCTGACTGTCACCTTGATCGTCGCGCTGGCTTATCTGATGAACTACTCTGGCATGACCTACACGCTGGGCCTGGGCGTTGCCGCGACCGGTGTGTTGTTCCCGCTGGTGTCGGCCTTCCTGGGCTGGGTTGCCGTGTTTCTCTCAGGCAGCGACACCTCGGGCAATGCGCTGTTCGGCAATCTGCAAGTGGTCGCGGCCAACCAGTTGAACCTGAACCCGGTGCTGATGGCGGCCACTAACTCTTCAGGCGGCGTCATGGGCAAGATGATTTCGCCGCAAAACATCTCCACCGGTGTCGCCACCACCGAGCTCAAGGGCAAAGAAGGTCATGTGCTGGCCAAAACCTTTAAACACTCCATCCTGCTGACGGTGTTGCTAGGGATTCTTGTGTGGTTACAGCAGTACGTGTTGACCTGGATGATTCCGCACTGAGGCCCACAGACGTCAGGAGACGCCCGCAAACGCAGGCCCCTGCTATGGAAAGAATCAGGGGGCGCTGCGTTAATCGGGGGCCACGCGGCCCATTGTTCATGCCGGGCTATCCGAACGAGCGATCCGGAACCGCGACGTGCCGACATCCGCTGGGCTGACCCCAGCCTGCACGCTTTATTTTTGAAATGAAGCGACCGCGTGGCGCCGATCCACGGCGCCACAGCGGCGCGGCCGTATCAATAAATATCGTGCATGGTGTTATAGACGTTGAACTTGCCCGTCGGCGTAATCAGGCGCGGGTCCTTGATCACGGTCTTGAGCTTGCGCGTCTTGTCATCCACAACCACGATGGCCGATTCCTCGTTCTTGACGCCCCAGACCGAGAACCAGACTTCATCACCCGCCTTGTTGTACTCGGGCTGGACCACGCGCTTGGCGCCCTTGCCGCTCAGGTTCGCCCATTGGACGATCGGCAGCACCTGGAAGCCTTTGTCGAGGTTATTGATGTCATACACCGCAACCGTTTGGTTGATTTCCGTGGCGGGGTTCAGCGCGTTGTCCACCCAGAGGTTACGCGAGTGCGGATTGGTCTTGATGAACAGCGAACCGCCACCCTGGTTGTGCAACGAGCGCACGACCTTCCAGGCCTGTTCCTTGTGACCCACGGGGTCGGTGCCGATCACGCTGACGCCATCGTCGCCCAGATCGGTCGTCGCCCACACGGGGCCATACTTCGGATCGATGAAGTTGGCGCCCCGCCCCGGGTGCGGCGTTTTGCCCACTTCGATGATTGCCGCGCGCTTGTTGTTCTGGGTGTCGATCACCACAACCTTGTTGGACGCATTGGCTGCCACCAGGAAATAACGCCCCGAGCGATCGAAGCCGCCGTCATGCAGGAACTGGGCCCCGCTGATGGTGACGGTCTTCAGATTGGTCAAATCGGTGTAATCCACCAGTTGCGTCTGGCCGGTCTCCTTCACGTTGACGACGAACTCGGGGTGAAAGTGGCTGGCGACGATCGAGGCCACGCGCGGTTCAGGGTGGTACACACCATCGACCGTCATGCCGCGCGTGGAAACCACCTTCAGCGGCTTGAGCGTGAGGCCGTCCATGATGACGTATTGCGGCGGCCAGTAGGTTCCGGCGATCGCGAACTTGTCCTCAGAGCCCTTGAATTTGGAAGACTCCACCGAGCGCGCTTCCTGACCAATCTTGATCTCGGCCACGACATCGGGCTTGGCCATCCACAAGTCGATCAAATCGATCTTGGCGTCTCGCCCGATCACGTAGATATAGCGCCCGGAAGCCGACATGCGCGAGATGTGCACCGCGTAGCCGGTCTTGACGATGTTGATGATCTCCTTGGTATCGCCGTCGATCAGCGCCACCTGACCGGCGTCGCGCAGCGTCACCGAGAACAGGTTGTCCAGGTTGTACTTGTTCATCTTGCGTTTGGGACGCTGCTCCACCGGAACGGTTACCTTCCAAGTCTTCTCCATATCGGCCAGCGAGGTCTCCGGGGGTGTCGGTGGCGTTTGCTGCACGTAGCGCGCCATGATGTCGATTTGCGCGGGCGTCAGATCCCCCGAGGTGCCCCAGTTGGGCATCCCCAGCGGACTGCCGTTGGTGATGAAGGCCTTGAGGTATTCGGTACCGCGCTGGAGCGTGATATCCGGTGTCAGCGCCTTGCCGGTCGCGCCTTTGCGCAGCACGCCGTGGCAACCTGCGCAACGCTCGAAGAAGATCGTGCGCCCTTCATCAAACTCGGCCTGCGTCATCGCCGGCGCCTTGGGGTTGGCGTCGCGATACGCGGCTGCAGCACTTGCTGCGGCGGGCGCAGCAGCCGGTGCGGCCTTCTGCGCCTGTGCATGAACAATGAACAGCGCCAACGGCACAGCAGCCAGCGCAGGAAGGAGCCTGAATTTGGTTTTCATAGGAATGCCTTTATTGAGCAAGCGAATATGAACAAACATCAAAGACCAAAGCCCCATGCAAGGGAGGGCCGCCCATCCAAAACAATGTCTGATTCTTAGATATTGAGTATCATATTTTTTGATATTTATCAAATAAATACCAATGCCAGTTTCTGACACAACCAAAGAACTAGGCCTTGGTGGCTATGATCGTGGCCAAAAATCACCGCTCTGCTTTTTGCTGATCGATTCGAAAGCTTTCCATGAAAACAAGGGAGAACGCCTGCATGCATACCGTGCTTCCCGGCAACGGCTGCACCCGCGCTGATCAGGCCACAGAGAAGCAAGCGCCATCAGGAGGCTTTCCTGCCATCGCCCCCATGGACGACACCACCCGCCTGATTGCCATCCGCCACGGCGAAACCGACTGGAACGTGAATGGACGCATTCAGGGGCAGCTTGATATTGAGCTGAACCCACGCGGTCTGTGGCAAGCCCTGCGCGCCGGACAAGCGCTGGAGCATGAGCCGATCGCGGCGGTCTATGCTTCTGATCTGCGCCGCGCCTGGCAAACTGCGCTTGAAATCGCCCGGCACACCGGCGCGCCCGTATACCCCGAAACGCGCCTGCGCGAGCGCGCCTTTGGCTGCTTCGAGGGCCGCATCTTCACCGAAATCGAAGCCGAACACCCCGAAGCGGCACGGCTTTGGCGCCAGCGCGACCCCCATTTCGCGCCACCGGGCGGCGAGAGCCTGTTCGACTTCCGCGCGCGCATCACCGCGGTCGCACAGGATTTGGCCGCGCGCCACGCCGGCCAACAGATCGTGCTGGTCGCCCACGGCGGGGTCATGGACGTGCTCTACCGCAGCGCCACCCAGCAGGAGCTGCAAACCCCGCGAACCTGGGCCCTGGGCAATGCCGCGATCAATCGCCTGCTCTGGACGCCTCAAGGACTGGCGCTGGTCGGCTGGGGCGACGACCGGCATCTCGAAGGGGACGCCGCCGCGCTCGATGAACCTAAAATCGGCAATTGAACGCGCGCTCACCCACACGGGCTCATCCACACGGCGAAAGCCATTGAACTCAAGTTTTTGGGTTTCTCCGATGGACGGAAGCGCTCAACCGCTGTTTTCAGATTGAAGCCAGCGCATGGCCGCAAAAGCGGCGACAATGGTTCTTCCCCTAGATAATGCTTGCTTTGGGCCATTCCGGCCGCAGGCTTGGTACGGTTCATGGATTCAACTGCCCCCGCAGCGCCGCACGTCGGCACGCCTGCAAAAATCACCCCCGAATTGCTCGCGCGCCTGGATGTTTCCGGCCCGCGCTATACCTCCTACCCTACGGCCGACCGCTTTGTCGATGCTTTCACGCACGACGATTACAAGGCGGCTTTACAACAATGCCGCCAACACGACAGCGATGCCACCAAGCCGCTGTCGGTGTATGTGCACATCCCTTTTTGCGAGTCCCTGTGTTACTACTGCGCCTGTAACAAGATCATCACGCGCAAACGCGACCAGGGAACGACTTATCTGGACTACCTGCGCAAGGAACTGACGCTGCTGGTCAAGCAGATCGGCCCCGATCGGCCGGTCAGCCAGTTGCATTTGGGCGGAGGCACGCCGACTTTCCTGAGCAACGAGGAGTTGGCCGCGCTGATGCAAGCCTTGCGCGACAGCTTCGGCTTCGTACCTGAGGGCGAGTACGCCATCGAAATCGACCCGCGCACGGTCAATCGCCAGCGCCTGCACGCCCTGTGGCAAGCGGGCTTCAATCGCATGAGCTTGGGCGTTCAGGATTTCGATCCGGCCGTTCAGGCGGCGATGCACCGGTTGCAACCGCTGGCGCAGGTGCGCGAGGTCATTGAAGCAGGACGCGTGCTGGGCTTTCCTTCGATCAACGTCGATCTCATCTACGGCCTGCCCAAGCAAACGGTTGAATCCTTCACCCGCACGATCGACCAGGTCTGCCAACTGCGGCCCGACCGCATCGCCCTGTATGCCTACGCCCATCTGCCGGAACGCTTCATGTCGCAGCGGCGCATCGCGGCGGCCGATTTGCCCGCGCCGGCGGTCAAATTGCAGTTGCTGGCGCTGTCCATTGAGCGGCTGCTGGCGGCCGGCTATGTCTATGTCGGCATGGACCATTTCGCGCTGCACGACGATTCGCTGGCGATCGCCAAGCGCGAAGGCAAGTTGCACCGCAATTTCCAGGGCTACACCACGCAACCCGATTGCGATTTGGTGGCCCTTGGGGTTTCGGGCATCGGGCGCGTGGGTAATACCTACAGCCAGAACGCCAAAACGCTGGACGATTATTGCCAGCAGCTCGACCAGGGAAAACTCCCCGTGGTGCGCGGCCTGATCTTGAATGCCGATGACTTGCTGCGCCGCGACGTGATCCAGGCGATCATGTGCCAGGGACATGTCGATTTCGCCGCGGTGAGCGCTGCCCACAAGATTGACTTTGACGCTTACTTTGCGGCTGAACTGGCGGCGCTGCAACCTTTGCAGGCACAGGGACTGGTGCGCGCCGGAGCTGGGCAGATTGACGTGACAGAGCTGGGCTGGTTTTTTGTGCGTGCGGTGGCGATGGTCTTTGACCGCTACCTGCATACCCAGCGCAGCAACGCCCGCTTCTCGCGCATCATCTGACCCCGATGAACCTCTCCCTGGTGGTTACAGCGCTTCTGATGGGGCTGTTCGGCGGGCACCATTGCTTGATCATGTGCAGCGCCCCCTGCGCGGGGGTGGTCAAGGCTGCCGCGCTTCGTTTTGAACCCATGCCGCCCACACGGGGCCAGCAAGTCCGCCTGTTCGCCACCTTCCACGCGGGCCGTTTGGCCGCTTACGCCATCGCGGGTGCATTGGTCGCGGCATTCTTCAATTCGCTGGGCTGGGCCAGTGACCATGCCATCGCGCTCAAACCTGTCTGGGTTCTGGCCCACGTCTTTATCCTGGTCTGGGCGCTGCTTTTGGTGATAACCGGACGCCAGCCGCTCTGGCTCAACCGCATCGGCGGCACACTATCGAACCGGCTGCGGCCCTGGCTGGGAACGTCGTGGGGCTTGCTGGCCAGTGGCGCGCTATGGGTGCTGTTGCCGTGCGGACTCCTGTATTCGGCGCTGGGAACAGCCAGCCTGAGCTCGACGCCGCTGGGAGGCGCACTGGTGATGGCGGCTTTTGGCATCGGCAGCGTGCTCTGGCTGGGCGTGGCGCCGTGGCTGTGGTCGAAATTGCACGGCTGGGGCCGCCAAGCCGGCAGAGATTGGGGCATCCGCCTGGCCGGCCTGCTGCTGACCGTGGTCGCCGGACAAGCGCTCTGGATGGATATGAAACACCTCTACCAGCTTTGGTGCACAACATGAATCAGGCGTATTTCCATTCCCGCCTGTCCGACTGACGCTGAAACCGCAAACGGCCTCGGAAACCCGAGGCCGTTTGCTGCATATAAGGTGTCTGCGATACCGCCGAACCGCATCCTGAACGCAGGGTCCAGGGGGGCAAGGGCAGCAGGGTTTCGGGTTCATCTAACGCGAGACGATCACGCCCACCCTGCGATGTACCAAGCCCGGGCTCTAAAGAGCATTGGTTCAAGGAAATATAAAGCCCGACAGGTATCGCAGACGCGATCATCTTACTCCGCTCCGGCTTTTTTTGTTGCACTTTACCGTGTGTCATTCGCCCCTTTTTCTCGGGAACTTTTCGTGTAAATCTGACACCGACGCCCGCGCTCAAACGCGCGTCCCGCGTTTTCAAGCAACAATCCCAATTGACCGCTTGTGAACCTCACGGAAAGCGCATGGATACAGCCTTCAGAAGCTTCTGCGCCCCACCTCTTTGAGGCGGCGAGCGCTACACGCGCGCCAGAGCACCGTGCGCAACGGCCGTTGGGGGGTTCAAAGAAGATGGTCGTCGCCCGCGAGCGCTTGGTCCAACCGTTCCAGCAATTGGGCCATCCGCGTGGAATCCGCCCCGGCGTCGACGGCAGCATCAGTGGCCGGCACGGATACGGACGGATCCATGGAAGGAGACGCCGCCGCTGCGGCCTGTTGCGCCTGCCGTGCTTGCTCAAGCTGGCCCAGGTCGAACGCCAGGTTCAAGGCCGCAAGCACGGCAATGCGATCGCGCGTCTTAATCTTGCCCGCGTCACGGATCTTGCACATCGCCAGATCCACGCGCTTGACCGCTTGCAGCAGTTGGGCTTCACCTTCATCGGGGCACCCCAAGGTGTAGTTTTGCCCCATGATTTGCGCGTGGATGTGCTTCATGCGCGACTTTCCTCAGACGAATTGGATGGGCCACCGCCGGACGGGGTGGCCGGGAACCGTTCCAGCAAGGCATCGATACGCCCTCGCGCAGCCACCAGCCGGGCCCTGAGCGCATCGCGCTCGCGCGTGAGCACCTGCACTTGCTCTTGCAACAGGGCATTGGTGCGCTGCACTTCTGCATGGCGAACGAGAAGACGTTCAATGCGCTCGACGATCGGTTCGATGGGATCGATGAAATGGGCAGCTGACATGCGCGTCAAATTTTAAGATGCCACGGGATAAGCCTGGACTGCGTGAGTCGATACGCCCGCCCAAACTCGGGATGGATAGATAGGTTGCAAGGCACAACGATACCTGATGGTATCGCAAGCGTTTGCGGCGTCCCGGCGCGCCCGAAATCCGAAGGTCTGAGATGGGCCCATCGTGACCGATTCATTCCCCTGGGAACGGCTCTTGAATGCGCCTTGAATACGCCTTGAACGCGCCATGACCCACGGTTACCCACGGCGCGATGAGGGCCGCCACCGCAAGCGTCCATGGGGTCAAGGGGAATGTCCTGAATGCGCACAAACATCCCCCGTTTCCGGCGAGCGTCTTTGCCCGGACACTACAATGCCCTCACGTTGGTGCTCGCGCCGTGGTTCACGCGGCGCAGTTCAACGGGAAGCAGGACGCTCAGCCTCTTTTTTGAAGCCCAGCCAACCTGCGCTGCCCCCGCAACGGTCAAGCAGCCGGCATCCAGGTCCCTCCTGCGATGCCACTTCCACCCATCAAGCCACTGGGCGTCGTGAAACAGGCGCCTGGGAAGGCGGTGGAAGCCGCGCTGCCAGCCCGGATACCGGCCAACGAGACGATCGCCGCAGCCGCAGCCCCAACGGGCCGCAGCAAGCGCGGCGGTCGATGTCGCCCATATGTCCGGCGGGGAAGCCGGACCGGGTATTGCTTCTGTCGGTGTTCCCTTCATGCTTGATTGCATTCATCCTTCTGGCGCAGCGCGTTTTGCGTCCGTGCGCACGCATGCGCCGCTCTCTGTTGCGCCCCGCTCTGTTTCTGTTCATCCCTTGATTCGCCCCAGGGCGGCTTTCCGGCTTTCCCGGTTGCCGCTGGCCGCAGCGCTTGGGCTCGCCTGCATGGGCTTGGCGCCGTTGCAGTCCGCCTGGGCGCAAAGCGCCGGTACCGCCGCCCATGCAGAGACTGACAACAACGGTGCCGTTGGCGTCTTGCCCGAGGTCGTGGTGACGGCCACGCGCACGCCCGCGCCGCTGTCCGATCTGGTGGCCGATGTCACCGTCGTCGATCGCGACACCCTTGAGCGCAGCGGCGCCCAATCGGTGGCCGACGTATTAACCACCGTGCCTGGCATTGAAATTTCGCGCACCGGCGGGCCGGGCTTGGTCACCGGTATCTTCCTGCGCGGCGCCGAGACGCGCTTCACGGCGGTCTATATCGACGGCGTGCGGGTCGACTCCCAAGCGACCGGCGGCGCCACCTGGGAGGCGATCCCGTTGGCACAGATCGACCACATCGAAATCCTGCGCGGCCCGGCAGCGGCGGTGTACGGATCGGACGCCGTCGGCGGCGTGATCCAGTTATTCACCCGCCAGGGCGAAGGCGCGCCGAGCGCCTACGCCGGTATCGGCTTCGGCAGCTACGGCACGGGGCATTCGGAGGCGGGCATCAGCGGCGCGAGCGGCGCGCTCGATTATTCGATCAACGTCGCGCACGATGAAAGCAAGGGCTTCAATGCCACCACCGATGCGCAACGCTTCAATCCCGACAAGGACGGCTATCGCAGCACTTCGGGCAGCATCAACCTGGGCTGGCAGATCGCGCCGGGCCAGCGCCTGCAAGCCACGCTGCTGGCCAACAATCTGCGTTCGCAATACGACGACTATGGCTACGACCGGCTGGCCCCGGCCGATGACTGGAGCACCTACCGTCTGCGCACCGCAGGGCTGACCTGGAGCGCGCAGTGGAACAGCCTCTGGAGCACCAAGCTGTCTGTCTCCGACAGTGAAAACTTCTATCAGAACCGCCCCAGCTTCTATCAGACCGACACGCACCTGCGCGGCTATCTGTTCCAGAACGCCTGGCGGATCGGCGCGCACTTACTCACGCTGGACCTCGAGCGGCGCGAAGACTGGCTGGACAACGCGCCGGGGCAAGGCCCATTCGCCAGTCCCGCGCTGGAGGCCAGCCGTTCGCAAAATGGCCTCGCGCTCGGTTACGGCTACAACGCCGGGCCGCACAGCCTGCAAATCAATGTGCGCCATGACGATGACAGCCAATTCGGCGGCCACGACACGGGCAGCATCGCCTACGGCTATAGCTTCGCGCCCGGCTGGCGTGCCACGGCTTCGGCGGGCACGTCATTTCGCGCGCCGACGCTGTATCAGCTGTACAGCGAATATGGCGTGAGAACTTTGCAGCCGGAAGAAGGCATCAACGGCGAACTCGGCCTGCACTACGCCCAAGGAGCGAACAGCGCGAGCGTGGTGGTTTATCAGAACCGGGTCAGGAACCTGATCGATTTCGACTACGGCGCCACCGATTGCGCGGCCTGGTACCTCGGCTGCTACGCCAACGTCGGCCATGCGCGCTACCGGGGGGCCACGTTCACGGCCAGCCGCCGTTTCGGCGCCGTGACGCTGCACGGCTCGATCGATGTGCAGGATCCGCGCGATCTGGACACCGACAAGCGGCTCGCGCTGCGTGCGCGGGTGCACGGTCATGCCGGCATCGATTGGCGCATCGACCAATGGCAGTTGGGCGCACAGTGGCAGGCGTCTGGCAAGCGTTATGCCGATGCGGCCAACACCCAGACCTTGGGCGGCTATGGCCTGATCGGCCTGAGCGCAAGCCGCGCCATCGGACGCCATTGGCGCTTTCTGGCGCGCATCGACAACCTGGCCAACAAGAACTATCAGCGCGTGCAAGGCTATTCGACACCGGGACGCACGTTCTATGTGCAGTTGAAATGGATGCCGTGATCAGGCTCGCTCCGCTTGCTATGCTCGCCACACTCGCGCCAGGCGGCAAGCCGCGCAGCGGGCCGGTCGCGGCGCGAGTCTTGCTGCGCGCCTGGCTCAGGCGGCTGTCCGTCGGGGCACTGCTTTGTGCGCTTTGTGCGCCGTTGCTTGCGTGGCCCGCAGCCGCGCAGGGCGCCTTCTCGATCATCGACGACACCGGCGCCACACGCACCGGGCCCGCGCCACCGCAGCGCATCGTCTCGCTGCTGCCCTCATTGACCGAATCGGTGTGCGCGCTCGATGCCTGCGCCCGGCTGGTGGGTGTCGATGACTATTCCAACTGGCCCAAGGCCGTGCGCGCACTGCCGCATCTGGGCGGACTCGACGGCATGAGCCTCGAGCGCATCGTCGCGCTGCGCCCCGATTGGGTGCTGCTCGGGCGCTCCTCGCGCCTCGCGCCGCGTCTGGAGGCGCTTGGGCTGCATGTGATCGTGCTGGAACCGCAAACCCTGTCGGACGCACAGCGCACGCTCGCGCGTCTCGGGCAGGCACTGGGCCAGCCGGCGCGTGCCGCAGCGCTCTGGCATCAGATGCAGGAGGACATCGCACGCACCGCCGCCGCCTTGCCCGCGGGCATCCGCGGTCAACGGGTGTATTTCGAGCTGGGCACGGGGCCTTATGCGGCGGGCACGGCCTCGTTCATCGGCGAATTGATGGCGCGGCTGGGCCTGGTCAATATCGTGCCTGCCGCGCTCGGCCCCTCCCCAAAGCTCAATCCCGAATTCGTGGTGCGCGCCGATCCGCAATGGATTGTGCTGGGGGATGACGGCCGCGCCGCGCTCACCGAGCGGCCCGGCTGGGCCGGCATCACTGCGCTGCGCCGCGGGCAGGTCTGCCGTCTCAATGCCAGCGCGCGCGATATCCTGATGCGCCCCGGGCCACGCATGGCCGAAGCCGCGCGCGTGCTGGCCGATTGTTTTACGGGGCGTTTGTCCAACAAGCCATAAACCGTGCCATAAACCGTGTCATGAGACGCCCATTGCCCGTGCCCATGCTGGCGGCCGTCCTGTTGCTGGCCGCCGCCGCGCTGGCGCTGCTGGGCGTGTGCATCGGCAGTGCCGGATTCGACGGATGGGCGCAACTCGAACGGCTGGTGCATGGGGACGGCATCGCGCAGCAAATCGTGCTGCAAATCCGCCTGCCGCGCACCTTGGGCGCATGGCTGACAGGCGCTTTGCTGGGACTGGGCGGCGCGCTTGCGCAGGGCCTGTTGCGCAATCCGCTGGCCGATCCTTATTTGCTGGGCAGCGCCTCGGGGGCCAGCCTGGGCGTGGCGCTGCTGTTGGCCGCACTGAGTCTGTGGCCCGCTGTTCCCACGGCAAGCGGTGCGGGCGGCGTGGCCACGGGGCTCGCCGACAGCGTGGCCATCGGCTGGGCCGCGCGGCTGGGTCTGACCGGCGCCGCGTTCATCGGCGCGCTCACGGCGGCGCTGCTGACGCTCGCGCTGGCGCGCGGGGTTCAGCAAACACTGCGGCTGCTGCTGGCCGGCGTCGTGGTCGGCATGGTGCTGGGCGCGGCGGCGTCCTGGCTGATGCTGTGGTTGCCGCCGATCATGCGCACGATGCAAGGCTTCATGCTCGGCAGCACCGCGTTCATCGGCTGGCCGTCCAGCGCACTGCTGGGGGCAACGCTGCTGATCTGCCTGCTGCCAGCCTGGGTTTTGGCGCGTGCGCTGGATGCACTGACGCTGGGCGAAAACACGGCCCTGAGCTTGGGTTTGCCGCTGGCGCGTGTGCGCGCCGCATTGATCGGCGTGCTGGCCCTGGCGACCGGCGCGGCGGTGGCGCAGGCCGGTCTGATCGCTTTCGTCGGCCTGGCCGCGCCGCATCTGGCGCGCACCCTCGCGCGGCCCACACATCGCGCGCTGACGCTGCTGGCGACGCTGCTGGGCGGCGCGCTGCTCCTGGCCGCCGATGTGCTGGCGCGCACCCTGCTGGCACCGCGCGAGTTGCCGGTGGGCGTGCTCACCGCGTTGATCGGCGGCGGCTACCTGCTGTGGCTGATGCGTGCAAAGGATCGATCGTGAATACGGCGCGCGCCGTTCCCGCTGTGCCCGCTGTGCCCGCTGTGCCCGCTGCTCCCGCGATCCCCGCGCTGACGGCGCGCGCGCTGCGCGTACACATCGGCGGACGCGAAATCGTGCGCGCTGAGGCGCTGTCCTTGCGCGCGGGCGCCTGGACCGCGATCACCGGCCCGAACGGCGCGGGTAAAACCACGCTGCTCAAGGCGCTCGCCTCTCTGCTGCCTGACCAAAGCAGCGGCGGCCTCAGAAACCAGGTGGAAGGCGAGATCCAGCTCGATGGCCGCGCGATCGAACGCTGGCCCGCGCGCGCGCGCGCGCGCCGCTTGGCTTGGCTGGGCCAGAACGAATCGGGCGCGGAAGATTTGTGCGCACGCGATGTCGTCATGCTCGGCCGTCTGCCCCATCAAGGCTGGCTGGGCGCGCCCAGCGCCGCCGACCGCAGCGCCGTTGAGTGCGCCATGCGGCGCACCCAAAGCTGGGACTGGCGCGAGCGCACGCTCGGCTCGCTCTCGGGCGGCGAACGCCAGCGCGTACTGCTGGCGCGCGCGCTGGCGGTACAAGCCCCGCTGCTGCTGATGGACGAACCGCTGACCAGCCTGGATGCGCCCCATCAGGCCGACTGGTTGCACACGGTGCGCGAACTGGTCGCGGCAGGCGCGACGGTCGTCAGCGTGCTGCACGAACTGAATGTCGCCCTGCAAGCCGATGAGATCGTGGTCCTGCACGAAGGCCGCCTCACGCACCACGGGCCGGGCGGCGACGCACGCACGCACGCCGCGCTATGCGAGGCTTTTGCGCAGCGTATCGACATCCGCGCGCTCGATGGTCAATGGGTGGTCCTGCTGCGCTGAACCCTGGGCGCGTCAGCACGGCGCATGAAATCGAATGCCTGTTTGCCATCGCCATCAACCCCTGAGAACCTGTTTACGATCTCAAATGACTCACGCAGAGGCCTTTTCGGGTTGGGCCGAAATCGGGCGATTGGGCATCCCAGTCGCTTGCATGGGCACCAGCCCCTGCGGCGCGCCCTGGGCCACCCACTCATCCCGATTGCGGCCCAACGTGAGCCATTTGAGATCGTAAACAGGTTCTTAGGCGAGATCGGTTCGGCGTGTGCCCCTCCGTGCCTTCCCTTCGCGCCAGAATCTGTGCGCAGCACTGATCGAGGCCCCTCTGAAATTTATGCGTCTGATCCGATCAACTCTCTATTTACTCTGGCTGGCCGTTACGCTGATTCCGTGGACGTCGATGATGGTGCTCGTCTCGCTCGTGATCCGCGGTAAGCCCCTGTATGCGCTGGCGGTCATCTGGTGTCGCTATATGGCGTTGGGCGGTGCGCGCTGGCTGCTGGGCATTCGTTACCGTGTGCATGGGATCGAAAATCTGCCGCAAGATCCGCGCGCCGGCGCGGTGGTACTGTCCAAGCACCAGTCCGCGATCGAGACCTTTCTGCTGCCGATCGTCATGCCGCACCAGCTGTCCTATGTGCTGAAACGGGAGTTGCTGCGGATCCCCTTCTTTGGTTGGGGGCTGGCCCGGCTGGATGTGATTCCGATTGACCGCAGCCTTCGTGGCCAGGCTTCCACCAAACTCGCCGAGCACGGCAAGCCTTTGCTGGACCAGGGGATATGGGTGGCCGTGTTTCCCGAAGGCACGCGCATCCCGCGCGGTCAGAAAGGTGAGTACAAGCTCGGAGGCGCGCGCCTGGCGGTACAGACCGGGGTGCCGGTGATTCCGGTGGCGCTCAATAGTGCGCGCGTATGGCCGCGCAATGCCTTTATCAAAAAACCGGGGGTGATCGATGTCTCGATTGGCCCGTTGATTCAGAGCACGGGCCGCGAGCCCAAGGCGTTGATGCAGGAAGCGCAGGCGTGGATCGAGGCCGAGATGCGGCGCATCGACCCCGAGGCTTACCCATGAGCGCAAGCGCTTGCGCTAGAACGCAAGGGCGCTGATGCTGGGACTGCTGCGATATACGCTCGATCTGTTCGATCCGCGGCCGCCGGCCCGGCACGCCTCCCCGGCGCCGAAAAAGCCGGGCTCGCGCAAAATAGCGCCGCCCCCTGTATCCCTTGTAGAAACCCTGTCCCCGCGGCCTCCGGCGCAGCCGCTTGAACGGGCCCATTTCGTGCACCCGCGCGCCACCCGCGAGGTCTGGTTCGGTCAGGCGCGCGTGGCCTATGAATTCACCCGCACGCGCCGGCGCAGCATCGGCTTCGTGGTGGGCGATGAGGGCTTGAGCGTGCGTGCGCCGCGCTGGGTCGCGCTGCGCGAAATCGATGCCGCGCTTCAGGAAAAAAGCACGTGGATTTTGCGCAAGTTCGAAGAAGTGCAGCAGCGCCGCACGCATCTGGACGCCGTGCGCATCATCTGGCGCGACGGCGTGCAGGTGCCCTACCTGGGCGGCCCTATGCAGGTCCGCCTCGATCCCGCGCACCGCTTCGCAAGCCGCGGCGGCGCCCTCGAACAGCGCCCCGGCCAGCCGCCGTGCCTGCATTTGGCGCTGGCCTCCGATGCGCCCCCCGAGCACATCCGCGATGCCGTACAAGCCTGGCTCATGCGCAGCGCGCGCATGCTGTTTACCGAACGCATGAACCACTATGCGCCCCGCTTGGGAGTGCAATGGCGCAAACTTTCGCTGTCCAGCGCCCAGACCCGCTGGGGCAGTGCCAGTAGCAACGGGGCGATCCGGCTCAATTGGCGTCTGATCCATTTCACCCTGCCGGTGATCGATTACGTGGTCGCGCACGAACTCGCGCATCTGCATGTCATGGACCACAGCCCGCGCTTTTGGGCGACGGTCGCGCAGGTCATCCCTGAGCACGCGCGCTTGCGGCGCGCGTTGAAAGAGCACCCCTTGCCGCGTTGGGTTTGAGATCGTAAACAGGCGCCAATGGCGCCTGCCGCCAACCTGCATAAAGGCCCATTTTTGTCAGTGACTTGGAAGACGTTTTTTGAGAAAAATCGCGCTAATTTGGGGCGCAACGCGTGAGGTCTAACCAACAAGTTAAGCGGCGGCAAAGTTATCCGCTTTGAGTCGAATATCAGGTCGCTATTTTCTCCTCGTGAGTTTTGAAGAAAGACCATCCAATTCCTTGCTGTGGAAAAGATCGATGCATTTCATTGTATTGAATTCTGAAGCAACGGTTCCTGCATATTTTTTGGAAATGAACTTTTCCACAATCTTTCTTATTGAATCGTAAGCCTCTATTTGCTGGTGCCCGAACTCCATATAGGCACTCGCGGTGACATTGGCGTCATGGCGGCTTTGATCATCTTGCGCGATCTGCGCAAGGCAGATACTAGGGCCTGTTAACAATCACTCAGGCGTTTGGATGAACCAGCAAGCCAAGCAGAGCACGCCCAAGAAGCTCCTGGCCAGTTTGTCATAGCGCGTGGCCACACGTCTGAATTGCTTG
>JAITWT010000070.1 GCA_031285125.1 Burkholderiaceae bacterium | reverse complement strand
TGCGCGGCGAGCGCGGCACGCGCAGCGCCACCTTTCTGCCCGCCGTCTGGCGTCAGTTGCCGCAGCCGGCGGATTTTCTGCGCCACCTGCTCAACAAAGGCGGTTTCAGCGCCTGGCCGGCGGACATGCAACTGGGCCTGTACACCGTGCATGAACACCATGAGCCCGAGGCGCCAACCGCGCGACTGGCGCAGGCGTGCGAAACATCGAAAACGCCGGAAACCCCCAAAACCCCGGAGACTGCGCCATGAACCATCCCGGCCGCTGGTGGCATCCCTTGCCCGATGGCCGCCTCCAGTGCGACCTGTGCCCGCGCGAATGCAAGCTGCACGAGGGGCAGCGCGCGGCCTGCTTCGTGCGCCAGCGCGAGGGCGATCAGATCGTGCTGACCACCTGGGGCCGCAGTTCGGGCTTCTGCCTCGATCCGATCGAGAAAAAGCCGCTGAACCATTTCCTGCCGGGATCGGGCATCCTGTCCTTCGGCACCGCCGGCTGCAACCTGACTTGCAAGTTTTGCCAGAACTGGGACATTTCCAAATCGCGCGACATGGACCGCCTGATGGCCCAGGCCGCGCCGGAGGCCATCGCGCAAGCCGCGCAGCAGACCGGTGCGGCGAGCGTCGCCTTCACTTACAACGATCCGGTCATCTTCGCCGAATACGCGCTGGACATCGCCGCCGCTTGCCATGCGCGCGGCGTGCGGACCGTGGCCGTGACGGCGGGTTACATCGGCGAGACGGCGCGCGGCGAATTCTTCGGCGCGATGGACGCCGCCAACATCGACCTCAAAGCTTTCACCGACACGTTCTATTACGCGCTGTGCAGCGCGCACTTGGGGCCGGTGCTGGACACGCTGCGCTTTGTTCATCATGAAACGCGCTGCTGGCTTGAAATCACCACCTTGCTGATCCCCGGCGCCAACGACAGCGATGCTGAAATCGCCGCCCTGTCGGCCTGGATCGCGCGCGAACTCTCGCCCGAAGTGCCGCTGCATTTCACCGCCTATCACCCGAGCTTCAAGTTCACCGCCGCGCCGCCCACGCCGCACGCCACCTTGCTGCGCGCGCAGCACATCGCGCGCGCCGAGGGGCTGCGCCATGTCTACGTCGGCAACGTGCGCGACCGCGAGGGCGCCAGCACGCGCTGCACCGGCTGCGGCGCCATGTTGATCGAGCGTGACGGCTACCAGATCACGCAATACCGCCTGCGCGACGACGGCTGCTGCCCCGATTGCGGCGCGGCGCTGGCCGGACGTTTCACCGCCTTCAGGGCCTGCTTTGGGAACCGGCGTGTGCCGTTGCGGCTGACGCCGCAATGATGCCGAGGGGCTCACCGTTTTGTCTTCGGCGCCCGTGCCGCAATCAGCAGCAGCGCCGCCAGCGACACCGCGAGCATCAGCGCCGACAGCGCCGACGCGGGCAGGTAGTAGCCGCGCTCGACCTGCCCGATCACGACGATCGGCACGGTGGCAAAACCGGGCGGGTACACCATCAGCGTAGCGCCCAGCTCGCCGATCGACAGGGCGAACCCGAGCGCCAGGCTGGCGCGCAACGCGGGCGCGAGCTGCGGCAGCACTACGCGCCGCAACACCCGCGCGGGCGGCGCGCCGAGGCTGGCCGCGGCTTCGCGCAGCACGGTCAGTTCAGGCCGCAACGCGGCGGCCATGCAGCGGTAGCAGAACGGCAGAATCAGCGCCAGTTGCACCAGCACGACGATGGCCGCTGACCCCGACAGATCGAGCGGCGGCTGGTGATACGCAATCAGCACCGCCAGGCCGAGCACCACGCTGGGCACGCCGTTGGGCAGCATCACCAGCATATCGAGCGCGGCGCCCAGACCCCGCCGTGTGCGCCCGTGCAGGGCCAGCGCGAACCATAAGCCAAGCGCCGTGCCCGCCCCGGCCACGCCCAGGCCGATTTTCAGGCTGGTGAGGATCGCGTCGAATTCGCTCGGCCCCAGGCGCCGGAACCAGCGCAGGCTGTAGCCGGCGGGCAAGATCGTGCCCGACCACGGGTCGGCCAGGCTGGAGAGCACCACCACCGCGACCGGCAAGACGAACAGCCATGCGCACGCGAATGCGGCCAGCGCCATGCCGATGCGCAGGCTCCATTTGCGCAGCGCGCCGCCGCGATCGGGCCGGGGCAACACCGCAGGAAATGCATCAAGCGCCATGAGCCGCTCCCAGCGAGCGCCGGTTCATGACCCGGTAAAGCGCATACAGCGTGAGGGACAGCGCCAGCATCATGGCCGCGCCGGCTGCGGCCGCGGGCAGGTCGAGATCAACCGTCGCGCTGGTGTAAATCGCCACCGGCAACGTGACGACCTGCACGCTGCCCAGCACCAGCAGGATGCCGAATTCGTTGAGCGTCAGCAAGAAGCACAGCACGATGCCTGCCGCGATGCTGGGCCAGGCGAGCGGGAAAATCACGCGCCACGCCAGCCGCCAGCCGTTGGCGCCGAGGCTGCGCGCGGCTTCGGTCAGGCGCGGGTCGAGCGTCGCATACGCGGCCAGCGTGGGCCGCACCACGAAGGGCGCATAGAACACGGTTTGCGCCAGCACCACGCCGCCCGTGCCGAACAGGAAATCGAGCGGCGGCGCATCGAGTTGAAACAACTGCTGGAGCGCGATGCTGATCGAGCCTTGCGAGCCATACAGAAAAATCAGCGTGAAGGCCACCAGAAAGGACGGGAAGGTGACGTACAACTCCAGAAACCGGGTCAGCAGCGCCGCGCCCGGAAAGGGCCGGAAGAACAGCAGCGAGGCCAGCAGCACGCCCAGCGCCGATGCGCTGCCGGCGCTCGCGGCCAGGATCCATAGCGTGGTGCCGAGCACCGGCCAGGTTTCAGGATGGCCGAAAAATGCGCGATAAGGCGCCAGGCTCCAACCGTGCGCGTCAGACACGCTGAGCAAAATCAGCCGCGCCAGCGGATACAGCGCCAGCGGCGCGAGCACGAAAACGGCCAGCCCCAGCAGATGCGCGCGTGTTTTGAATTTAGGGGTGAACAAGGACGGCATCCTCCGTGGCGCAGGCCAGTGATACGCGCGCGCCGCGTTCGGGCACATCGCCTTGGGCGCGCGCGCGCAACATCGTCACGCGCACCGGCTCGCTGCGGGCCGCGTCCAGCGCCACGGTCAAGGCCGTTTCAGCGCCGCGCCATTCGACCGACGTCACCGTGCCGCCGAGCCGGCCCGCGCCGGGCGCGCCGTGCGGCAGCACGCGCCATCGCTCGGGCCGCACGCAGGCCAGGCGTTCGCGCTCGGCATGGCGTCTGTCGCCGGCCGGGAAGATCAGGTGCGGCGGCAGCAGGTTGGCGGCGCCGAGATAACGCGCCACAAAACCATCGCGCGGCGCGTCGTACAGCTCGCGCGGCGTGCCGATTTGCGCGATGCGGCCCTCGCGCATCAGCAGCGTGCGATCGGACAGCACCAGCGCATCGTCGCGGTCGTGCGTCACGCAAACGATGATCAGATTCGGCAGGCGTTCGTGCAGGGCCTTGAGTTCGCTGCGCATCGACGCGCGCAGATTGGCGTCGAGCGCGGACAGCGGCTCGTCCAGCAGCAGCACATCGGGTTCGATCACCAGGGCGCGCGCCAGCGCCACGCGCTGCTGCATGCCGCCCGAGAGTTGCGCGGGCATCACGCCGCCCATGTCGCCAAGTTGCACCAGTTGCAAGGCATCGGCGACCCGGCGCGTGATGTCGGCCGTGTTCAGGCGCCGCGCGCGCAGACCGAAGGCGACGTTTTCGAACACCGACAGATGCGGAAACAGCGCGTAGCTCTGGAACAGCAGCCCGAGGTTGCGCTTGTGCGGCGGCGTGTGCGTCAGGTCGCGCCCGGCCACGGTCAGCGAACCGCTCAAGCCGTCGGCCTTCACGAAACCGGCAATGAAGCGCAGCAGCGTGGTCTTGCCGCAGCCGCTTTTACCGAGCACCGTCAGCAGTTCGCCCGCGCCGATCGACAGCGACAGGTCGTCGAGCACCGTGCGCGCGCCGTAGCGCACACGCAAATGGTCGATCCGCACGCCGTTATCTGCGTGCTGCGCGGCCTCCCTCTTTTCCAGCGGCGGCGCGGCGGCGCGCGCGGTCCTTGGCGCGAAGCCGATCACATCAACGGAAGTTTTCATCCAGAACATAGGACCCTCATTGGCTTGGCGTTCATTTCGGCTTCACGACTTCGAGCGGTTTGTCCGAATGGCCGATCACTTGGGATTTCCAGCGCGCCGTCCACGCCGGTTTTTTGGCCAGCACCTGATCCCAGTCCACCGGCACCACCCGCACGCCCGCGATCGCCGAGCGGATCGCCGCGCTGTTTTTGCCCGTCAGCGGCACGTCCGCGCGGCCTGGAATGCCGAAGTAATCGCCCATCCTGGCCTGCACGTCCCTGGACAGCAGATAGTCGATCAGCTTCTTGCCGTTGGCGGCATTCGGGCCGCCCTTGACCAGCGCGATGGTGTACGGCAGCGACAACGTGGCCGGCGGCTCATGGGCGGCGACCGACAGAAAGACCGGCTTGATCGACAGGCCGCCGTTGGCCGCGTCGTCCAGATCCATCTGCACGTCGCCGTTGGCCACCGCGATTTCGTTGCGCGAGAGCAGCACGTCCAGATAACCCGTGCCGCGCGTATGGAACTTGACGTTGTGTTCGAGCTTTTGCAGGTAGTCGAACGCCGGGCCTTCACCCATCAGCTGGGTGGTCAAAATAATCACGGCCATGCCGTCGCCCGCGGTCAGCGGGTTTGAATACGCGAGCCTGCCCGCATATTCAGGGCCCAGCAGATCAGCAAAAGTTCTGGGCGCGTGGGGCGTGATGTTGGGGTTGACCGCGAACGAAAAGTAGTTGTTCATCAGCGTGGACCAGGCGCCGTCCCTGGCCTTGGCCTCGGCGGGAACGCCCGCATGGTTGGCGCCCTGATACGGCTGGAGCAGACCCAAGCCCGCGGCCTGTTGCACGAACGGGGGCAGGGTGACCAGCACGTCGGCCTTGGGCGAATTTTTCTCGACGTTGGCGCGGTTGACCACGTCGCCGCCGCCCGCCGTCACGATGTTGACCTTGACCTGCTGCGCGCGCTCGAACGCGGGCAAGACGTCGCGGTACATATTTTCCAGGCCGTCCAGCGTGTACAGCACCACCGTGCCGCCGGCGTGGGCAGGCAGCGCCCAGCCTTGCAGCATCCCCGCCGCGCACACCAGCGCCATCAGTTTGCGCCACACGCCAGCGCGCGGGGGTTTTTTCATTCTCATTTCAGATTTTCCTTGCAGAGCTCGCGCCGCGCGGACTGGCCCCATGCCAACTGCTTCGGCTGCGCTTGCAAGCATCACCAAAATGGATGACAAAAGTGTGACGCTGAATACGCCAGAGGGCACCGCTGAATACGTTCCCGCGAGCGGGCGTACCCGGATTGGGGATGGGATGCAAGGCGCAACCCGCCGCGATACCCGGTGGTATCGCGAGGATTTGCAACGCCGCAGACCGCCCAAATCCGGGATGCGCCAGCCGCGTGGAACTTGTTCAGCGTTGCCTTAGAACCTGTTTACGATCTCAAATGGCTCACGCAGAGACCTTTTCGGGAGGGGATGCAAGGCGCGGCGTGCAGCCCATAGCCCGGCTATGGGCCAGCGTTGCAACGCCGCAGACCGC
>JAITWT010000059.1 GCA_031285125.1 Burkholderiaceae bacterium | reverse complement strand
CTTGCATCAGCGGGCCAATTCCCCAGGAATTAATTCACCCATCAGGCTGCGGGCAGAATAAGGCCGGACAAGGGGTTCATCACAGGGAACCCAATAGCGAAAAAAGCCGTGGTGTTTCCGCGGCAGCCAGGTTTCACAAAGGTTCGAACTGAGGTTCGAAACTGATAGCCCCCGTATCCGAAGGTGAATCAGGCTGCGGTTACGTGTACAACAAGAAAGCGAATCCCTTGCCGTAAGCGTCAGCCAGCGTAGGACAACGCAGGCAATAGGGCGGGTAGTAAAGACGCGGAACGTGATGCGCCCGCCCTCTCGTCTCTGTGCAGTGATACCCAAACTAACCCCATACAACAGAGGTATTGGCATGACAGAAATATGTGATATGCCGTCGTCATGTAGGCATCCATGCGTGGAGAGCTTGTATGCCCGGTGAAAGCGTGCGGCAAAGCCTGATCGCCATGAAAAACGTCCGCCAGTCCTATCGCATGGGCGACGGGCATCTGAAGGTATTGGACGGCATTAGCTTCAAAATTGCCCAAGGCGAGAGCTGTGCCATCGTCGGCGCGTCCGGCTCCGGAAAGAGCACGCTGCTCAATGTCCTTGGCTTACTCGACCTGCCTGCCGCCGGGCAATACCTGATCAATGGCCGCGAGATGACGCATGCCACTTCCGACGAGCGGGCCGGAATGCGCAATCGTTTCATCGGTTTCGTCTTCCAGAGCTTTAACCTGCTGCCGCGTCTAACCGCACTGGAAAACGTCGCTCTGCCACTGATGTATCGCGGCTGCACGCGCGCGAAGGCGATGCCGCAGGCGCGCCATCAACTGGAACGTGTCGGCCTGGGTGAGCGCATCACCCATCGTCCTGCCGACCTCTCTGGAGGGGAGCGGCAGCGGGTTGCTATCGCGCGCGCGCTGGTGGGTCATCCCGCGCTGATTCTGGCCGATGAACCGACGGGCAATCTGGACAGTTCCACCGCGCACGAAATCATGAACCTGCTGCTCTCACTCAACCGTGAGGCGGGCGTTACCCTGGTCATCGTCACGCACGACAACGATCTGGCGCAGAGGCTTGGACGTTGCTTGCGGGTCGAAAACGGCAAGATCGTGGAACAACGCTGTCCGGAGGCGGCTGGATATGGCTGAAGCCGCCGCTGACCGGCATGGGCCCACGTTCGAGCAATCGCTGATCGAAGCGCTCGGTAGCCTGCGGCTGCTGGGCCGTCGCTCAGTGCTCGCGCTGGTGGGTATCGCGGTGGGGTGCGCGGCGATCGTTGCGCTGCTCAACATTGGACACAATACGGCCAATGAGAGCCTCGGCGAATTCAAGGGACTGGGTGTCAACACACTGCTCGCATCCTTTCAGGCGGAATTCGGCGATAAGGCGCCGCCTCCCGCACCCGCCACCCTGGATGCCAAGGCGCTCATTGCTGCCGTGCCAGGGGTCGAGCGTGTCGTGCCGCTGGGCAGCCCGTATTCGACCCGTGCGCGTTACGCCGGCAAAGCGGTTGATGCGACGGTAGTCGGAACCACGGCAGATTTGTCACCGGTATTGGGCTTGCGGCTGACCGCGGGGCGTTTTTTGTCCGACTACGATCAGAAGGCCGTCTATGCCGTGGTCGGTGCGGGTATCGCAAAGGCGTTGGCCTTGCGCCTGGGCAACTCCATACAGATCGACGACTATCTATTCGAGGTCGTGGGCATCGCAGCAAAACAGGATCGCAATTTCCTGATTCCGGTCGAGCCTAACGACGCCATATACATTCCAATCACCGGAATGCGGCGGCTGGTCCCCGTGCCTGAAATCGAAACGATCGTTGCCAGAACGCTGGATACCGCCCGGCTTGAAGAAAAAGCCGAGGCGTTGAAAGCCTATCTTCAAACGGTTTCCCGCGGACGCACCGTCGAGGTGCAGATTCCCAAGCAAATGCTCGATAGCCTCGCGCGGCAGACCAGAACCTTCTCCTATCTGCTCGCAGGCCTTGGCGGGATCTCACTGCTCGTCGGCGGTGTGGGCGTGATGAACGTCATGCTCATGAGCGTGAGCGAACGCCGCCGGGAAATCGGTGTACGCATGGCGCTGGGCGCGCGCGCGCGCGACATTCGCAATCTGTTCCTGTTTGAAGGGGCAATACTCTCCGTGGCGGGGGCCATTCTGGGCGCGGTCGTCGGATTGATCGCGGCTTATCTGTTCGTCCGCATTTCCGGTTGGCCTTTTGAACTGTCCCTATTTTCCTTGCCGTTGGGCATTCTGAGTTCGCTCATGGTCGGGCTATTTTTTGGCTTGCATCCGGCGCTGACCGCGGCTCGCCTGCAACCCGCACAGGCTTTGCGCGATGAATAGACGGCTGCGCAAGGTTTTGTGTTTGCTGCTGTGCCTGGGCCTTCTCCAGGCGGGGGCACTGGCGGGCGAACCGCTCGAACCGTCCCATGCGACCATGCCGGGGCAGGCGGTATCGCTCAATGAGCTGACCGTCAAACTCTCCCTGGCCGATGCCGTCTTTCTCGGGGTACGCGCCAACCGCGGCATTCGCAGTGCCTACCTCGACCGTATCGCGCAGAAGTTCGATCTGCGCGTCGAGGAAGATCGCTTCAATCCCAAACTCGTCTTGACCGGACGCTACGTTGCCGGCCAAAACCAGAGTGACCTCGAACCCAGCGATCGCTACCGCGCCGGTCAGGGTGCCTTGGAAGCGACGCTGTTGAGCAAATACGGCACCCGCTTCAGTCTGTCGTGGACGCACGAGATGGCCAATTACGACGCCGCCGGGCGCACACGCAACGGGGTCGGCACCTTCACGGTGATTCAGCCCTTGCTTCGGGGGGCAGGAAAAAATATTGCCACCGCTGACCTGCGCCGGGCGAGCCTGGCCGAACAGGTGAACAAACTGCAACTGAAATCCACGGTCTCGGACACCGTCACGCAGATCATCGTCGCCTACTACACGGTGCTGCAAGCGCAGGAACAGTTGCAGATTGCGCGCGATGCACTGTCGCGTTCGCGCCAATTGCTGGAAATAAACAAGGCGATGATCGAAGCCGGGCGCATGGCGGCGTTCGATGCGGTCCAAACCGAAGCCGACGGTGTAAATCAGGAATTGGCCGTGGAAGAGGCGCTCAACCACCTCGACGAATCCCGGCTCAGTCTGCTGCGCCTGCTGGCCCTGGACACCGATACAAGGATTCAGGCCGTCGAGACCTTGAACGCTGAACGCACCGACATCCAATTGCAGAAAGCGCTTGCCATGGCTTTCGAGCAGCAGCCCGCGTACCTGATGCAAATCATCGCTGCCGATCAGGCCGAGATTGGTCTGGAGGTCGCCCGCAACGCGCAGTTGTGGGATATCTCGCTGGTCGGCAGTGCGAGCAAAGGGCGCAACCTCAACACGGGGGCGACCGTTTCCAGCAGCAGCCGTAACTGGGATGGTTATGCGGGGGTTCAGGTCGAAATTCCGTTCGGCGATTTAAGCCGGAAACAGCAAGAAGTCACGGCGAGTGTCGAGTCGGAGAAACAAAAAGTCAGTCTTGACGAAGCGCGCCAAACGCTGGAGCAGGACGTCGGCAACGCCGTGCGCGACCTGGGAACGCGCTGGCGTCAGTACGAAATCGCACAGCGCGCGCAGGAGTTGACGCAGCGCAAACTTGAGATCGAGCGCGAGAAGCTCAGGTCGGGCCGCTCCAGCAACTTCCAGGTGCTCAGTTTCGAATCCGACATGCGTGACGCCGAAAACGCCCGCTTGAATTCGCTGATCGCCTATCTGAATGCCCGTGCTACACTGGATCAGACCTTAGGCACGACCTTGGAGAGCTGGGGCATTGAACTCCGCGATTAATCGTTTTGCTTCATTCCTCTCCCCGCGCCAGTGGCTCGTCGTCACGCTGCTGGCGGCTTGCATTGGCGGCGCGCTCTTACTGTTCCCCTGGAGTAAGGCGAAAGAAACGGCCAATCCGCTGGGCGCCAGTTGGTTGCCTGTGCAACCGCAACTGCTGGAAAACCGGCTCGGGCTGGCCGGGCGCATCGAACCGGCAACAAAGCTGACAATTACCGCGCCGTTCGAGGGCACCCTCCTGAAGCTTGCCGTCGCCGAGGGGCAGCGCGTCCGGCAGGGGCAACACCTGCTCACACTGGATACGACGCAGTTGAACATTCAACTGAGAGAAGCCCTGTCCGAACTGCTCAAGGCCCAGCGCGCCGATGACGAAATGAGGGATTGGCTCAACAGCGATGAAGTGGCGCGCGCGCGCCGTTCTGTGTCCACCGCGGAGATGGCCCTGAAAAACACGCGGGCCAAACTCGCCGACACGCGCCGTCTGTTCGAGCGCGGCATCGTCGCGCGCATGGAGGTCGACGAGCTGGAACAACAAGCCCAACAGCAGGAAACCGATCTGCTGGGAGCGCAAGGCGAACTGAAAGCGGCGCTCGCCAAAGGCCAGGGAGAAAGCCGCCAGATTGCCGAAATGGCCTTTGTAAACGCGCAGGCCAACTACCATACCCTGAAAGCCCTGGAGGCGCAGCGTGAAATTCGCGCGCCCTTTGCCGGCATCGTTTTTTTCCCGAAAAACGACAAAAAAGAAGGCAACGAGGTGCCCATCCAGGCCGGTCTACGCGCAACCCAGGGCATGGCCTTGCTGGAAATCGCCGGCCTGGAGCGCTTCAATGCGGTCGCGCGCGTCGAGGAGGCGGATCTTCATCAATTAAAAGAGGGCATGGCCGTGCAGGTGACGGGGGACGGTTTTGAAGGCATCACCCTGCGCGGGACGATCACCAACATTGGCGCGCGCGGCAACAACAACGCGGAATCGCCCCAGGGCAGCGCGACCTATGACGTGACCGTCTCGATTGATCCTAAAACCACCGACCCGCGCGTGCGCCTGGGGATGAGCGCGCGCTTGTCCGTGCTCACTTACCGTTCAAAGAGCGGTTTTGCTGTGCCCGCCGAGGCGATCACGCAGGATGAGCAGGGGCAGAGCGTTGTCACGTATCGAAAAGGCAGGGGCGATAAACCGAGACCAATCAAGGTCACGACCGGGCACGCGATGCCGCAGGGCGTGGAAGTCTTCGGGCTGGCGCCGGGATACGTCAGCGTGCCGCAGACTGAAAAAGCTGCCGACGCCGAGGAATAGGGCCTGTTCACACTATTTCCGCACTGTGGAAATAGTGTGAACAGGCCCTATGCGAACGAGGGAAACGTTGATGGGTTCCCAACCGGGCATTCTGCACAGACGCTATGTTGTTGGCGAGATGAGACAGAACGCCAGGCCCCGTCCTTAATGATAGATATCTGATCTATTTAACCTGCAAAGGTTATTTATCCGGTAAAGCGGACTGGATATAGCATTAATTTCCAAGGCGCGGGGAAGTTCGCGTGGCGCATAGCAATGCTTTCGTTTTTTTCGCACTAATTTAGTATGGAAATCAATAATTGATTGACTAATATCAAATGCAATTAATAATGAACACGTTGTTTGCATATTGTGTACATATGTATACGATGTGCGGATGACGATCATTAACCCACCGAAACGGAGAAAACAATGATTTCCAGAAATTTTGTCAAGACGGCAATAATGTTGATTGTTTTTTCATCGCTGGGGGGGCCTGTAATAGCAAGCGTTCTCCCCCAGTATAAGGCGTGTAAAAATTTTTTGATGATCACGATGGGAGGTATCTCTTATGACGTTTTAAAATTTCCAAGAAGAGGTACCCAAATCCAAGGGGTTGTGTGTGGGTATACCGGACATAAAGCCACGGTGAAAGTGAATATTGGTGATCAATATCTTGCTAAAACAGCCAATGCACTAAAAGGCCCTAAGGATGGCATGGTTTGTGAAAAATATACTCTTTTTGGCGCATCATCGAAGTATTCTATTTCTTGTTTTGTACGATAGATTGAGGTGGTGAAGGAACACCAATGTCATGAGTCTTAGGAGGGATGTAAT
>JAITWT010000048.1 GCA_031285125.1 Burkholderiaceae bacterium | reverse complement strand
GGGCGGTCTGCGGCGTTGCAACGCTGGCCCATAGCCGGGCTATGGGCTGCGCGCTGCGCCTTGCATCCCCTCCCGAAAAGGTCTCTGCGTGAGCCATTTGAGATCGTAAACAGGTTCTTAAAGCCTATTGATGCGCGCCTGTCCTGCGCAGCGCATGCTCAGAAGGCCACGGCCAGCGCGATGGCCAGCCCGTGCACGCGCATATCCAGGAGAATAAGGAAATCCTCGCGCAAGATTTCGCTGGGATGAATGTCTTCTCCGGGTACTTTTTTGTGCCCATTTGGGCTCCGTTGCGCGGTAATCGTGCAAAACACCGGCAAGAAAAAACCGCCTCGGAAGGCGGTTTTCTGTATGAGCGCTAACAGACAGTTCGCATGGTTAGCATCCCTTTTGTCCCTGGTGCCGGAGGCCGGAATCGAACCGGCACGCCTTGCGGCGGGGGATTTTGAGTCCCCTGCGTCTACCAATTTCACCACTCCGGCACAGTCAAGCCGGGGATTATGGCACAGTGCCTCATATGAAATATCCAACTATCGAAGACGTGATCGGAAATACCCCTCTGGTCGCGTTGCAGCGTATCGAAGCGAGGGAGAATGCCGCGCGCGGCAATGTGATTCTGGCCAAACTCGAAGGCAATAATCCGGCCGGGTCGGTGAAGGACCGGCCTGCGCTGTCGATGATTAAACGGGCACAGGAGCGCGGCGAGATCAAGCCAGGCGATACGCTGATCGAAGCGACCTCGGGCAACACCGGTATCGCGCTGGCGATGGCAGCGGCGATTCGCGGTTACCGGATGGTGCTGGTCATGCCCGAGGATCTTTCGATCGAGCGCGCACAAACCATGCGCGCTTACGGCGCCGAACTGGTGCTCACGCCCAGAAGCGGCGGCATGGAGTACGCGCGTGATCTGGCTGAGCAGATGGCCGCGCAGGGCCAGGGGCGCACGCTCAATCAGTTCGCCAATGAGGACAACCCGCGCACGCACTACGAAAACACGGGCCCCGAACTGTGGGAACAAACGGGCGGGCGCATTACACACTTCGTCAGTGCGATGGGCACGACCGGCACCATCGTCGGCGTAGCGCGCTTTCTGAAGGAGAAAAAACCAACGGTACAGATCATCGGCGCGCAACCGGCAGAGGGCGCGCGCATTCCGGGGATCCGCAAGTGGCCGCAGGAACATCTGCCGAAAATTTATGAGCCCGCGCTCATCGACGAACAAATTACCGTGGGCCAGAACGATGCCGAAGATTTGTGCCGCCGCTTGGCGCGCGAGGAAGGCATTTTTTGCGGCATCTCGACGGCAGGCGCGCTGTGGGCGGCCCTGGAGGTGGCACGCCGAGTCGAGCAGGCGTCGATCGTATTCGTGGCGCCCGACCGGGGCGACCGTTATCTTTCCACGGGCGTTTTCCCGGCTTGAACACGCCTCGGCTAATGAAAGAGCCTCGCTTTTGCTCCGATTGCGCGACGCCGCTGCAATGGATCGAACACATCGAGGACGGCGGCCCCAAATCGCGCCTGCGCTGTCCAGCCTGCGGGTTCACGCACTGGAACAACCCGACGCCGGTGCTGGCCGCCATCATCGAGTACCGCGGCCAGGTGCTGCTGGCGCGCAATGCCGCATGGCCCGCCCAGATGTACGCGCTGGTCACCGGTTTCATGGAGGCAGGCGAAACGCCGCAGGCGGGCATCATGCGCGAAGTCAAGGAGGAGACCCGCCTGGACACCATCGCGCTTGATCTGGTCGGCGTCTATGACTTCCAGCGCATGAACCAGATCATCATCGCCTATCACGTGGTGGCCCAGGGGCAGGTACGGCTTTCGCCCGAATTGGCCGCCTACCGTCTTTACGACTTGCCAGATTTGAAGTGCTGGCCCGCAGGAACCGGCTACGCGCTGGCCGATTGGCTGCGTTCGCGCGGCCATGCGCCGCGCTTTTTTACAGAAGCTGAAAATCAGGCGCGCCAGCGCGTGCTCGATTGAAAGCACTCAACCTAAAAGCGGCCGTTGCCTGCTTATTTATCTTCATGGGAACCGCATGAATATTGACTTCCACAACTTCTGCACCCTTCACCTTTTGGGCGACAGCGCTGACGGGCGCGTTCAACGGCCATTTTTAGGCTAAAGGAAACCGTTGCCATGCAAGTGGATAAAGAAATCGACACCCGCGGGCTGAACTGCCCGCTGCCCATCCTCAAGGCCAAGAAAGCGCTCAACGAATTGCAAAGCGGCCAATTGCTCAAAGTGCTGGCGACCGACCCCGGTTCGCTGCGCGACTTTGAAGCCTTCGCGCGGCAGACGGGCAATGCGCTGGTCGAGCAGCACACGCTAGGAAACGAATTCGTGCATGTGCTGCGGCGGCGCTGAATCGATCAAGCGGGGGCCGATGGCGGCCTCTTTTCAACGTTCGCTTTGTGCTTTAAGAACCTGTTTACGATCTCAAATGGCTCACGCAGAGACCTTTTCGGGAGGGGATGCAAGGCGCAGCGCGCAGCCCATAGCCTGGCTATGGGCCAGCGTTGCAACGCCGCAGACCGCCCGAAAAGGCATCTGCCCTTCGGGTTGGGCCGAAATCGGGCGATTGGGCGGCCCAGTCGCTTGCATGGGCACCAGCCCATGCGGCGCGCCGTTGGCCACCCACTCATCCCGATTGCGGCCCAACGTGAGCCATTTGAGATCGTAAACAGGTTCT
>JAITWT010000039.1 GCA_031285125.1 Burkholderiaceae bacterium | reverse complement strand
ATGGAAGGCCGCATGACGCTGTGCAACATGGCGATCGAGGCGGGCGCGCGCGCGGGCATGGTGGCCGTGGATGAGCAAACCATCGACTACCTCAAAGGCCGCTTGCTCGCGCCCAGTGGCGTCGAATGGGATCACGCGGTGGCCTACTGGAAAACGCTGCAATCGGACCCCGGCGCGCCGTTCGACGTGAGCGTGACGCTGGACGCCAGCCGGATCGTGCCGCAGGTGACGTGGGGCACGTCGCCCGAAATGGTGCTGGGCGTCGATGGCCGCGTACCCGACCCCGACAAGGAAAAAGACCCGGTCAAGCGCGATGCCATCGAGCGCGCGCTGACCTACATGGGGCTGGAGCCGAACAAGGCGATGACCGACATCACCATCGACAAGATGTTCATCGGCTCGTGCACCAACAGCCGCATTGAAGACCTGCGCGCCGCCGCCGCCGTGGTCAAGCACATCGGCCGCAAGGTTGCGCCGAACGTCAGGCAGGCGCTGGTGGTGCCCGGCTCGGGGCTGGTCAAGGCGCAGGCCGAGGCCGAGGGGCTGGACAAAATTTTTACCGCCGCCGGTTTCGAATGGCGCGAGCCGGGCTGCTCAATGTGTCTGGCGATGAACGCCGACCGGCTGGAACCGGGCGAGCGCTGCGCATCGACCAGCAACCGCAACTTTGAAGGCCGTCAGGGCGCGGGCGGGCGCACGCATCTGGTCAGCCCCGCGATGGCTGCCGCCGCCGCCGTGCATGGGCATTTCGTCGATGTTCGCCAATTCGCCTGAGCTCAGAGGAGAGCCCGCACCATGCAAAAATTCACCGTACACAAGGGCCTCGTCGCCCCCATGGATCGTGCCAACGTTGATACCGACGCGATCATTCCCAAGCAATTCCTCAAGTCGATCAAGCGTACCGGCTTCGGCCCGAATCTGTTCGACGAATGGCGCTATCTCGATCCGGGCTACCCGGGCCAAGACCCGGCCAGCCGCAAGCCCAATCCGGATTTCGTGCTCAACCAGCCGCGCTACCAGGGCGCCTCGATCCTGCTGGCGCGCAAGAACTTCGGCTGCGGCTCTTCGCGCGAACATGCGCCGTGGGCGCTGGAGCAATACGGCTTTCGCGCGCTGATCGCGCCCAGCTACGCCGATATCTTCTTCAACAACAGTTTCAAGAACGGCCTGTTGCCGATTGTGCTGCCCGAAGCGCAAGTGGCGCGCCTGTTCGATGAGGTGGCGGCTTTCCCCGGCTATCAGCTCACGATCGATCTGCAGCGGCAGGTGATTGTTAAGCCCGATGGCGCGGAGCTGCCCTTCGAGGTGCAGCCCTTCCGCCGTGACTGCCTGCTCGGCGGGTTCGACGACATCGGCCTGACGCTGCGCCACAAGGACAAGATCCGCGCTTTCGAGGCGGAACGCTTGGCCTCCAAACCCTGGCTGGCGCATACCGCGGGTGCATTGTCATCCTGAGGCGATGCATTAAACGAACACGTCAAACAAACGCACACATCCAACCAACACATCCAACGAAACCACTATGAAAATCGCAATCCTTCCCGGTGATGGGATCGGCGTCGAAATCGTTGCCGAAGCCGTCAAAGTGCTCAAAGCGCTCGATCTGAAGTTTGAAATGGAAACCGCGCTGGTCGGCGGCGCGGCCTACGCGGCGCACGGCCATCCGTTGCCCGAGTCCACGCTTGAGCTGGCCAAGCAGGCCGATGCCGTGCTGTTCGGCGCTGTCGGCGACTGGAAGTACGACAAACTCGAACGCGCGCTGCGGCCCGAGCAGGCGATCCTCGGCCTGCGCAAGAACCTGGGCTTGTTCGCCAACTTCCGCCCGGCCATTTGCTATGAGCAGCTCACGCATGCCTCCAGCCTGAAACCCGAGTTGATCGCGGGGTTGGACATCCTCATCATCCGCGAACTGACCGGCGACATCTATTTCGGCCAGCCGCGCGGACGCCGTACCGCCGTGGACGGGCACTTCCCCGGCGCTGACGAAGCCTTCGACACCATGCGCTACTCGCGCCCGGAAATCGAACGCATTGCGCGCGTCGCTTTCGAGGCCGCGCGCAAGCGCAACAAGCGCGTGACCAGCGTGGACAAGGCCAACGTGCTCGAAACCTTCCAATTCTGGAAAGACATCGTGAGCGAAGTCGGCAAGGACTATCCCGACGTCGCGCTCGACCACATGTACGTCGACAACGCCGCGATGCAACTCGTCAAAGAGCCCAAGAAGTTCGACGTGGTGGTCACCGGCAATATGTTCGGCGACATCCTTTCGGACGAAGCGGCGATGCTCACCGGCTCCATCGGCATGCTGCCCTCGGCCTCGCTCAACGCCAACAACCAGGGCCTCTACGAGCCCAGCCACGGCAGCGCGCCCGACATCGCCGGCAAGGGCGTGGCCAATCCGCTGGCCACCATCCTGAGCGGGGCGATGATGCTGCGCTTCAGCCTCAATCAGGAAGAAGCCGCCCGCCGCATCGAAGCAGCGGTGAAAAAAGTGCTCGCCCAGGGTCTGCGCACCCCCGATATCTGGAGCGAAGGCACGACCCAAGTCGGTACCCAAGAAATGGGCGCGGCCGTGGTCAAGGCGCTGGTCTGAGCCGGTGTGAACGCGTTCGCCATGCCCGCCGATGGCGTTAAAACGTACCTGCCGGGCGTTGCAAGCGCGCGCCATAGCGATGACTATGGCGGCGCTTTGCGCCCGCCCTGATGGCCTGTTCTCATGGCACGCCCCGAGCACAAAAACAAAAAGCGTAAAACGCAACGATGAAAAAACCTGGAGACTCGTGTCATGGCATCGCCGCCTGACCCTAAAGCTGTTCGCCTGGCCGTACTGGCGCTGATCGTGCTGGCGCTGGTCTGGAGCTACAACTGGATCGTCACCAAATCGGTACTGCGCTATATGGGCGCGCTCGATTTCGCGGCGCTGCGTTGCGTCTGCGGCGCGCTGGTGTTGCTCGTGGTGCTTGCCTTGACCGGGCGTTCACTCAAGCCGCCGCCCTGGCGGCCTGTGCTTGGCGTGGGGGTGCTGCAAGTGGCCGGGATGACCGGGCTTTCGCAACTGGCGCTGGTCTCTGGCGGCGCGGGCAAAACCGCGGTGCTGGTCTATACGATGCCCTTCTGGGTGATCGTGTTTGCGGCGTTGCCCATCTTTCTGAATGAAAAACCGCGGCGGTCCCAGTACATCGCCGCCGTGATTGCAGCGCTGGGCCTGTTGCTGGTCATTCAGCCGTGGCAATGGCATGGAAGCTTGCTCAGTTCCCTGCTCGCGCTCGCTTCGGGCGCGTCATGGGCGGCGGGGTCGGTGGTGGCTAAAAAAGCGTTCCGGGATCACCCCGTGGATCTGCTGTGTTTGACGGCATGGCAGATGGTGGCCGGCGCTGCTGTGCTGCTGGCGCTGGCGCTGGCGACGCACACCACGCCGATCGTCTGGTCGCCGTACCTGATGCTGGCGATTGCTTACAACGCGGTGCTCGCCACGGCGCTGGGCTGGGGGTTGTGGCTGTTCGTTCTGCGTATCTTGCCCGCCGGGATCGCGGGGCTTTCAACCCTGATGATCCCCGTATTGAGCGTGCTGTGGGCGCTGTGGCTGCTGGGCGAAAGGCCCAGCCTCGCGGAAAGTAGCGGCATCGCGCTGATTGTGCTGGCGCTGGCGCTGCTGGGCTTTGCCGGGACGTGGCCGTCCGTTTTGCGGCGCCTCTTCGATGCGCGTTGAACTTAGAAACGGTTGTTGAACGCGCGCCATACGGTGTTGCAAATCGTGTTGAAAATAGTATCGTTTGCGTGCCTTGCGTTGCGCACGGGGCGATCCGGCAGCGGCTGCCGCGCCTGTCATAAAACCGTCACGCAATCCCCCTAAAGTTCCTGGCATTGTTTAACGTCAAGAAAGGGAAACAGCACATGTTCAACACCGGATATTTGCGCGTTGGCACGCGGGTTGCGGGCGCGCTCTTGCTTGCCGCATCGGCGGCGGTTTCGGCGCAGAGCGTCACGGGCGCGGGTTCGAGTTTTGCCGCGCCGCTGTATGCCAAATGGGCGGCCGATTTCAATAAGGCCACGGGCATTCAAATCAACTACCAATCGATCGGCTCGGGTGCGGGCATCAAGCAAATCGAGGCCAAGACGGTGGGTTTCGGCGCTTCGGATATGCCGCTGACCGATCAGGACTTGCAGGCCAAAGGGCTGGTGCAGTTCCCCACCGCGATGGGCGGGGTGATTCCGGTGGTCAACATCCGGGGCGTCAAGCCCGGTGAGCTCAAGCTCGACGGCCAAGTGTTGGGCGACATCTATCTGGGCAAGATCAAGCGCTGGAACGATGCGGCGATCAAGGCGCTCAATCCTTCGCTTGCGCTGCCCGATGCGGTTATCGCCCCGGTCAGCCGTTCAGACGGTTCGGGCACGACCTTTTTGTTTACCCACTATCTGAGTCAGGTCAATGCGCAGTGGAAGAGCCAGGTCGGTGAAGGCACGGCGGTCAAATGGCCCGCTGGCATCGGCGGCAAGGGCAATGAAGGCGTGGCCGCGTATGTGGGCCGCCTGCCCAATTCGATCGGCTACGTCGAATACGCCTATGTCAAGCAGAACAAGATGAACTACGCGCTCATGCGCAATGCGGCGGGCAACTTCGTCATGCCGACTGCGCAAAACTTCAAGGCCGCGGCCACGGGCGCTGATTGGAACCAGACTTTCTATCAGGTGCTGACCAACCAGGCCAGCCCCAATGCGTGGCCGATTACCGGCGCGACTTTCGTTCTGATGCATCGGCTGCAAGACAAGCCCGCGCAGGCCGCGGGCGCGCTCAAGTTCTTCAACTGGGCGTTCCAAAGCGGTGACGCTACCGCCGAAGGACTGGATTACGTGACGATGCCGGCGCCGGTCAAGAACACCATTCGCAAGGCATGGGGACAGATCCAGGATGGAGCGGGCAAGGCGATTGCCTTTCAGTAAAGAGTCAAGGCGTCATCCGGGGCCAGCAGCGCAAACCTAAAGCCACAATCCATGCAGCCTTCCACGGTCTCTCCGCAGCCCTTTTCTCAGCCCGCCGCCGCAACGCTGTTTGGGGAGACAGCGTTACCGGCAGCGCCCGTGCGCCAAGCGCCGGGGGTATGGGGCGATCGCGCGTTTGGCCTGCTCGCCTTGAGCGCGGCAGGGCTGACGCTGTTGCTGCTGGCGGGCATTTTGTTGGCACTGCTGGTGGGAGCCTGGCCCGCCATTGAGAAATACGGCCTGGGCTTTTTAATAAGCAGCGTGTGGGATCCGGGGCAGGGCGATTTCGGCGCGCTGGCCATGATTTACGGCACGCTGGCCACCTCGCTGATTGCGCTGGTGATCGCGGTGCCGGTGAGCTTTGGCATCGCGCTGTTTCTGACCGAACTCGCACCCGCGTGGCTCAAGCGCCCGCTGGGTACGGCCGTCGAGCTGCTGGCGGCGGTGCCCTCGATCGTTTACGGCATGTGGGGCTTGCTGGTATTCGGGCCGATTCTTTCGACCTATGTGCAGCAGCCTTTGCAAACCCTGCTCGGCGGCGTGCCGGGCGTGGGCGCGCTGATCTCCGGACCGCCGGTGGGCATCGGCATTTTGTCGGCGGGGATTATTTTGGCGATCATGATCATTCCCTTCATCAGCGCGGTGATGCGCGACGTGTTCGAAGTCACGCCCGCGCTGCTCAAAGAATCGGCCTACGGGCTGGGCTCGACCACGTGGGAGGTGGTGTGGAAAGTGGTGCTGCCCTACACCAAGGCGGGCGTCATCGGCGGCATCATGCTCGGGCTGGGGCGCGCGCTGGGCGAGACAATGGCGGTGACCTTTGTCATCGGCAACATGAGCCAACTCAATTCGCCCTCGCTGTTCGAGGCCGCCAACACCATCACCTCGGCGCTGGCCAATGAATTCGCTGAAAGCGGCGGCGGCCTGCACGAAGCGGCGTTGTTGTATCTGGGGCTGGTGCTGTTCTTCATCACCTTTGTCGTGCTGGCGCTGTCCAAGCTGCTGCTGGCGCGTTTGCAGCGCGCCGAAGGAGCGCGGGCATGAAGCGCGGCGAACCTAAATTCCTGGCTGCGTCGCGCGATATTCAAGCCGCGCGCGCCCAGCGTTTTGCGGCGCGTCAGCGCGTCAACCGCATCGCGCTGACGCTGTCGCTGCTGGCGATGGCTTTCGGTGTGTTCTGGCTGATCTGGATCCTGTGGGAAACGCTGCGTTTGGGATTCGGTGGATTGAGCTGGGCGACGCTGACCCAGATGACGCCACCGCCCAACGACGCGGGCGGTTTGGCCAACGCCATCTTCGGTTCGCTGGTGATGGTGGTGCTGGCCACTTTCGTGGGCGCGCCTATTGGCGTAATGGCGGGGGTGTATCTGGCCGAGTACGACCGCAAAGGGTGGCTGGCGAGTACCACGCGCTTCGTCAACGACATTCTGCTGTCGGCCCCGTCGATTGTGATTGGTCTGTTCATCTACGCGCTGGTGGTCAAGACCAGCGAAACTTTTTCGGCCATCTCCGGCGTGCTGGCGCTGGCCCTGATGGTGATTCCGATCGTCATCCGCACCACCGAGGACATGCTGCATCTGGTGCCTTCCGGTCAGCGCGAAGCGGCGTATGCGCTGGGCGCGCCCAAGTGGAAGGTCATTACCAGCATCACGCTGCGCGCGGCGCGCGCGGGCGTCATCACCGGCGTGCTGCTGGCGGTGGCGCGCATCGCGGGCGAGACGGCGCCGCTGCTGTTCACCGCGCTCAACAATCAGTTCTGGAGCACCAACCTCGGCGCGCCGATGGCCAACCTGCCGGCCACCATCTTCAAGTTCGCCATGAGCCCTTACGAAAACTGGCAGAAGCTGGCGTGGGCGGGCGTGTTCCTGATTACGCTGGCGGTGCTGTTGCTCAACATCGTGGCGCGCTGGATCGTGCGGGAGAAGCGTTGAGATGAAAGCACATCATTCGCTCAATCACGGCTGCGGCTTGAAACTCCTCCCCCTCTCCCCAACCCCTCTCCCACAAGGGGGGAGAGGGGCTTGAGAACCGCGCGAAATCATGGATCACCCAAATGGATAAAGCAGAACAAACCCCGTTGACTCCCAAGCTCGCCGTGCGGGATCTGAATTTTTATTACGGCAACTTTCACGCGCTCAAGGGCATTACGCTGGACATCGCGGAAAAGCATGTGACGGCGTTCATCGGCCCCTCGGGCTGCGGCAAATCGACGCTGCTGCGTGTCTTCAACCGCATGTACGCGCTGTATCCCGGCCAGCGCGCCACCGGGCAGGTGATGCTGGGCGATCAGGATTTGCTCGACCGCGGCCTGAATGTGGCGCTGGTGCGCGCGCGCGTGGGCATGGTGTTTCAGAAACCGACGCCGTTCCCGATGACCATCTACGATAACGTGGCCTTCGGCGTGCGCCTGTACGAGCGCTTGAACCGTGCCGACATGGATGATCGCGTCGAATGGGCCTTGCGCAAGGCGGCGCTGTGGGATGAGGTCAAGGACAAGCTGCGCGCCAGCGGCATGAGTTTGTCGGGCGGCCAGCAGCAGCGCCTGTGCATCGCGCGCGGCGTGGCCATCAAGCCCGAGGTGCTGTTGCTGGACGAGCCGTGCTCGGCGCTCGACCCGATTTCCACAGGACGCATCGAGGAGCTGATTGCCGAGTTGAAAAGTGAAATCACCATCGCCATCGTCACCCACAACATGCAGCAGGCCGCGCGCTGCAGCGATTTCGTGGCGTATATGTATTTGGGTGATTTGATCGAGTTCGGCGCGACGCAGCAGATTTTTTTCAAACCCGCGCGGCAGGAGACCGAGGACTACATCACCGGACGATTCGGATAAAGGAAAAAAACCATGAGCGACAAACATCTCTCCAGTCAATTCGACAGCGAACTGGCGCATCTTTCTTCGCACCTTCTGGCCATGGGCGGGCTGGTGGAGGCGCAATTGCGCCAGGCGCTGGCGGCGCTGACCGGGCAGAGCGACGAGATCGCCGAAGCGGTGCTGGCCGGTGAGTCGCGCGTCAACGCGATGGAAGTCGCACTCGACGACGAGCTCACGCGCATCATCGCGCGGCGCCAACCGGCGGCGGTCGATTTGCGGCTGCTGCTGTCAATCTCGCGCGTCACCGCCAATCTGGAACGCGCGGGCGACGAAGCGGCCAAGATCGCGCGCATGGTGCGCTCCATCATCGACGCCGGGCCGCACCCGCTGCCGCTGGCCGATCTGCGCCTGGGGTGCGATCTGGCGGCGGCGATGATCGCCCAATCGCTCGATGCCTTCGCGCGGCTCGATACCGCCGCCGCCATCGCCACGCTCAAGCAAGACGCCGCCGTGGACCGCGAGTTCGACGGCTTCGTGCGCAAGCTCGTCACCTACATGATGGAAGACCCGCGCATGATCTCGCAGAGTCTGGATCTGCTGTTCATCGCCAAGGCCATCGAGCGCATCGGCGACCATGCCAAGAACATCGCCGAATGTGTCATTTACGTGGTCAAAGGCGCCGATGTGCGGCACCGTTCGCTGGCCGAGACGGAAGCGCAAATCAGCGACGCCGCGGAGACGGGAGCGCACACCTTATGAAGCACGCGCCACGCATTCTGGTGGTTGAAGACGAGGCCGCGATCGCCCAGCTGATCGCGGTCAACCTGCGCCATGCCGGCTACGAGAGCGTGCTGGTTTTGGATGGCCGCGCGGCGCAGCACGAAATTGATAAACAGCTGCCCGATGCGATTTTGCTGGACTGGATGCTGCCCGGCGAAAGCGGTTTGACGCTGGCGCGGCGCTGGCGCGCACACCCGCGCACGCGCGAGATTCCGATCCTGATGCTGACCGCGCGCGCCGAAGAGGCGGACCGCGTTTCAGGGCTGGATGCGGGCGCGGACGATTACATCGTCAAACCTTTTTCGACCAAGGAACTGCTGGCGCGTGTGCGCGCCGTGCTGCGCCGCCGCGCGCCGCACGCCAGCGGCGAGGCCGTAACGGTGGGCGTGCTTACGCTCGATCCATCCACCCATCGCGTGACTTGGCGCGGCGCGCCGGTCAAACTGGGCCCCACAGAATTCCGTTTGCTGCACCACCTGCTGCGCGCGCCCGAGCGGGTGCACAGCCGTGCCCAGTTGCTCGACAAGGTGTGGGGCGATCACGTGTTCATCGAAGAACGCACGGTCGATGTGCACATCAAACGCCTGCGCGAAAACCTGTGCGAGGCGGCGGGCGAGGCCGGCGCGGCGGCCATCGAGACCGTGCGCGGCGCGGGCTACAGGCTCAGCGTGCAGGCGCTTGATGCCCATGATGACAAATGACCGCGCTTGGCGCACATGACCTTGATCTTCCTCCCCCGAAGGGGGAAGGAGCCGTTCGTCACGCGCCACAGGCGCGGTGATTCCCCATTCGTCATTCTTGGCA
>JAITWT010000164.1 GCA_031285125.1 Burkholderiaceae bacterium | reverse complement strand
AGGGCAGAGGCCTTTTCGGGCGGTCTGCGGCGTTGCAACGCTGGCCCATAGCCGGGCTATGGGCTGCGCGCTGCGCCTTGCATCCCCTCCCGAAAAGGCATCTGCGTGAGCCATTTGAGATCGTAAACAGGTTCTTATGGGGTATGCGCCGCGCGCTCCTCAATGAACAATATTGTATTTACCGCCCTTGGTCATGCTGACGATGGGCACCTGCACGGCGTCGTAGCCCGCTGGCTGGCCGGCCTTGTTCTTGACCTGGGCAAACTTGAAGGGGCCGGTGGCGCCCGTCCACTGCACGCTCACCAGGGCGTCGCGCAGGGCGGCGCGATCCTTGGCCAAATCGCCGCTGAGCTTGACCTTCTTCAGCGCGGCCGCGGCGATGTACATCCCATCGTAAGCCTGCGCGGCGAACGGGTCAGGAGGGTTCTTGTACTTGGCCTTGTAGGCCGCAATGAACTGGGTGTTCTCCGGCGTGGCGTTATTCAGCGACCAGGGGCTGCCCACCCACACGTTGTCCGAGGCCGCGCCCGGCGCCAGTTCAAACAGCTTGGGCGAATTCAGGCCGTTGCCGGCAATGACGGGCACGTTCAGGCCCAGTTGCCGCGCCTGCGCCACGATCGGGCCGCCTTCGGCGATCAGCCCCGAGAGCACGAGCGCGTCGGGATGGGTGCCCTGGATCTTGGTGAGCTGGGCCTTGAAGTCCACATCGCCGGTGGCGAAGGTCTCGGTATCGGTCACGGGGATCTTTTGCTCTTCCAGGGCTTTCTTGAACACGTCGTAGCCGCCCTTGGAAAGGACATCGTTGTTGCCGTACATCACGGCGACCTTCTTGAAACCGAGCTTTTCCTTGGCGACTTTGAGCGTCACCGGCAGGACCATGGACTCGGTGACCGAGTTGCGAAACACATACACGCCCGGATCGGTGATGCCGGCAATCGTGTTGGAGGTGGCAAACATCACGGTCTTGGCGCCCTGGGCGATCGGGCCGGCCGACAAACCGGTATTGGACAGCGTCGGGCCAAAGACCATCAGCACCTTATCCTGGAAGATCAGCTTCTTGAAAACGTTGATGGCCTCTTCCTTTTTGGTCTGGTCGTCCTCGACGATGAGCTTGATCTTGTTGCCGTTGATTCCGCCCGCGGCGTTGATCTCGTCGGCGGCCAGTTGCAGGCCGTTGCGGATATTGGCGCCATATTGGGCGGCGCCGCCCGAAAGCGATTCGGCCGCGCCGATCCTCAGATCAGCCGCAGATGCAGCAGCGAAAGCGGCCGCCGCAGCCAGCGCAACCAGGGAGCCTCGAAACAAGCGGTATTTCATTTCGGAAAGCCTTCAGAGTCCAAATAAAAGGTGTCATTCTATGGAGCGCTATGCGCGCCGGACGGGCTGCAAGACGGCCATCGAATTCCGGCGCACAACCGGCACCCTGTCATGGGGCTGTCATCGGCTTGTCATGCCTGCCTTTTACGCTGCCGTGATTTTCTGACTCACCCCAAGGATGCCCTCATGCAAACCGTACAGCGACACATCACCTACCACGGCCCGATCACCACGGCGATTTTTGACTGGGCCGGCACGGTGCTTGATTTCGGCTGTGTCGCGCCAGTGCAAGCCTTTCAGCAGGTTTTCGAGGAAGTGGGCGTGCCCATATCGATTGCGCAAGCACGCGCGCCGATGGGCGCGGCCAAACGCGAACACATCGCGCTGATCCTCAAAAATGCCCGCGTGCAGGCGCGCTGGCAACAACGCTTCGGACGCGCCTGCACCGATCGCGACGTGGATGCGCTGTACGCACAATTTCTGCGGGTCGATCGCGTGCATGTCGAAAAGCACAGCGCGCTCATTCCCGGCGCGCTCGAAACCCTGGCCGCGCTGCGCGCGCGCCAGATGGCCATCGGCAGCACCACCGGCTATCCGCGGGAAGTGATGGCCTATCTGGCGCCGCTGGCCGCCGCGCAGGGTTACCGGCCGGATTACTGTTGCACGGTCAGCGACGTGGCGCGCGGCCGCCCCTGGCCCGACATGTGCCTGATGAACGCCCTGAAACTGGGCGTGGCGCATGTGCAAAGCTGCGTCGTGGTCGACGATAGCCCGACCGGTCTGCAAGCGGGCCTGGCCGCGGGCATGTGGACGGTCGGCATCGCGGCGACCGGCAACGAAGTGGGGCTGACTCTGGATGAATGGGCGTTGCTGGATGACGCTGCGCGTCAAGCGCGCCTCATTCCGGCGCGCCAAAAACTCGCACAAAGCGGTGCGCATTTCGTCATCGACAGCATCGCGCAACTGCCCGCCGTGATCGACCAGATCGACGCGTTCCTGCAGGCGAGGAGGCGCCCGGTGTAATTTGATTTCTCGTTCCAAACAGCAAGAACAGATTTGGCGCGCTTGCTTTTCTCCTCCCCCAGCGGGCGAGGGAGTCAGGCCAGCGCGCCCAATCGACGTTTTGCGGGAACGATGGAATGGGGACCATTTCTATCGTTGCGAACGAAAAATGAAATCCCTCTCTTTCGAATTCAATCGCGCATGCATTCCTGCCCCCGGATGGGGAGTGTTTATAGCGGGGCCGCTCCCCCTCTCCCCAGCCCTCTCCCGCCAGGGGAGAGGGAGAAATGACCTGGCCCCGCGTGGAGGGGGGCCATTGCGGCGCTTCCTTATAGGTTTTATAGGTTTTATAAGTTATGGGCGCAGCGCCACCCCCAGCGCCTGCATCGCCCGCCCGATCGCGGCGGCCGCGTTGTGCATTTCGTTCGCGTCGATCGCGCCGATGCAGCCGACCCGGAACGTTTCGACGTGCGTGAGCTTGCCCGGATACAGAACATAGCCCGCCTCGCGCACGGCCCGGTAAAAACGGCCAAAGTCGTAATGCGGGCTGACGGGCGCATGGAAGGTGACGATCACCGGCGCCTGCACCTCGGCGGCAAGAAAGGGCTTGAAGCCGAGCGCGCACATGCCCTCGATCAGCGCGCGGCAGTTGTTCCGGTAGCGCGCGCCGCGCGCGCGCTGACCGCCTTCGGCGAGGAACTGGTCCAGCGCGGCGCGCAGCGCGGCGACCACGTGCGTGGGCGGGGTGAAGCGCCATTGCGAGGTTTGGCGCATGTAGGCGTATTGATCGTGCAAATCCAGCGCGACCGAACGGGCGCGGCCCGCGCAGTCTTCCAGCAGCGTGCGGCGCGCCAGTACGAAGCCCATGCCGGGCGGGCCTTCGAGGCATTTGCCGCTGGCCGAAATCAGCGCGTCGATGCCGCTGCCGTCGAGCCGGATGGGCAAGGCGCCGAACGCGCTCATGGCATCGACGATCAGCCGTTTGCCGCGGCTGCGGCAAGTCTCGGCAATGTCCTCCAGCGCATTGAGGATGCCGGTGCTGGTTTCCAGATGCACCAGCGCCACGTGCGTGATCGACGCATCGCTATCAAGCGCGGCGGCAACGGCCTGGGCGGTTGCGGGCTGATCTTCGCGCAGCGGCAGTTCGGTGTGCGCGATGCCCAGCGTTTGCAGGATGCGGATGATGCGCGCGCAATACGCGCCGTTGTTGGGCACCAGCACGCGCGATCCGTCAGCAATCAGGCTGCCCAGCGCGGCTTCCACCGCGAACGTGCCGCTGCCTTGCATCGGCACGCAAACGAATTCGTCAACGCCTTGCGCGATGCGCAGCAGATCGGCGCACACGCTTTGCGTGATCCGGTTGAAGGCCTCATCCCACGAGCCCCAGTCGCGCAGCATCGCCGCGCGCGTGGCGGGCGCGGTCGTCAACGGGCCAGGGGTCAGCAGAATCGGGTCGCTGCCAATGATCATGAAACATCACTCCATCGCTAAAAAAGAACGGATCAGCGTAGCGGCTGACCGTGTCAGTTTTGTGATGGGGCAGGCTTAGAACCTGTTTACGATCTCAAATGGCTCACGTTGGGCCGCAATCGGGATGAGTGGGTGGCCCATGGCGCGCCGCATGGGCTGGTGCCCATGCAAGCGACTGGGATGCCCAATCGCCC
>JAITWT010000106.1 GCA_031285125.1 Burkholderiaceae bacterium | reverse complement strand
TGGGCCGTATCCCAGTGAGCCTGCTCACTTTGCCATTGACGCCGAGCCTGCTGTACGTCGCAGCGTTCTTGCTCGCTGGCGTGCAGTGTTTTTTTTAAAGCGCAAGCCCCACTTGTTGAGCTGATGCCACAGCGCCGGGGCTTTGATCTGTATTCCTTGTTGCGCCAGACGCTCGCATAACTGCGCCAAGCTCAGATCGGCCTGTTCCTTGATCCACGAGCGCAGGGTCTGCTCCATGGGCGCAACCCGCGAGCGCCGGTATCCGCCAACCCGCAATGGGCTGCGTTGGCCTTGCTTGTTGAATCGGTCGCGTACTTGGTAGACCCACCTTCGACTGACCTCGTAGCGCGCCGCTATGTCTGTTGGACGCTCTCCTCGTTCGAGTGCGTTGAGCACACGATCGCGTAAATCTTGCGAGTAAACAGTCATCCGATACCCCTATAACAAGGGGGGCGGATTTTATCTGATAACGAGAGCAATTAAATCAAAACTGCTCTATAGCGTTTCGATTTGTTCCGACAACGCCAACCAGCGTTCTTCGAGCGCGCTGATTTCGTCGGTGAGCGCTTTCAGGCGGCGGCCGGTGTCGGCGATTTCAGCGGGCGGGAGCGGTTCGCACAGGCGCTGCTCGAGCGCGGTGCGTTCGCTGGTTGCGGCGTTCAGGCGCTGGTCGATGTGCGCGAGCTCGCGTTGCAGAGGGCGCTGGCGTTCCTGGCGCTGCTGGCGGATCTGGGCTTCGAGTTGGCGCTGCTCGCGCGGGGTGAGGGTCGGTGGGGCTGTGGCGCGGGCAGTGTGGCTTGCGCTTGCTTGTGTTGCGCCGTCCGCCGCTGCGCCGGCCCCACTGCCGGTCGCGCTGCCGGTTGTTTCGGCGGTCGCTTTACGCGCCGCTTCGCGCAGGGCGTCGCGCGCGCGCCGCGCTTGGTCGAGCAGGTACTGCTGGTAGTCATCGAGGTCGCCATCGAAATCGCTGACCTGGCCTTCACCGACCAGCCAGAAGCTGTCGCAGACCGAGCGCAGCAGCGCGCGGTCATGGCTGACCAGCATCAGCGTGCCTTCGAATTCGTTGAGCGCCACGGCCAGTGCCTCGCGCGTGGCCAGGTCCAGGTGGTTGGTGGGTTCGTCCAGCAGCAGCAGGTTGGGGCGCTGCCAGACCATCAGCGCCAGCACCAAGCGCGCTTTTTCGCCGCCGCTCATGGTGCCCACAGGTTGTTTGACCATGTCACCGCTGAAATTGAAACTGCCCAGAAAACCGCGCAGTTCTTGTTCGCTCGCGTGTGCGCTGGGCGGGGCGATTTTTTCCCGGATAGCACGAAGGTCGTGGGATTCGTGCGGTTGGCGCGCCAATCGTGTGAGGTGTTCCAGCGGCGTGTCTTGCGCGCGCAGCACGTCCAGTTCCTGCTGCGCGAAGTAGCCGATGCGCAAGCCCTTGCCTTCGATCAGGGTTCCGCTCAACGGCGTTAGTTCGTGCGCGATGGTTTTGACCAAGGTCGATTTGCCTTGCCCATTGGCGCCGAGGATGCCGATGCGTTGGCCTGCAAGCACCGAGCGGTTGACGCCGGATAGAACCCTCTTCGGCGGCGCGATGGGGTTTTTTTGCTGCTGCGTTTGCTGTTGCTGTTGCGGTTGCGTGTTGCTGTCGCAGCGGTAGCCCATGCTGGCTTGGCGCACGCTCAGCATGGGGTTGGGGATCTGTGCGGGCTCCTTGAATACGAAGCTGAAGTCGGCCTCGGCCAGCAGCGGCGCGATTTTTTCCATGCGCTCGAGCGCCTTGACGCGGCTTTGCGCCTGCCGCGCCTTGGTGGCCTTGGCTTTGAAGCGGTCGATGAACTTTTGCAGATGGGCGATTTTTTCTTGTTGCCGGGTGTAGGCCTGGTGCTGCTGCTCGATTTGTTGCGCGCGCAGCGTCTCGAAGGCGCTGTAGTTGCCGCCGTAGCGCGTCAGCCGGGCATGTTCGATGTGCAGTGTGACGGTGCTGATGGCATCGAGAAACTCGCGGTCGTGGCTGATGACCAGCAGCGTGCCGGGGTACTTTTGCAACCAGCTTTCGAGCCAGACCAAGGCATCCAGATCGAGGTGGTTGGTGGGCTCATCCAGGAGCAGCAGGTCGCTCGGACACATCAGCGCGCGCGCCAGTTGCAGCCGCATGCGCCAGCCGCCCGAGAAACTGTTGACGGGCTGCTCCAGTTCATTCGACTTGAAACCCAGCCCAAGCAGCAGGGCCTGTGCGCGCGGCGCGGCGTCGTGCTCGCCGGCGTCGGCCAGATCGACGTGAGCCTGTGCCAGCGCCAAGCCGCGCGCGGCATCGCCGGGCAGGCTGGCATCGGCAGCCTCGGCGCTGGCCAGCGCCGCGCGCCGTTGCACCAGAACGGTATCGCCGCCAATGACGAAAGCGGTGGCCGGCTCGCTGGTTTCGGGCATGTTCTGTGCGACTTGCGCCATGCGCCAATGCGCGGGTACGGTGCAATCGCCGCTGTCTTCGTGCAGGCGGCCCTCGAACAGGGCGAACAGGCTGGATTTCCCCGCGCCGTTGTGCCCGACCAGGCCAACTCTTTCTCCGGGGTTGATGACGGCGCTGGCGTCATCGAGCAGCACCTTGGCGCCGCGGCGCAGCGTCACATTTTTCAGGGTAATCATGGGATCGAGTGGGCTGCAGCGGTGTGGCCGCTGGTTCGCTTATTCGCTTGTTAGCACCTATCCAGCATTTCGCGTGTGAGCAGCAGCGTCTGATCTTCGCCCGCGCTGGTGGGCAGCCAGAGGGCTTGCGAACGCACCGACGCGAAGGCGGCCTCGAAGTGCGCGCGCTCGTGACCGATTTCGAGGACCAGCACGCCGCCGGGGTTCAGGTGCGCCGGCGCTTCGGCCAGCAAGGGGCGGATGAAATTCATCCCGTCGCCACCCCCGGCCAGCGCCAGTGCGGGCTCGGCGCGGTATTCAGGCGGCAGCGCAGCCATGCTTTGCGTGTTGACGTAGGGCGGGTTGCACAAGATCAAGTCGTAGCGGCCGTGCACTTGGCGCAGCCCATCGGATTGAAGCAGGGTGATGCGCGCTTGGAGCCGGTGGCGCGCGACGTTCAGGGCCGCGACTTCGAGCGCATCGGGCGAGATGTCCGCCGCATCGACGTGCACCTCGGGCCAGGCCAGCGCGGCCAGCACCGCCAGGCTGGCGTTGCCGGTGCATAGATCAAGCACCGCGCGGGTGTGCGCGCCCAGCCAAGGGTCGATGACGCCGTTGGCGATCAGCTCGGCGATGAAACTGCGCGGCACGATGGCGCGTTCGTCGATCGTGAAGGGCACCCCTTGCAGCCAGGCTTCACCTGTCAGGTAGGCCGCCGGGCGGCGCGTGGCGATACGTTGCGCGATCAGCGTTTGCACGGCTTGCGCATCGGCGGCGGCGACCTCGCGCTGCGCGACGCGATCCAAATCGTCCAGCGGCAGCCCCAAGCGCCACAGTGTCAGCCAAGCGGCTTCGTCGAAAGCGTTGGTGGTGCCGTGACCAAAAGCCACGCCGGCTTGTTGGAGTGCGCGCGCGCCGGCCTCGATCAATTCGATGACGGTGCTCATTCCTTCAGTTCATTCTGTCCAGGCGTTCCAGCACGCGGCGGTAGATGGCGGTCAGCCGGTCAATTTCGTCGAGCCCGATGTGCTCGTCGATTTTGTGGATGCTGTCGTTGACCGGCCCGAATTCGATCACCTGATCGCAGAGGTCGGCGATGAAGCGCGCATCGCTGGTGCCGCCGCTGGTCGAAAGCTCGGCGTTGACGCCGGTTTCGTCATGGATCGCGGCGCGCACGGCATCGACCAATGCGCCCGGCTCGGTGAGAAAGGGCAGGCCGCCGACCGTCCAGGCCAGCGTGTAGTCTACGCCGCGCTTGAGGCCTTGTGCATCGAGCGTCTCATGGATGCGCTGCTGTAGCGACTCGGGCGTCGATTCGGTGCAGAAGCGGAAGTTGAAATCAACCACCACCTCGCCGGGAACCACGTTGCTTGCGCCGGTGCCGGCGTGGATGTTGCTGATCTGCCAGCTGGTGGGTTCAAAGAACGCATTGCCCGCGTCCCAGCCGCCCGCCGCGTTGATGGCGACCCACTGCGCCAGCGCGGGCGCCAGCAGGTGGACCGGGTTGCGCGTTTTTTTCGGATAGGCGATGTGCCCCTGGATGCCTTTGACGGTGAGCCGCCCGCTCAGGGTGCCGCGCCGTCCGTTCTTGAGCGTATCGCCCAACACGTGGACCGAGGAAGGTTCGCCGACGAGGCAGTAATCGAAGCGTTGGCCGCGCGCGGCCAGCGCATCGCATACGGCAACCGTGCCGTCAACGGCAGGGCCTTCTTCGTCGCTGGTCAACAGCAGCGCCAGATTCAGACGCGGATCGGGGTGCGCGGCGAGAAATTCTTCAATGGCGACGACGAAGGCGGCCAGCGAAGTTTTCATATCGCAGGCGCCGCGCCCGTACAGCCGGCCTTCGCGCTGGCTGGGCTCGAAAGGCGGGCTGCGCCATTGTTCGGGCGGGCCGGGCGGAACGACATCGGTATGTCCGGCCAAAACCACGGTTTTCGCGCCCGGATGCGCACTGGCGCGAAAAGCCCACAAGTTGCTGACGCGCAACGGGAGCGGCCCGCGTTCGATCGGCTCGAGCGCGAAGCCCAGCGCGGCCAGCCGCTCGCCGAGCAGGCGCTGGCAGCCGCCGTCATCGGGCGTGACGGAGGGGCGGGCGATCAGTTGTTCAGCCAGGGCGAGGGTACGGGACATGGGCAAGGAGGAGGGGGTCAATCGCGCAGGAGATCGTTGAGCGAAGTTTTGGCGCGCGTTTGCGCGTCGACGTGTTTGACGATGATCGCCGCATACAGGCTGTAGCGCCCGCCATCCTTGGGCAGCGTGCCGCTGATGACGACCGAGCCCGCAGGGATGCGGCCATAGCTGACCTGCCCTGTGGCGCGGTCGTAGATGGGCGTGCTCTGGCCGATATAGACGCCCATCGAGATGACAGAATTTTCCTCGACGATCACACCTTCGACGACCTCCGAGCGCGCGCCGATGAAGCAATTGTCCTCGATGATGGTCGGATTGGCCTGCAACGGTTCAAGCACGCCGCCCAGACCCACGCCGCCGGACAGGTGGACGTTTTTGCCGACCTGCGCGCACGAACCGACGGTCGCCCAAGTATCGACCATCGTGCCTTCATCAACATAGGCGCCGATGTTCACGTAGGACGGCATCAGCACGGCGCCTTTGGCGATGTAGCTGCCGCGGCGCGCGACGGCCGGCGGCACCACGCGCACGCCGGCGGCTTTCAGTTGCGCATCGGACAGGCCCGCGAACTTGGTCGGCACCTTGTCGTAAAAGCGCAGTTGACCGGCCTCGATCACTTCGTTGTCTTTCAGGCGGAACGACAGCAGCACCGCTTTCTTGATCCACTGGTGCACCGTCCACTGGCCCACGCCTTGGCGTGTCGCCACGCGCAGACGGCCGTTGTTGAGTTCAGCGATCACATGTTCGACGGCCTCGATCACTTCCTTGGGCGCCGTGGCGGGAGAGAGCTGGGCGCGCTGTTCCCAAGCGGTATCGATGATGTGTTGCAGTTGTTCAGTCATGGTTCGGTTGGGATGAAGAGGGGTAAAAAAGTGGTAATAACTTAAAAGTTTAACAAAATCAATTGGTTAGCGTGTATGGGGGATCGATTTGGAATCGATCGGGCTGCAAGGCGCATGGAGTCTGGATTTTCCCAAAGATTAATATTGACCGGAGCCCGGTGATTTTTCACCGGGTTCGGTATTCTCCGACGCCCATTGCGCGGACCGGGGAAGGACTTGGGAAGGTCTGGCTTTGCAGCACGCGGCTTGGGCGGTGCGATCGGTTTGAATACTGGGTTTGAACACCGGGTTTGAACCCCGCGGCCATCGGAGGAGCCTCGGGCAGGAGGGCGGCCCAGATCGCCGGTCAATCTCTTAGAACCTGTTTACGATCTCAAATGGCCCGACAATAGGCATGTGAAGAGAAAAAAGTATGCCAGCGACATCAGCCGGGACAAGTTTGCTCCACTTGCGCCAGTAGGCATAGACCGTCGTCCACTTGGGATACTCGCTGGGCAGGAATCTCCACTGGCAACCCGTGCGCAGCACGTACAACACCGCGCAGAACACTTCGTATAGATCCACCGTCGTGGGCTTGGTCACCTTGCGTACCCCCCTCAGGAGCGGCTCAATTTGTGCAAACTTGTCCCGGCTGATGTCGCTGGCGTACTTTTTTCTCTTCACATGCCTATTGTCGGGCCATTTGAGATCGTAAACAGGTTCT
>JAITWT010000079.1 GCA_031285125.1 Burkholderiaceae bacterium | reverse complement strand
ATGTCGCCGAACACGCTGCTGACCCAGTTCTCTTCCTTTTCGTGGAACTTGGCGATGAAACCCGCGTAAGAGTCGTGGACCCATCCATCGAAGAACTTGCCCTGATCCGGGGTGATCTGCTCCGACATCTCCTTCATCTGGCCGTAGATCTGGCCGGCGTGCGAGTGAAAGCTGTTATTCCCCGCGTATGCGCCGGTTTGATGGACCGGATCGGTTTGAATCGGCTTGTGCTCCAGCCAGCCGATTTGTTTCTCGAAGATCTTCTCGCCCTGGCGATAAAAATCATAGCCGTCGTGGTCCAGGCGCTGCGCATCGGACACGCTGGGCAGCATCTCGAAGCCCCGCCCCCGCATCACGTTCAAGCGCCACGCGAGATAGCGCAAGCCGTGTTGACGCAGCGCGCTTTCCGGGCCGGGGCTGGGATCGGCGGGCACGCCCGCAGTCTGGAAATAGGCGGCGACATCGTTGCGGATGCTCTCGAGCTGGTCGCGCCCGAAGCGCTCGGGCAGCTTGAGGGCCTCGGCATCCCTTGAGTCCATCTCGATCCACGGCCGGTTTTCATGCCCCAGGCCGGATTGGAGCGCCGCGCGGTACATTTCGTTGAGCGGCAGCATGGAAAGCTGGTGCTGCGCCTCCGCGCGTTTGCTGATCCAGTCGATGCCCTTGCCTTGTTCACCCGCGGCGTAGCCGCCGCCCACGTCGCTGTGCGCGCCGGGGCAGTAGTGCTCATGGACTTCCGGCAGGAGGTCCTCGCCGACCGCCGCGCTATCGAGCGGAAAATTGGTGCGCAGTTCATGCAGCGCGACGTAGTGCACGCAGTTCTTCACCGCGGAGTGGATCTGCAAATCGGCGGCCGTGGCCCAGGCGTTGTGCCCGGCGCTGCCCAAGGCGTTGGTCGGCCCGACCGAGGCGACGGTATCGAACAGGCCCAGCATGCGCACGTAACTGGGCACGCCAAACAATTGCCCGTCCTTGAGCATGAACTGGTGCAGCCAGGAGGTGAATACGCGCGCCTGCGCGGCGCCCCGGCTGAAGCCGAAGACATCGATGTAGATGGCGACAACTTTGGGCATTTTCTTTGCGCGCACTTGCTCGGCCAGTTCGTCGCTGATCTTGGCAAAGAACTTGCCGCGCTCGCCATCGTTTTTCCATATAAAGAAGTGGCGATCGCCCGCATCGACAAGGCCCGAGCGCAAACCCAGGGCATCCAGAATTTTCTGCTCGTCGGTCATGCTGGACTGCTGCTTCTGTTCGGGTGTAGAGGGGACGCGGGTCGTCGAACACAAGGCGGCGAGTGCTGGATCTTCAAAACGAGGTTTCTGATTGTTGATGAAGCGATGAACCGAGTTGATGATTTGCAGCAGCCCATAGAGGATGCGCGCCTCGCCGCCCGCGCCAAAGGGGGCGCCAAAAGCTTCAGCCTGGGTCTTGCCGAGTTCGTAGAAGGGGGTGCCGACGCCGGAGACGTAGTATCGAAAGTAACCTTCGGCAGGAATGTCCCGATATGCGTCCGAAAGCCTAACGACGTTCGTGTTGAGGCCGGGGTTATCGATCTCCCTTTTCTGTCTCTGATTGTTGTCCGTGCCATCGAAGAAGATACCGATATTGAGTATGAACTCGCATTCGCCGGGTCGACTGTGTGCGAGCGCCTTCGGGCATCGCACAGCGGCGGGTTGCAGAACGGTTTTGAAAGTACTCATGGTTGCCCTCCTTCCTTATTTGTCGCCGGTGGGTTGGGGTTTCTCGCCGGGCAATGGCACATAAATTGGGGCGGGCCTTCTAGGATACGCGGGGCCGGGATACGAGGGACTCTCCGGCCAAAAGCTCGCATACCAAACCTCGATCTTGTGACCTGGCAAGACATGCACGTAGAGCCCTGAGCCGCCCTGACCGGGCGCGACCGCAAAATGAACCGGCACAGTGGCTTCATGCACCAACTCCTCGTCGACATTGCTTCGATAAGTGATCCACTTGACCTTGACCATGAAGGGCTCTTTGGGGATTTGGCGCGGCAGCAGCGCACAACACATTCCGCCGCTGCCTCCCCCCCATCCCAACGCGTTTCCGATCCGGGCGCCATCGAGGTAGACATCCGGTAATCCAATCCCGGAGCCGTAGTGCGCCACGACGCCGACAGAAACGCCGATCAGGTTCTTGTTCGGCGCAAAGTCATTGGACGCGCTCGCGCAGCCCGTGACCAACGCGGCAACGGCCATAACCGCCAGCATCCGGCGGCCCATGCCGCTCAGCCATGCCTTGGCTTTTGCTCGGTGTGATGATGAAAGAATGGTTTTGAATAGGTTCATGGTTGCTTCCCTCCTGGTTTGCTTCAGTTGTTGTTCGTGCCATCGAAGAAGATGCCGATATTGAGGATGAACTCGCATTCACCGGGTCGACTGTTCGCCGATCAGGCCGGTTCAGGCAACGCGGGGATGCACGGGGGGGCAGACATTCCCTAGCCAAACTCTACAATGCTCAGCATGAAGCCCGCCGACAATCTCCGCTTTGCTGTCCGTGATCGCATCAACAATGTTGATGTGGGGCCGAAGCACGTCCCATTAAATTTACTGGGCGAATTCCAGAAAGATGTCAGCGATTTTTTACAAGGTTCGTCTCGAGATGTGAACTCCGCTGATGTGCTGGTTTCCATAGATGAGGGATCGCTGGTTCTGGTTGCAGCAGGGTTACTGACGGCCTCAACACTTTGGTCAGATGTCGCGCAATTAACCAACCCCGACTCACTGGGAGCCATTGACCCCAAGCGTGCTGCCGTTGTTGAGCGTTGGCAAGCTCAAGCTCATAGCAATCCCAACAGGATTTATCGGCTGGAAGATGCGGGCAAGCATGTTCTGACGACTATCAACGCCAACTCGAACTTCACGCAACTTGCCGATACCTGGGTCATGGTTGAGAAATACCTCCATGGCCAGATCGTTGATTGGGGCGGTAAAACTAAAGCCAATATCCACTTAGTGCTCGAAAACGGCAAAAACCTTATCGTGTCGGCAGCTCAACAATTGCTTGCTCAAGAAAGCGAAAACCGCCTCTATCGCTCGGCCTTGCTGCATGTGACAGCAGAAGAAAACTTACGCACTGGTGAATTGCGCAACCTCAGCCTACGTGCGTTTGAATCACACCATCCAACTTATGACGAAGATGAGTTTCAACAGATGGTACACAAAGGCACAGCAGCATGGAAAAATATTCCCAATGCTGCTCAATGGGTCGAATCGTTGCGGAGTGAAAGCGCATGACGGTAAATGTTTTGTTGGATACCAGCTACTTGATTTCTTTAGTTGATGCCACGCGCCCCAACCATCCAACTGCAACCCAATACTATCGGCAGATGCTCGACGAATCGCTGCCAATGTTTTTTTCGGCGATTGTCGCAGCAGAATTTGGCATTAAGCAACCGATTACCGATTTACCTTTGCAAAAATTTCGCCACCTGCCATTCAATATTCCACATGGACAGCGGGCGGCTCAGCTATGGAATGCCTTGGCTCCAAAAAATGACAGTACACCGCGCCCAGTAGCGCGTGATGATGTAAAACTTATTGCGCAAGCCTGCCATGAAGGCATACCTTTTATCCTGACAGAGGATACCTCGACATTGCATAAATACTGTGCGCGGTTGCGTGATGCTCGCGTTTCTCAAGTGCAATCCATCATCCTTGCTTCCGGCTATGACCCCTGTGCATTTCGCTTGGACGGGCAAACAGGCTTGGACTTAAGGCCAGCCTAAGAACCTGTTCAAAGTCTCCGAAGCAAGAGAGCCAGGAAGGCCAGATGGATGAGCTATTCAGCCTCTCATAGTTCGGAGACTTTGAACAAGCTCTTACTTTACTTCTCTGTCAGCCTGTCTCATGTTTGACTTGGCGCACGCTGCTTCCGGCCGCGCCGTGAAGCGTAGCGCGCCCATAGGTGCGTTCCCGCAGCGGTTGTTGATCAGAATTTTCGCGGGCAGCCAGCGAAAGACGCGATAATGCGCGACTCGGTTGTTTCATCCGAGCCTCTCTTTTTGCAACCCGACTCCACCACACCGCGATGAGTACTGACTCCAGCGCCAAAAGTACAGCCAGCGCCAATAGTGCTTTCAGCGAAGAGCGCGTTTTGAGCGTCCACCACTGGACCGATCGTTTGTTTTCTTTCACCACGACCCGTGATCCGGCGCTGCGGTTTTCCAATGGCCACTTCACCATGATCGGGTTGCGCGTCGAGGGCAAGCCGCTGCTGCGTGCCTACAGTATTGTCAGCGCCAACTACGAGGAGCACTTGGAGTTTCTGAGCATCAAGGTTCAAGAGGGGCCACTGACTTCGCGCCTGCAACATATCCAGGTGGGGGATACCGTCATCGTCGGGCGCAAGCCCACTGGCACGCTGCTGATCGACTATTTGTTGCCTGGCAAGCGCCTGTTCTTGATGTGTACCGGTACGGGCCTGGCGCCTTTCATGAGCGTGATCCGCGATCCCGCCACCTATGAAAAATTTGAAACGGTGGTCCTTGCGCATGGGGTGCGCTTGGTCAGCGAGCTTGCGTATCACGAATACCTCAGCAACGAGTTGCCTCAGCACGAATTCCTTGGCGAAATGGTGCGCGATCAGTTGCGCTATTACCCGACCGTGACGCGTGAGCCCTTCCACAATATGGGGCGCTTGACGGATCTGATCGAAAACGGCAAGCTCACCAGCGACCTCGGTCTGCCGCTGATCAATCCCAAGGAGGACCGTGTGATGATTTGCGGCAGCCCGGGCTTGTTGACGGATCTGCGGCGCATCCTCGAAGCGCGCGGCTTTAACGAAGGCAATACCAGCGCGCCCGGAGACTATGTGATCGAGCGGGCGTTTGTGGACAAATAAAAACCATCGCAGGAAGGCTCGTACGCAAGCGTTCCTTCATGAGCTTGGGCCTGGGCGGCCGCTGCCGCGGGGCCATGTCACTTCAGAATACTGCAGGAAACTCTTTATGAACTACCGCGCATTTCCCCGATCTGTATCTTGGCTGTGCACCGTCACCGCGATCGCGGCCGCTTGTGCCGCTTGCGGCGGGTGTGTGCCGCTGGTTGTCGGATCTGCTGCGGTGGGCGCGGGCGTGGTGGTCACTGATCCCCGCTCGGCCGATACACAGGTCGACGATCGGGCGATTGAATTGCGCGGTACTTCACGTGTCCGCGATATGAACGGCACCATCAACGTGACCGTCACCAGTTACAACCGCCAGGTGCTGCTGACCGGTACCGTGGACAATGCCGCCGATCGCCAGCGCGCCGAGGATGCGGTTCGCAAGGTTGACAAGGTGCGTTCGGTCGTCAATGCCATTCACATCGGGCCGCCGCTTTCGTTCAAGCAGCGTTCCAACGACACGGGAATTACTGCACTGGTGCGCAACGCGTTGCTCAACGGCAAGAAAATCCCTTCGGCCGCGTTCAAGGTCGTGACCGAGGCCAACACCGTCTATCTGATGGGCTTGGCCACGCAAGATCAGATCGAGCGCGCGACGCAGGAGATACGCAACGTCTCGGGCGTGGATAAAGTGGTGCGCTTGACCGAGGTCACTTTTAATCACCGCGGGCCAGCGCGCGGGGCCTCGGTTTCGGACGACAGAGGTACGCCGCTGCCGCCGATCAATCAAGGCAGTACGGGGGGCAGCAGCGCGGAGACTTCACCGGTACGCTGAAATCAATCGTTTTTATCAATCGTTTGTGCCGTGCGGGCCGCAGACGTTGCGTCAATGCCGGTGCCGCCGCTTGAAGATCAAATACCGCGCCGTCAGGAAATTGATGCTCATGCCGGCCAGGCTGCCTAGCGCGACGCCGGCGGCTGGCGCCCAGGGGCCGAGCGTTTCGCTCAGCAGGCGCAGGGCCAGCACATAGACCGCGTAATTGAGCAGGGCGCCGGCGATCATGGTGCCCAGGTAGGCCAGCCATTGACGCCACAGCGATCCGGTATGCGGGCCCGCGAAGGTGAAACGGCGGTTGAATATCCAGGTCGCGGTTGCCGCGCAGATAAATGAAATGACGCGCGCCGCGTACCAGTTCCACGGCGGCGGGTACAGATGTCCAAACGCAGGCGCGAGCAGATACAGCACGCCCATATCCACGCCCAGGCCGATCACGCCGGCGACGGCGAACAGCAGCAGTTCACGCAGTGTGTTGCGGTTCATGGATGGCGCGGCCTCGCAGCGGATGGCATATCAGGGTTGAATAATGATTTCATCAGTGCGCGTCAATGCATTTCAGTGCGCGGCGACGCGATAGGCATTGACCCCATCCTGCGCATGCAGCAAAGTGAAGTATTCGCTAAAGCCCTGGGCTTGCACCAGGGCCGGCGCCCAGCCGGTATGCACCACCAGCGTACCGAAGCCCTGATCCGCCAGTTTGCGGGCCAATTGCGCGGGGGGCAGCGTGATGAAATCAATATAGCGCCAGGGGCCGAGCGTGTCGCCCCACACGGGGTTGGGTGCGTAGTAGATGGCATCGCTGAGCGCAACCTGGTAGAGCTTGCCCGGCTGCGGATGGGCGCGTAGCCAGGTCAGCGTCGCATAGCCTGGAACGCGCGCGCGCAGGAAGGCTTCGCGCGTTGCTGGCGTGGACGCGATCTCGCGCACATCGCGCACACAAAAGTACAGCGATACGGCCGCGCTCAAAACCAGTACCGCAACCGCAGCCACGCGCATGGGCCAGCGGCTGGGGGTTGAACCGTTCGTTGAACCGTCCTGCGGTACCGGCGTCGCCCCGGTTTTGCTCAATGCGTTCAGTGCGCGCATCAGCCCATGCCGTAGCCATTGAGCCAGCTGCCGCCAGCCCGCCGCCGCGCACAACGCAATCAACGGGCAGGCCGCCGTGAGATAGCGCGGATAGCGCGAGCTGAGCGCCCACACGGCGATCGACCAGGCGCAAAACAGGCCCGCCGAGCGCAGCGCCGCCGAGCGCCGCCATGCCGTCGTGAAGGGCAGCAGCAGGATGCCCCAGTACAGCAGATTGGGCGGATTGACGTGCGCGCGCACGTCAGCGATCTGGCGCTGGTAATCGCTCACGTTCCAGTTGCTGAAACCGAACACGCGCGCGCCGATGGGGTTGAACGGGTCGCCCGTCTGGATCGCGTTGCGCACATACCAATAAATGCAAGGCACAAGAAAGGTCAGCAGCGCCAGCGCAAGCACATGAGGGCGCCGCTCGCGCCACAGCACGAACAGGGCAATGATCGGTAGAAAGGTCAGCGCCTGGTATTTGCTGCCTGCGGCCAGGCCAAGGAAAAAACAGCCCAGCACCAGCCACGCCGCCGGGCGCGGGGCATGGGGCGCTGTCTGCCCAGGCGCGCCGGCTGCGTGCGCTTTCGCGTCGGCTTCGCGCCAGATCCACAACGCCACGCAAGCCGCAAGGACAAACAGCGCCACGGCGCCATCGATCAGCGCCCCGTGGTAATCGCCCAAGGCGAGCCAGATTCCCGCGGCAATGCAGGCGCTGATACGGTCGAGCAGATGCAGCCCCAGCCGGTACACGATCAGCACCGAAAGCCAGAGCGCGAACGCACTCAGCAAATGAGGGAACACATCGTCCACCAACGCGAGCGCGGCGGTAAACAGGAGGTTGACGTTATAGGGGAACCACGGGTAACGCAGCCATTCGTACACCCCCAGCGTGCCGTCGCGGGCGACTTCGCGCGCATAAGGCAGGTGGTACATCAGCTCGTCGAAAGACACCGGCGGCGCCAGCGGCGCCAACAGCGTGGGCAGTGCCACACACGCGAGCAACACGAGCGCCAGGATTTCGGCGCGGCTTGGTGCGCTCGCGCGCTCGCGCCAGGGGGCTGCAAGCGCAGGGCCGCGGCGCGAACGTGCGCGCCACTTTCGATAGAGCTGCGCCGCGCCGGCCAGCGCCCCGGCGGCGGTGAGGCCGCCCATCACGGCCGGGTGCAGCGCCCCGGCGGCGCCCAGCCATTGAAAGGCGCAGACATACAGACCCAGCCCGAGCGTCGCGGCCAGCGCGGCTTCAAGCCAGGCATCGCGCCACGGCGGCGGCGCGGCGCGGCGCAGCCAGGCGAGCAAGGGGTGTCCCGCGCCCCAGGCCGCCAGAACCGCCACAGCCAGGGCCAGGTAACGCAGGGCGATAAAGTGCAACAGATCGAGCATGACCGTCCAGCAACGCCTTCACAGGTTGGGCGCCAGCAGACGTTCTAGCTCGGCCTCGTCCGTCGAGCGGCGCGCGGCCTGGTCGAGCAGCTGGTCGCGGCCGATCTTGCCGACGTTGAAGTACTTGGCTTGCGGGTGGCTCAGGTAGAAACCGCTCACGCTCGCGGCGGGGGCCATGGCCAGGCTCTCCGTCAGTTCCATGCCGATGTCCTCGCAGCGCAGCAAGGCGAACAGGGGGCGTTTGACGCTGTGATCCGGGCAGGCCGGATAGCCTGGCGCGGGGCGGATGCCTTGATACTGTTCGCCAATCAACGCTTCGTTGCTCAACTGCTCGCCGCGGGCATAACCCCACAGATCGGTGCGCACGCGCTGGTGCAGGGCCTCGGCGAAGGCTTCGGCGAGCCGGTCCGCCAGGGCTTTGAGCAGGATCGCCGAATAATCGTCCAGCGCATCGACGAAAGCCTGCGCTTTTTGCTCGGCCCCGATCCCTGTCGTCACTGCGAACGCGCCCACATAGTCGGCAACGCCGCTTTCACGCGGCGCGATGAAATCGGCCAGACAGCGGCTCGGGCGCGTCACGCCATCGACCACGGGCCGCTCGCTTTGCTGACGCAGCCCGTACCAAGTCAGCGCAACTTCGCGGCGCGACGCGTCGGTGTAGAGCACGATGTCGTCGTCATCGACCGTGTTGGCCGGCCAGAAGCCGACCACGCCGTTGGCGGTCAGCCAGCGGCCCTCGATCAAGCGCTTGAGCATCTGCTGGCCATCGGCATACACGCGTGCCGCCTCGACACCGACCACTTCGTCCTTGAGGATCGCCGGGAAAGCGCCGGCCAGATCCCAGGTCTGGAAAAAAGGCCCCCAGTCGATGTACTGCGCCAGTTCGGCCAGATCGAAATGACGAAACACGCGCCGCCCGATGAATTTGGGTTCGGGCGGCGTGTAGCCGCGCCAGTCGATCGGCGTCTTGTTGGCGCGCGCCTTGGCCAGCGGCCACAGCGGCGTAACCTTTTTGTTGGCGTGGCGCGCGCGCACCGTGGCGTAGCTGGCGTTGAGTTCCTCGATGTAGCGCGCCGCCTGATCCGACAGCAGCGACTGCGCCACACCCACGCTGCGCGAGGCATCAGGGACATAGACCACGGGCCCCTCGTAATGCGGCGCGATCTTGACGGCGGTGTGCACCCGGCTGGTGGTGGCCCCGCCAATGAGCAGCGGCGTCTTGCGCAGGCGAAAGTGCGCGTCCTTGTGCATCTCGCCGGCGACGTACTGCATCTCTTCGAGCGAAGGCGTAATCAGCCCCGACAGGCCGATGATGTCCGCATCCTCGGCCTTGGCGCGCGCCAGAATTTCGTGGCAGGGCACCATCACGCCCAGATTGATGACCTCGAAGTTGTTGCACTGGAGCACGACCGAGACGATGTTCTTGCCGATGTCATGCACATCGCCCTTGACGGTGGCCATCACGATCTTGCCCTTGGCCGTGACCGCGCGCCCGGCGGCCTGGTCGCGGCGCTTTTCTTCCTCGATGTACGGGATCAGGTGGGCCACCGCCTGCTTCATCACGCGTGCGGACTTGACCACCTGCGGCAAAAACATCTTGCCCTGCCCGAACAGATCGCCGACGGTGTTCATCCCGTCCATCAACGGACCTTCGATCACGCTCAGGGGCCGTGCGCCGCGCGCCGTGGCGGCGCGGTAAGCCTCTTCGGTGTCCTCGACGATGAACTCGGTGATGCCATGCACCAGCGCATGCGCCAGCCGCTGCTCGACCGGGGCCGCGCGCCATTGGAGTTGTTTGCTGACATCGCGTGCTGCGCCCTTGGCGGATTCGGCGATCTCGACCAGACGCTCGCCCGCATCGGCGCGGCGGTTGAGCACCACATCTTCCGCGCGCTCGCGCAGCACGGGGTCCAACTCGTCATAGACGCCGATCATCCCGGCGTTGACGATGCCCATATCCAGCCCGGCGGCAATCGCGTGGTACAGAAACACCGTGTGAATCGCCTCGCGCACCGGATCGTTGCCGCGAAAGGAAAAGCTCACGTTCGAGATGCCCCCCGAAACCTTCGCGCCCGGCAGGTGAGCCTTGATCCAGCGCGTGGCTTCGATGAAATCGACCGCGTAGTTATCGTGCTCCTCGATCCCGGTGGCGACCGCGAAAACATTGGGGTCGAAGATGATGTCCTCGGCCGGGAAATCGAGTTCATCGACCAGGATGCGATACGCACGCGCGCAAATTTCGATCTTGCGCGCGTAGCTATCGGCCTGCCCTTGCTCGTCGAACGCCATCACCACGGCGGCGGCGCCATAGCGGCGCACCAGCTGCGCCTGGCGCTTGAAAGACGTCACGCCTTCTTTGAGCGAAATCGAATTGACGATGCCCTTGCCCTGGATGCAGCGCAGCCCGGCCTCGATCACCTCCCACTTCGAGGAATCGATCATCACCGGCACCCGCGCAATATCCGGCTCGCTGGCGATCAGGTTCAGAAAGCGCACCATCGCCGCTTGGGAATCGAGCATCGCCTCGTCCATATTCACGTCGATGATTTGCGCCCCGTTCTCCACCTGCTGACGCGCCACCGCCAGCGCCTGCTCGAACTGGCCCGCCAGAATCATCCGCGCGAAGGCTTTGGAACCCGTGACGTTGGTGCGCTCGCCGATGTTGACGAACAGGTGCTGCGCACCGATCTCCACCGGCTCCAGGCCCGAGAGCCTCATCGGTGGGATCGCCGGCACAACGGCTGGCGCGGCCATCGGGGCGGCCGCTGACGCAGAAGGGAAAGACGGGCTGGTGTTCATCGGCTCACCTGTAGGAAAGCAGTGCAGGCGAGCGTGGTTGCGGGGGGGTGGTTGACGATGGCGCCCAAGCCTGACGAGCCGGCCCGGAAAAAGAAAAAGGCCAGTCGCTGCAACGCTCCTTGGGAGGCCGGGAATTTTAGGGCTTGCGATAGCGCCTGATGGTTTTTGCCCCTGATGGCTTTGTGCCGCAAAGCGCACCGCGTGAAATGGGGGGCATTGCGCCTGCCGGCGGCGATCGCCGCGCTTTGCGCCGGGCCTCTGATGAATCCCATCGGGAAAAGGTCTTTGCGGGTATTTACGCGGGCCATTGGGGATCGTGCATAGGTTTCTTGGGGTCCCGGATACGACGCGGTGCAAAGGGCGCAGGGCGCAGGGTGAAGTGCGCAGGAAGGGCACGTTGCGGCGGTATTCGTGGATACTTGCCGATCTTGTGGCGCCCCCTGATACACGCCGGTATTTGCAATGCAACGGAGCCTTAAGGAACCTCTGAACAACGTCCCCGCGGCGGTCGCATCCCGTATTCGGGCGGTCTGCTTCGTTGCAAATGCTCGCGATACCGCCCGGTATCGCTGCGCTTTGCGCCTCGCATCCCATCCCGAATCCGGGCGCGCCCACTCGCGGGGAGTTGTTCAGAGGCTCCCCGGAGGGAACGAAAACCAGCCATTTACTCAATACATCCGGGACAAACCACACCATGTACCAACCCTTCAATCTCACAGGAAAGAGCGCCATCATCACGGGCGGCAATGGCGGCATCGGCCTTGGCATGGCCAGGGCTTTGTTGCAGTCCGGAGCACAGGTAGCGATCTGGGGATCCAATGCAGAGAAAACCCTCAAGGCCCAACAGCAACTCGCCAG